>JBAXRA010000100.1:0-1529 GCA_037131455.1 bacterium | reverse complement strand
ATCGCTGGAGGTGGAGAATCCGCCACTACAAATAAAAAGAAGGCCCTCACAATTGCAATTTCTCTCGGTGTATCAATTGTGCTCTTCACTTTAATATTAAAGGTTAGCACTGCATTCGTTTCTATCCCTCAACAAACTTGGTCAATTATTTCCGGCACCATTATTATTATTTTTGGTCTCGTGACCGTTTTTCCAACAATCTGGGAAAGAATTCCATTCATCTCAAAACTAAGTATCAGTTCAAATAAATTGCTTGGTGCAGGTTATCAAAAGAAAAGTTTCTGGGGCGATGTGATTATAGGCGCATCCCTCGGTCCAGTATTTTCTACATGCAGTCCGACCTATTTCGTCATCCTTGCGACAGTTTTACCACAATCACTATTGGCAGGTTTAGTTGATTTAATTGCCTATGCTGTGGGACTTTCAGGTATGGTCTTATTGGTTGCATTTTTGGGACAGAAAATTGTAGGTAAATTAGGCTCACTTTCAAATCCAAATGGAATTTTTAAGAAAGTTTTAGGAACATTATTTATCATACTCGGATTATTTATTATTCTAGGATACGACAAAGTACTGGAAACAAAAATCCTAAATTCAGGAGTTTTTGATATTACAACCGTTGAACAGAAACTTTTAAATCTTACTGCTGGCTTAAAGACGAGTACTTGCGATGCTTCAACTTGCACACCTGAAATCTCTCTGACATCCACTTCGACAAAAACTATCAATCGCCCTCGTGGAATTCCAGCCCCAGAAATTACCAATCCATTCGGATTCATTAATACAAACGGAGAGCCAATTACTATTTCACAATTCAAAGGAAAGAAAATTGTGCTCATAGATTTCTGGACTTACAGTTGTATTAATTGTCAGCGAAGCCTGCCATACGTAAACGCTTGGTATGACAAATACAAAGATCAAGGATTAGAAATTATCGGCGTGCACACACCAGAATTTGCTTTTGAAAAAGTAAAAGAAAACGTTGAAAATGCAGTGAGAAAACTTGGTATAAAATATCCGGTGGTGATGGATAATAATTATGGGACATGGGGAGCATTCGATAACAATTCGTGGCCGAGAAAATATTTAATTGATGAAAAGGGGCAAATTATCTATGATCATATCGGTGAAGGGAAATATGACAAGACAGAACTGGTGATACAGAATGCATTAAAAAATCTGCATGCAGGAGACCAGATGGCTATTGCGAAGGGGATTGTGGCGCCCACTAATGCAATTGATGCAACTAATATAAAAGTCGGCAGTCCTGAAATATATTTTGGATCTGCAAGAAATGAATATTTGTTAAATGGTAATCAGGGTATAAGTGGTATTCAAAATTTTCAAATTACTCAAACCATTTTAAAAAACTCGCTGTACCTAGGTGGAACTTGGAATATTCAAAATGAATACGCAGAAGGGCAAGGTCCTTCTACTGTTGTTTTTAATTACAAAGCCAAAAACGTCTATATGGTAGCAAGCGCCGACAAGCCGATCACTTTGCACATATATATAGACAATGTGAAGAT
>JBAXRA010000099.1:0-1560 GCA_037131455.1 bacterium | reverse complement strand
AAAAAGACTACCGTCCTGCTTGTGGGGACGGGGTTTTGTGTTTTTATGTCTTAAAATAGGTTCGAACATCCTCCCACCTTTGGAGCCAGTTATTATTTATAACTACTTTATACCTACACATTGATTGTTAATCAATTTTGCGGTGATATACTTATTGGAAGATGAACTTCCAAAAATCAAGAAAGGTATTTTTATTAATTGCTCTATTATCAATTTTCATACTTCCTAAACCAACTTTCGCAACCAACACAAGTTCCCTGTCACCAGGGACAATGGCAGATGATTCAAGTATTGGAACCCAAGCATGGCAAAACGTAAATAACGCAAAAGTAAGCGACGATGTATATGCAACAGCTCAGTCTATTTGCTTTATAGCTGGTACTAAAATTAAAACTCCAACAGGGGATGTGAATATTGAATCGCTACAAAAAGATCAATTAGTTTTAGGTTTTGATGAAAATCAAAAGATACAAGATTCAAAAGTTCTAGTTGTTAGTTCAAGACAATCGGATGATATTGTATTAGTTATTACAGATTCAGGGTCTGTTACTACTACGCCAGAGCACCCCTTTTATGTTGGTAACGGAAAGTTTAAAGAAATAAAGGATATAAATATTGGAGATTACCTATATAACAGCGCATTTGAGCCGCAGCGTCTTTTGTCAAAAACCACCGTTCACCAAAAAACTACTGTATATAACCTTACTGTAGATAAAACCCACACATTTTTTGCAAACGATTTTGCCGTGCATAACAAAAGTGTTTGGCACTACCTTAAAGCAACTAACTTTGGTTTCGCAATTCCTACAGGATCCACAATTGATGGTATTCGAGCTGAAGTAGAATTTAAATCGAACGCCAATTTTTATAGTACAGATGAAGTTCATATTGTGAAAAATGGTGGAACACTTGGAACGGAAAACAAAGGTTTATTTAGTCATAACTTCCCCCTAACTGACACGAGCACATTTTACGGCTCATCCGCTGATTCGTGGGGAGAAACGTGGACAGCAGCTGATATCAATAGCTCTGACTTTGGATTAGCGTTTAGTGTGACCATTAACGCTGAAACGGTTTCAGTTGACCATATGGCCATTGTTGTTTCTTATACAAAACCGCAAACTTTGTACTGGTTTCAATCTGGTGCTGATTCTGACTGGACAACACTTAGTGGTAACTGGTGGACAGATGCAGCCCACACTTCACAGGCTTCTTTACTACCTGATTCAAGTACAAGTGTCATAACAGTTGGCACTACAAGTCCTCGCATCAATTTGGGCACATGGACAGCACCATCAAGTATTATTGTCACTTCAACTGGATTATGGGTTACAGCAACTTCAACCGACATTGGTGTTCCTGGTTTTTCTTCTACAGTAACAGGAAACGTTTCTTTTAATGATTATGCCATACTAGGAGGAGGGTCAATAAATGGAAATGTTATATTCAGAGATAACAGTCGAAATTATGGTACTGGAGCAATTGTAGATGGACATACTGTTGATTTTTATAACAACACAGCGAACGTGCGAGCCATTAACGGCACGATAACATTCCCCC
>JBAXRA010000098.1:0-1571 GCA_037131455.1 bacterium | reverse complement strand
CAGAAATAGTGGTCTGACCTTTTGGGTCCCAATTTACCACTCGAAATCCTCGGTAGATTAATCCATCATCGTACATTTGTTTAAAAATAGTTCGCACAGAATGATTTCTTTTTGCATCTAATGTAAAAGCTTCTCGAGACCAGTCACATGATGCACCGGTTACTTTTAATTGGGATACGATAGTGTCGTGACTTTGTTGAGCAAATTCATTAATTCGCTTCAACATTTCATATCGCCCTAAATCGTGGCGAGATTTACCCTCTTTTTTCATAATATCTTTTTCTACTTTTGCTTGCGTCGCGATTGCGGCATGATCGGTTCCTGGAATCCATAATGTCTTTTTACCGTTCATTCTATTGAAACGAATGGCGATGTCCTGCAAAGTCGCCCCCAATACGTGACCAAGGTGAAGGGTACCTGTCACATTGGGAGGTGGCAGGATTATTGTATATGTTTCTGCGCCAGGCTCGGTTTTGCAGTTGTCTGGATTAAAAAAACCACTGGTTTCCCAGGCTTCGTAGATTCTTTTCTCTGTGTCTTGTGGATTATAAGGCTTTAACAGCTTTTCGGGGACCATAGTTCCATTAGCATAGCAATTATAAGGATAAATTTCCACTTGCTCGGAAGCTTGTCTGGCCTGGGTCCTTTACTTTAGATGTGTTCGTAAAGCGCATATAACCAGCGACCGCGATCATGATGGCATTATCAGTTGAGTGTTCAATATTGGGTATTAAAAGATTGAGGTCAACGAATTCTAGTTCGGTCATCTTTTGAAAAGCTAGTCTGATATTTTTATTCGCAATGACACCACCACCGATGATAAGGGTGCGAATATTTTTATCAATCATGGCCTCACGAGTTTTTTTAATCAATACCTCGGTAGCAGATTCTTCAAATTCCAGTGCGATGTTCTGTTTGTCGTGTTCAGACAAAGTAGATATTTTTTTAACTAAATACAAGACTGCAGTTTTTAAACCTGAAAAAGAAAAGTCGTAATCTTTGGAATGTAACATTGGCCGTGGAAGCATGATTAGTGGGTTTTTTTCTTCACCATGGGTATGTCTCTCGCGTGCGAGGTCTGCCAAGTCAGAAATTTTTGGTCCACCAGGATAGGGAAGTCCGAGGATACGAGCTACTTTGTCGAAGGCTTCACCTACTGCATCATCCCGCGTCCTGCCAATGACAGAGTAGTCATGCCAGTCATGTATTAAAACCAATTCAGTGTGCCCACCTGAAATTAAAAGAGCGAGGGCTGGGAAAGAGATGGTTTTATTTTCTTTCTCGGAATCAACTAATACCGACAGTATGTGTCCTTCCATGTGATTCGTCGGAACCACTGGAATGCTCCAGACTGTTCCTAAGGTTTTGGCAAAATTAATTCCCACCCACAAAGCCGGTTCAAGTCCTGGCCCTTGTGTAACAGCGATCACGTCAAGTTGGGGTTTTTCAGTCGTTTCGAAAAGCTCGATCACATCATTTGCCATCTCACTTTCCATGTTTAACGAAGTCAGGATTTTTTCTGAAATATCTGCAGACATTTTTTCACGTATCTTTTTTGTCTTGTATAAACC
>JBAXRA010000097.1:0-1574 GCA_037131455.1 bacterium | reverse complement strand
TAAGGACCCTGGAGAGAAGGTAAAGGCCGCACTCAAGAATCTCGCTTAATATGCCAGAACTACCCGAGGTAGAGACAACTTCACAGATGTTAAACAAGTTCGTTAAAGGACGAACGATTTTGGACGTTTGGACGGATTACAATAGTAAGTATTATTTGGGAAAAGATAATATTAAAAATCCCACTTATTTTAAGAAGTTTAAAAAGGAAGTTAGTGGAAAGAAAATTGAGAAAGTTTTTAGAAGAGCCAAAAATGTTTTGGTTGATATTGAAGGAAAAAATACGATTTTGGTCCACATGAAAATGACTGGGCATTTGTTGTACGGAAAATATAAGTTTGAAAAAAAGAAGTGGATTCCAGCGGATCCAAAAAGTGCTTTTGCTGATCCATTTAGCCGATTCCTTCATTTGGTGTTTGTTTTAGACAATGGAATGCATATCGCTTTTTCTGATATGCGAAAGTTTGCGACGGTGACATTAGTAGATGATTTGGATACGCATTTTAAAAAGATTGGACCTGAGCCGTTGGAGGATGATTTCACATTAGAAGTTTTGAAAGAGAGACTGCATAGACAACCTAATGGGGCGATAAAAACCGTATTAATGAATCACGAAATTGTTGCGGGGATTGGAAATATTTATAGTGATGAAATTTTGTGGACGGCAGGAATTCATCCGGAGAGAAAAGTTTCAAAGATTCGTGATAAGGAAATGAAAGAAATTCATAAGTGGATTAAAACTATTCTACGAAAAGGAATTGATTTTGGAGGAGATTCAATGAGTGACTACCGAAACCCAATGGGAGAAAAAGGAAGTTTTCAGCATGAGCATAATGCGTATAGAAGGACCGGGAAGCCTTGTAAAAAGAAAGGTTGTAAGGGTGTAATTCGACGAAAAGTAGTTGGACAGAGATCTGCACATTTTTGTGATGTGCATCAAAAGTAATTTAGATTTCTAAGTAGTTATTAATTCTGTTATAATTTTATTATGCAAAATATCAAAGCGATATTTCTTACGATTTGGGCAGCTGCCACTTTCTACTTTATTGGAACTGGACATCAATTGGCAAATACTTGTAGAAGCGAATCACCAACAAATGACTTGTGTGGACTAGAATATGCCCAGGAATTGTTACCTTGGGCATGGTTTTCAGTAACACTTTCCATCTTATATTTTATTTTCTACATACCAGCCGAAGATACGAAAACCTACTATATTAAAGTTGTATCTTTGTCAGCTGCCTTTTTTGCATCACTCTTTATGGGGTGGATGTACCACTTTGCACTTCTGTAATTTATTCAAATTTAACCTAAACCCCCAACATCCGAAACAACGCCACTGCCCCTGCGACCGACACATTCAGCGACTCCTTCTCCCCTTTCATTGGAATTTCTGCAATAATATCGCACATTTTTAAAAGGTTATTGGGAGCTCCTTCAACTTCATTCCATAAAATAATTGCTGTATCTCCTTTAACTTTTACTTTTTTATAATCGACGGAATTTTTGGCTTGTTCGATTGCAATAATTGTAAATTTTTCTTTCTTAAGTTTTGTTAAGACTTTCTTAATGTCTT
>JBAXRA010000096.1:0-1583 GCA_037131455.1 bacterium | reverse complement strand
GCTGTAGACATGTCTATAGTTTTAGACGCCTTAAACATCTTGGATACCGAAATTCGTGATGTAATCATTATGCGATATATGGACGGTTTGTCGGTTAAGGAAATATCAGACATTACTGGTCAAAGAGAAAATACAGTTTCCGTTCAGATCCACAGGGCTTTGAAGGAAATGCAAGATCACTTTGGGGTCGAAGAACCTTTGTCCTCGACGAGAATCTCGCCAAACAACAATTTAATTTAAAATCATGAACCAGAGAGGCTTACACAATTTCATATCTCTGCTTAAAAAACAGAAAATGACTGACCTTGAAAAAAAGGAGGTATTTAACCGTGTCATGACAGATATAGAAATGGGTAAATCAAGTATTCTGGAACATTCAGAAAAAAGTGTCGAATCACCATTTTCTATAAAGAAACACCTTAATCGTTCTTGGACGTCCTATGTCCTATCAAGACGTTTTGTACCATCATTTGTTATCGTAGCAGTTCTTTTTATATCAGGAGGCCTTCTAGCAAGAGCCGAGAACACTTTACCCGGAGATTTTCTATACCCATTAAAACTTAATATTAACGAAGGTGTTCGAGATATCGCAGCCTTAACACCAGAGGCAAAAGCTCGTCTCGCTATAGATGTTACAGAAAGACGTCTTCAAGAGGCCGCTTCTTTGTCTGCACAGGGGAGATTTAACCAGACCAGCCAGGATTTGATTAAGAATGAACTAGCCAAGAACGTGACACAGTTCAAAAACCGTGTAGCTTCACTTGTTTCGCACAATGATTTAGCATCTGCTCAGCAACTAGCAGTGGATTTTGAATCATCGCTCAAAGCACATGAACTTATCCTAGAAAAAATCTCTTCTGATACCAGCTCTTCAACTACTAGCGGTCAATTAACTTCTCTTATTAGTGATATCCGAAACCAAATCGCGACATCTACTGCGTCTCGTGTGGATATCGATTCTCAAGAATTGGTTGCTAACTCAAACGATCTATCTAAAGCTAAGGTTAAATACAATGATTTTAAAATTAAATTTGATCAGATTAGTCTAATTGCTTCAAGCACAAACCTTTCAGCTGACACAGCTTCCAGTGTTAAAAGTCTTCTTATAGACACCGATATTTTGCTTACTCAGTGCGGTGATCTTATTAAAAAAGCGAGTTCAACCGAAGCTTTTACAATACTCCAGACTATTTCTCAAAAAATTTATCAGGCTGAAGACCTTATTATGATTGAACGTGATGCTGATCCACAATTAAAAGCACTTCTCGATAAATTTGGTGTCACAGGCTCAAATGCATCGTCAACGAAAGGTACGGCCACCTCTACGTTGGATATGAATGCCACATCAACAGCCGCAACCTCAACTGCAACCTCGACAACTCTTTAAAGCTATTTCAAATTACCTAATAAGAGTGTAGAATCAAGTTATGGCGACGTTTCTTCTATTTGGTATTACTGGTGATTTGGCACGAAATAAAATTGTTCCAGCATTATTTAATCTCTATGCTCGTAAAGAAGTGAATCAAAATCACTTTATCTGTATTGGAGTTGGAAGAAAAAAGATACAAAAAGAAGAATTTCAT
>JBAXRA010000095.1:0-1593 GCA_037131455.1 bacterium | reverse complement strand
GACATTTGTTTGTATTATACAGGAAAAAATTAGAATACAATATGTGGGGGGTGTGTGGAGAACTATTTAGCGGACTTCCAGAAATTCAATCTGCCCAATTCTTCTACAAAATTGCCCAAAATCGCTTCTCTGTTTGATTTTACTGGCTCTACCTTCTTTCTAATATCATGAAGTCCTTTCATGCCGTGCACCTCGTCATTTTCCCATGTCACTTGTTCAACATTATCAAAATCATGTTCAAAATATTCTTCTTCTAGAAATTCATACACCCTTTTCATTATTTCTTTTGGATTTGATGTCAGGTCGTCAAAATCTATAAAAAACATTCTGTCGGAAAATCCTCTTTTTAGGGCATCGACAATTCTATTGTATGCAAGCCCGACAGGTTGATCGGTTCTCATCCAAGCACGCACACGGCCTTCAACGCTTTGAAAGTCAAAATAATTTTGTGATTCAGTTGGTGATTGATTTGACTTGTTACTTGCTCGCCATAATTTTTCAAATGAGGCCAGGACGTCTCTAATGTCTCTTACGGGTACCAGAATTTTAGCTTTGCGTTCTAAAACCATTTCGGCCATTTCAATGAGCGACAACCACCCGCGACATTTATCGAAAACAATTGGTTTTTCTACATCAGCGTAATAGCTTTGGAGGATTCCTTTTAAAACTCTGACTTTGGCGGCTTCGTTTGGCGTCGCTCTGAACTCGATCAAGTTATCCCAGCTATTTCTAACCCCAAACATTATGTCCATAATTCCTGAAGTGCTTGTGGTATGAAGACGAGGATTTTGCGCAAGGATGTTACAAAGGAGAGTTGAACCTGAGCGTGGTAAGCCTGCGATAAAGTGTACAGTTTTTGGGGTTGGGTTTGAATGCATTCTTAGATTATATACTATTAGTTGGGATTTTCTACCCCTCATCCTCCGCCTCCCCCACCTCACCATTAAAATTCTGCAACGCATCCATAATCGGACCAAATTCCCCCAACATTACCCTTTCAATGCTGTGCCATGACTGTTTTATTCGGTGATCGGTAATTCTATCCTGCAAGAAGTTGTATGTCCTGATTTTTTCAGACCTATCTCCTGTCCCAATCTGATCTTTTCGGTTTTGAGCGTATTTTTTAGCCTCTTCCTCTTCTTTTAGTTGTTGTAATTTTGCCATCAAAATTTGCATAGCTTGTTCACGGTTTTTAAGCTGACTTCTTGCGCTTGTAGAACGAACATCAATTCCTGTTGGCTTGTGGATAAGTCTAACTGCCGTTTCCACCTTGTTTACGTTCTGTCCTCCTGCTCCACCTGAACGTGAGAATTCCATTTCGATGTCTCCGGGGTTAACTTCGACGGTAATTTTTTTCTTCAAAGGTAAAACTCCAACAGTTACAGTCGAAGTGTGGATACGGCCTGATTTTTCAGTGGCAGGGACGCGCTGTACGCGATGCACTCCTGTTTCGTATCGCATATATTTGTAAATTTGTTTTCCCTTTAGTTCAAAAGACGCTAATTTGTATCCCCCAGATTCACTTTCTGAGATATCAATAGTCTGGGTTTGCCAACCTCTAGTCACTGCAAACTTTAAATACATATTACAAAG
>JBAXRA010000094.1:0-1629 GCA_037131455.1 bacterium | reverse complement strand
TTTCCCTCACCATCGGCATCCTCCTCATCAAATCCGTCAAAAAACAAGCCGAGCAGCACGAAGAAAACAAGCACCTTGTCCTCGAACTCGCCAATGCCAACCAACAACTAAAGGAAGTCGACGACATAAAATCCAAATTCGTCTCCCTAGCCCGTCACCAAATGGCTAGCCCCCTAACAGCCATAAACGCTTACGCCTCCTTGTTAAATGACAAAGATGTCGACCTAGACAAAATTGGTCTCAAAAGTCTCCAAGGAATAATCGATCGTTTTATTGTCATCGTAAAAGACTTTTTAGCCATCTCTCAAATTGAAAACGAAGAAGTGAAATATTCAAACGATGAAGTCGACTTGGCTCAAACTTTAAATGACATTTTATGCGAAAGAAAATTTATCATTGACCATCACAATATAAATATTGAAATGGATATTGGAGATGAAGAATATAAAATAAAAGGGGATACTGCAAAGTTAAACACTACGATTGCAAATATTCTTGAAAATTCAATTCAATATTCCAAAGATTCTACAGTTCTAATCAAACTTGAAAAGAAAAATTCTAAAATTGTTTTAACTATTAGCGATGAAGGTGTTCGGTCATTGCCAGAAATTTCATCTGTTTTGTTGAAAAAGTTTAGTCCGGATCCGTTCGAGGCTACGATTATGGGGAATGGTCTCGGGGTTTATGTTTCGAAAAGATTCATCGAAGCGCATGGTGGGACTTTTGAGATTAAAAATGATGGAGGGTGCCAGTTTGTGATAATATTACCTCAATGACCACAATCCACACCATCATCCTCTCTATAATAGAAGGAATCACTGAATTTCTCCCGATCTCATCAACCGGCCACATGATTTTGGCAGGGGAGGTGTTGGGTATATCAAGTACGGATTTCACCAAAAGCTTTGAAATCATCATCCAACTCGGCGCAATTATGGCTGTTGTCGTACTTTATGCAAAAACACTCTTCAAGAATTTTGACCTAATAAAGAAGACTTTTGTGGCTTTTATTCCTACTGCAATCATCGGTTTGGTTTTTTATAAAATAATAAAAACCTATTTGCTAGGAAACGTGTGGGTTGTTATCTCAAGTTTATTTATCGGAGGAATCGTTCTGATATTGTTTGAAAGAAAGCTTGCTAAAAACACCCAACCTGAAGAATCACCGATTACTTACAAAAATGCTTTTATCATCGGCCTCGCGCAGTCTGTCGCCATGATTCCAGGCGTCTCGCGCTCGGCCGCTACCATTGTCGGAGGACAGATCCTTGGCCTCTCTCGTCGTCAAATTGTCGAATTCTCCTTTATTCTAGCCATTCCAACCATGGCCGCGGCTACAATTCTTGATTTGTATAAAAATTATCAATTATTCACCTCTGCCGATATAAACCAGCTTGCCCTCGGTTTCGCAGTCTCTTTCATTGTCGCGCTTCTTGCAATCAAGTCCTTCCTAAAATACATTCAAAAACATAATTTGACTTCTTTTGGTTGGTATCGCATTGTCCTCGCAATTATTTCCATTATTGTATTTATCAAGCTATAATCTCCTTAAAACATGAATGGAGCTGATAAACATAAACAATTTGTAATAGCCTTAGTGGCAGTCTTTTTTGGAACAAGTTTTTTCTC
>JBAXRA010000093.1:0-1638 GCA_037131455.1 bacterium | reverse complement strand
TTAGCATTTGAAAAATTCTATTATTTATGCTATCCTTGTTTTGTGAGCAAAGAAAGTAATGACTCATATTTCTATACTATCAAAAGTAGCATACCATGTCAACAATATCACAAAATATAAAACGAGTGCGGACAAAACAAGGTTTAACGCAAGACGACTTGGCGAAAAAAGCCGACATTAAATATTCCACGCTTACCAAAATTGAAGGTGGTGTCGTTACAAAACCGAGTGTTCAGACAATCCAAAAAATCGCCAAGTCGTTAGGCGTTCCTATGGAAGAATTATTAAAATAAGAATATAATATGAATATGAAAAACTTACAAAAAGGTTTTATCGTGCCAGTGCTTTTAGTGATTATTGCCTTATTGGTGGTAGGTGGTGGCGTATATATTTATGAAAGCAAAAAGTCAGAAGCACCGGCTGTTGTTGATACCGGAACACAGCAATCAAACCAACAGCAGACGAATACCCAAGCCCCGCCAACTACGCAACAAAATTCATCCGTGGGCACAAATAAGGTATCAATTAAATTACTTTCTCCTAACGGGGGAGAAAACTTTAAAATTGGTGACAAGGTATCCATCAGATGGACCAGTACAAATAACATAAATAAAAAAGTTATGATAGGGCTTACCGCAAAAGATGGAAATACTATAGTAAAAGAAATAACAAATTATCTTGATGGAATTTCTGACACAGGATCGTATTCCTGGACTGTAGATTCGTCAATTCTGCCAGGAACTTATCGAATAGTTGTTCAAACGAGCGAAAGACCCCAATACGCTTATGACGCGAGTGATGCACCATTTTCAATTTCCGCGTCAACAACAAATTTCCTGGGGAATATAAAAATCAAATTTATAATGTAAGTGTAAACTATTCGGAAAACTTATGGGTTCCTGCAACCGATGTCGGTATGTATCTATTAAACAAAGAGGTAAACTTTGAAAGACTTTTAACCCTTGTTAAAAAATCTCCACAGAACGGGAAACAATGTACAGATGCAAATAGTGGGAAGACAATTTCATGTAATTCAAACTTGGAATCTATTAAATTTGCCGTCATAAATAAAACACTTGATGAGGTTAAGGCATCAATTCCAAGTTATGCACTAACTGAATATGATGGACACACTGGATACAACTCAACTTGCGCTCCTCTCAATCTGTCAATCTATTCTGGGAAAAAACCGTCTCTTTGCGCCTTTTCAGGCTTTGAATGGGACGAACATGCAGAATATTTTTATCCGATCGGGAATAAAACGCTTGTTGTAAATTGGAACTATTACGATGCTGACAAAAGTGTTTATACAACATCGGAGAAAAATTTTCTTGATGTTATGAGCACTTTTAAACTTGGGCAATAGCCTTGCAGAGAGGGAGCAATTCCCGCCGTTTTATAATAGTTCCTAAAAACGGCGGGGGATTTGTGCGCGCACAGGGCGGGTGGGGCAAGCACACACAGATTTGTTTGTGCCTAGCACAATCCATATTTTGAGTTACCACTGTCCTCTGTCGAAGCCACAGAGTTTCGAGCTACCACCAAACGCCGAGAGGAAGCGCCTCGTCTCGCCGTGAAGGCGGAAAAAAGAGCAATCAAAAGTGTTTAAAATAGGATTGCTCTTTTAGTAGTCTGAAG
>JBAXRA010000092.1:0-1691 GCA_037131455.1 bacterium | reverse complement strand
GGTGGAAATATGAGGTTAAAAGCCACTTTGCCACTTTTAAAAAAAGTTAAAGATGGTGATGTCGTGGTGCTCGAATTGGATTCGTGGCAGTGCCAAGGTTTTAGGGATGAAAAGTTTTCTCCTGAAATTGCCGTATTTACCAGTTTCATGCCTGATCATATGAACTATTATAAGGACGACATGAAAAAATATTTAGCTGATAAACAGAATATATTTTTATATCAAAATAAATATGGAGTTTTAGTTGCCAATAAAAATCTAAAAATTCCTACGGTGTATAAGGGAAAAGTAAAACTTGGAGATATAAAAGATGTTGAAACAATTCCAATGCACATTATAGGAAAACATAATCTGGAAAATGCTTCTTATGCGTGTAAAGTAGGAGAGTACTTTGGGCTTGATAATAAAAGTATAAAAAAATCCCTTAGTTCGTTTAAAGGGTTAGAGGGGCGATTGGAATATGTAGGGAAGAAAAAAGGTTTACATGTTATCAATGATAATAACGCCACTACGCCTGAAGCAACTTTGGCAGGTGTTGAAGCCGTGCTTGGTGCATATCCCAAATCAAAAATAATTTTGATTGCTGGAGGAGCGGATAAAAAACTAGTATTGAAATCCTTTTGCAAAGCTGTAGGGAAATGTAAAATATCAATTTTTCTTAAGGGTTCTGGTACGGATCGATTGAAAACTGAATTTCCAAATATTGCGAAGATGGAAGTTTCAAGCTTAAAAGAGGCTATTTCAAAAGCCATTTCCTTCGCGAATAAAAATGATGTCATCCTATTTAGTCCTGGTTTTGCTTCATTTGGGATGTTTAAACATGAGTATGACCGTAATGATCAGTTTTTAGATATTGTTAAAAAATTGAAATAGTATTGTTGACCAATCGTCAATTCAGGTCTAGGCTAGTAGGTAGAAAGAACCTTGACGATGAACGTTAGGGCTGACTTTCTGGAAACCAAACCAATCACAAGATTATGTTTCTCCGTAGGAAAACGGTGCTATTCGGTGCACCAATCAAACCGAATGATCTGTGGGGCAAAATCCAGGAAAAAATTTGGGGGATCAGGCGTCAAGATTACAAGCTGATCGAGCTGGCAATAAGGAGTATCATTGAACATCAGCGAAGCATCTGGAACCTTTATGTGCTTAAACGCCGCGGAATCGGCATCGCTTGTATTCCGGATGTTCCAGGCGAAACAGTTTACATGCGAAGCAGGGCTGTGCACATCAGGTTGCCCCTTGAAGATGTTTCGATCCATATCAGTTGGTCTACTGGTGCGGATGCCATCGGCCTTGGTCCTGACAATATCTCTGTGTGCTATTGGATGGATGCACACAAGCGTTTTGCTGCGAAACTGTTAGGGGTGACGAATCGTCTTGTCATGAGTGAAGGAGCTAGGGTTTTTGGCACTCATTGTGTTAAGCCTCGCACTTTCCTTTGTGAGATGGACGGACACGGCCACCCAAGCTTCCCACCAGCAGTCCAAGAAATCAACTTCTGAAACCGGCACCCTTTTGTTTCCTGATAAGGAGATAACAGTGTGCTGGTTTTTGATTTTACTTTAAATCCCTCGCAATATCTCTTCCCGCTTCACGCTTTTTAATACTTTCTCTTTTATCAAATTTTTTCTTACCTCTTGCGAGTGCTATTTCAATTTTAATTCGGTTATTCTTCATATATACAGAGA
>JBAXRA010000091.1:0-1783 GCA_037131455.1 bacterium | reverse complement strand
AGAGTGCATAGCCAAAGATCACGGCCCATTGCCCCGCTAAAAATCTTTCGTATACAAATGGATTAATTGCAAAGAAAATAGATGAAAAATATTCTGCTCCATATGTCTTTTCTGAATTAAATATTTTTCTGAAGAAATGGAGGGGAAAATTGAAAAGGATAAAGAATATAGTAATTAGAAGAATTTTTTGAGCAACCCAACCAGTAGAAATATATGTTAGAAAAACTAAAACATATTTGGTCGGCAAAGTAGTAAATAGACCTCCTTGACTGATAATCAGATTTACCTTTGGACCAAAGACCATATCGAGAGTTAAGACATAACCGCCAGCAAGAAGTTGCCATAGGACAACTATAGCTCCCAGTAAAGCAAAAATTATATATAGTTTATTTTTCTTCATCTTTAAATAATTCTGGATGACGTTTGAATTCAATAATCTGCAGTACGACAGTCATCACAAGAAAAAAGTACGCATATACCGCCATTTGTTCAGCAAGGGCATCCTGCTTGAATTGCAAAAGGAAAGGACATGAAGCAAGGGAAATCAAAGCAAGAACACCAATTACCCTATTATCCCATTCGTACAGTACGAAAGCGAGAAACAAGAACCAAAGCAAGCCCGCACTCACGCCCAAATATACTCCAATTAATACAGAAGCTATAATCAGAAAAACTCCACTTTTCTTTTTTGTGAGAATATCTTTTTTAATTAACTTAAATAAATTAAGCCAAAATTGTTTTTTAATTATCTTTTTCATATTTACTTTTTCTTCGTCTTTTAATTGATTTTATACCTTCATAGCCCAAATACCCAATACAACCAACAAGAGTTGTTCCAGAAATAAGCAGGCCCAGATAAAACCATCTTTGCGGAAAGAATTCTATAGTCATCTCAATATCATATGAACCGTCTGCATTTTTAATACAAAGATTATTATTTTTACAATACTGATCTGTGTCCACATACCAAGCATTGAGAAAATCATTGAGTTTGTAATGATATTCATCAGGAATTCTATTGGGCTTTACAAAAGGCATCCAAGAGTCAAAGAATCCGTTTATCTTATTGTCATTAAATTGTAATTGCCATTTATCATGATAACTCTCGCTCATCGCAAGATAAAAAGGAGTTGTAGCACCTTTTATATGAACAAGTTTTTTCGTAGGATTAATCAAATCAAACTGTATAGACTTTGGTTCAACAAGCTTCTTTTCTGGTTCACTAACGAGATAATATGCATCACTCAAGTCTGGAACTTCAATTAATTTGAAATTATCATATCTATTCACAATGTTTGTTTTTCCGTCCGTTGAATCTGCGTAAACATATATTGCGACCTGTGTTGCACCCTCTGGAACTTTAATAGTTTTTGTAAAGGTATTCCATTCACTATCTTTAATATCCAGATCCTCTGAAATTAAAGTTTTATTTTTATCATTGAAACCTAGATAGTATGATGAATGTTCTGCATTTGGACTTTGATAATCAAAACTGAATTGATATGAGCCGCCACCCTTAACTGTAATTATTTTTGATGTACATGCAATATGTCTTTCTGCCTCAAGTTGAAGCGAATAATTTCCATCTGTCTTTTCTTTGGTGTCCAGAGCAATTGCAATTTTAGAATTATTATCAAAATCATGGCAATCATCTACTTCTTTCTCCCATAATCCATCTTCAAAGGAAGGGTTTGGTATAGAATTACTTAATTTATAATTTGGATTATCATATTTAAAAAAATTATAATCTTCATCCACCAATATCAAACCATCATTAATTTTT
>JBAXRA010000090.1:0-1800 GCA_037131455.1 bacterium | reverse complement strand
TACAACAGTAAAAGAGTTTTGTCTACAATGCTCCAAAGGTGGGAGGATGTTCGAAATTGTTTGGTGGGGAAGTGTAGAGTGAGGGTATAAAGGTCGATTACCACTTAGAGGCCAAATCAAAGATTGCCAAAGTTATAGCGAATGCAAAAAATGAAGCTAAAGTGAAAAGTGCTACTGCAAGTACAACTCTTAGTAAGATTACAACTAAGTTCAAAGTCCCGTATTGCTTAGGTCTAGAGGCTATTGTCGAAATCACAGTAGCTAAATAAGCGAATACAACATTTAATAGGATGAGTGTTAATGTAAAAGAGTTTAATATATTATAAATACCCCCACTTCCTGACATCATTGGAACAACCCAAAAGGTAATAAATCCCAACATTAAAAGTGAGAAAATCCCTAACCTAAGAAATTTATTATATTTAATCAGTTCCTCTGGTTTTATGATATCCATATTTATAAGTATACCAAATCTTCCTAGACGTAACTACGGCTCGACGTTGTGCGCGAGGTAATAACCTTTTGGAAGACCAATAAAGAGCACATTTATATCCCGAATTATAGGGATGGATTGTTTAAAATTACACAGCCGACAGCCGAGGAAATGGCACTATATTAAAGTTTTTGAAACCAAGCCACTACCTTACCTACAAAAAAGAAGATTAATCCATATCCAGCCAAAGTTAGACCATAAAGAGTTGCTGGTTTATTAAAATCAAGACCACCTTGAGCAGGTGAACCACTTCCTGCCCATGCTAGTCCACCAAGAATCATTACTACGGAGATGATAATTATCCATTTACCTGTCTTTTTAACCTTATGACCACCATGAATAGTTACCTTGGTCGATCCACCAAAGCCAAACCGAGACGCTATTGCTGCGACTACAAGACCACCAATGATTGTAATAAATAATTGACCCATACCAGAACATTATTCCTAGATTAACAAAAAGTAAAGAATCGATTGACTTCATATCAGCTTCGATCAATGATCTGAGTATGAAAAGTAAGACAAAGAAATTTCCAGAACACGCCTGCCAATTTTGTGGTTGTGAGCGTAAATATTTAGAAACTATTATTGACGATGAATTTGTATGGAATGAAAAGGAGCAAATGTATCAACCAAATGGATTCACAGACGCCTTTGAACATACAGGCTTTGCGTACTGCCCAGAGTGTAAGGAAACGTGGACAGGATTATAAAAACTAGTGAATAGAGGGTAAAAACAGGGTCTCATTCACTGGTTTTCACCTAAATTCGGTGAATTTTACACTATTGTTGATTTTCCTAGAATGTGCTAATATTGTGACTACAGGTCTCCTTTAAGGCGACTTGCAGTATCATAATGGATAATAAACCAACAAAAGGTGAATATTTAGAGGTCTTATTGAGATCTCCCAAAACAATCTTCTCATCAAAAGATGTCTCTTTGTTATGGGGAGAAGAAAGTGATGAGGTTATAAAGAAGAGGTTAAATAAATATGTTAAGGCTGGAAAGTTGATTCGTGTTCGTCGTGGATTTTACGCAAAAGATAAAAACTATGATCGATTTGAATTAGCAACCAGAATCAATACTCCATCCTACATCAGCTTTGAAACCGTCTTAACTAGAGAAGGTGTCAATTTTCAATACTACGGAAATATATTTGTCGCATCGTACATCAATCGTGAGATAGACATCGAAGGACAAAAAATAACTTTTGTTCGTATGAAAGATTATGTATTAAGTAATACAACAGGAATAGAACATAAAGATGGTATAGCTACAGCAACGAGCGAGCGCGCATTCTTGGACCG
>JBAXRA010000089.1:0-1821 GCA_037131455.1 bacterium | reverse complement strand
AGCGAGATTTTCCGAAGGGAAAGATCATTGCACTTTTTGGAGTGGGGAAGGATGGACATATTGCGGGCATGATTCCTGGGACAGAGAACTTTGAGGAGAAGTTTAATAATCCAGAGATTTGGGCGGTGGATTTGAAGGATAAAAAGTTTGAAAGGACAACAACAACTTTTTCATTTTTGAAGTTGATAGATTTTCCGTTGGTGTATATTTCTGGGGTTGAAAAGGCAGAAGTATTGGCTCTTACTGTGGCTAAGGAAGGGGACTTACATCAAACTCCTGCGAGAATTCTGAATGAAATGAAGGAGCCGATTGTATTTACTGACATTTCTGTTGAAAAAGCTTAATTGGTATATACTTGTAATATATGAAAAATCAAAAAGGTTTTATTGTTCCCTTATTAATCGCAATTATCGCAGTTTTGGTTATTGGAGGTGGGGTTTATGTTTATTCACAACAAAATCAGCAACAAGCTATCAATGCTGGTATTAGAACCATTTCGAATGATAATCCGCTACTAGCTACATCTGAAAATACAAACCAAGCTGTATCCAATTTGGATACTTTGCCACAGAGTCAATCAAATTTATTAACTGAAAATGATATCCTTAAGGCAACTTATCAAATCAGTGCAAATTTTGGTGGAGAGAAAGCACCTTTAGCAAATGTGGTTTTTGGTCAATTCTATTGTCATGATTGTATGTCTAAAGGTGTAGTATATTTAAACAAGAATGGAATAATTTCTACACAGATGGGCAAAAGTCTAGAAGCATTCTGGCTCTATAAGTATGATTATGTTGATTCAAATCACACTAAAGCTAATGTCTATATTGCTGGAAATTTTGGGTCAAGTGGAAGTGATGAGCGTATTTTCACAGTTACAAAAATAGACGGCAAGGTAACTACTAAGGAGATAACTAATTACATCCCTTCAAAAAACAATGTCAGCTATTCTGTTTCAGGAAATACATTATCGTTAGTAAATAACGGTAAAATAACTCAAACCTTAACTCTGAGTAAAGAAGGGGTTGGCGCTTTAAATTTTTTACCTTCCAACAATGTGTCTCCTTTCATTATAGACAAAGACTTAAATTTTGATGGTCGTAATGATGTTGGGGTTTTGGAGACGACTGGTTACGGAGGTTTGAATTATTTTTACGATTTTTATCTTCTCAATTCATCAAATAATGCTCTTGAAAAAAATCAAGTACTTACGCAATTTGTCCTAACAAGTATTAATCCGACAAAAAAGCAAATTACATCTACTTATAAAAGTGGACCCGGGTATATTACAGATACATATCAATGGAATGGTTCTACATTTGTAAAAATATCTCCAGTGGATACAAGTAATGTAACTATTCAAGGTACTCCAAAACAATGTGGCCCTAAAGTGACATCTATTACGGAGAATGCGAGGGTTAGCTTTCCAATAAGTATTTCAGGCACCATCAATAGATACGACAAATTTAAAGATGACAGTTGCAGTTGGAGTATCTTTGAAGGTCAGATTGGAAGTGCCCAACTCTATTACAATTATAATAATCAGGGATGGAAAACTGTTGGCTTGGCTGCTCCCGTGAGAATAACAGATACAGCTCTTGATCTATTTGCATTTTCTACAACCCTTAATTTTAATAACGGAGGAATAGGCCTACCTTACGGTACCCCAATGAAAATAGTATTTAAGGATGAAGATGCTTCTGGTCTTGGTAGTCGTAATAAACTTGAATTTTCAATTATATTGGGTGGTTCAAACTAAATCATGAAAGGCACCCTCTACGTCGTAGCAACCCCAATCGGAAACCTCGAAGACATCACTCT
>JBAXRA010000088.1:0-1846 GCA_037131455.1 bacterium | reverse complement strand
TTACAGGGTAGTCGGAAATGTGGACGATGAAAGAAAACAAGCAGTTAAAGATGGGCTGGCAGCATCTGGTGGAAAAGATCAGTTTATGGGTATGACTGATTATACTAAAGAAAAAATTCAAAAGCTTGAATACAAAAAAAATGAAAGCGTGTTGGAAATAATCAGTTTCGCCAATGAAGAAAGCAATCGATTAATGATTGAATTAGGTATTAATCCTATTGATGTACCAGATGAGAATGTTCACATCCTTCCTGATGATGTATTTCTTGACCGTGAATCTCACTTTTTTGCTAAAGCGGACAATAAAGATTTAGAGGCTGATTCAGATACAATAAGTCAATCTATTTATCTAAGCGCAGAAAAAATGCGAATGAAAAGTGCCACTGAAATAGCCGTTATAATCTTCCACGAAATGTTACACATCAAAGGGCACCTTTCATTAGAAGTAAATGTAAAAGAGGACGGCAGAGAAGAAATGACCTCTTATCGTGGGGGAATGAAGATTAAAGCTCTTCAAAAAGATACCGATGAGGGTCTTTACTATACATACTTTAAAGGTATGGATGAGGCTTTAGTATCTTCACAGGAAAAGAGAATGCTTACCAACCTGAAGTCACATAAAGTTTTTGCAGAAGATGTAAAGTGGATGAATAGCGATGTAGCAAAAAAACTTAGGGTTGACCTTGCACACCAGGAAGACGAACC
This sequence comes from bacterium, assembly GCA_037131455.1. Taxonomy (GTDB): domain Bacteria; phylum Patescibacteriota; class Minisyncoccia; order Phycocordibacterales; family CAIZLB01; genus JBAXAB01. Next base: position 1,141 of record JBAXRA010000088.1, on the reverse strand, counting down.
TGTTGAGGAAATACACTGGGTAAGCAAGGATGGAAAAAGATTCGTTTTAGGAGGCTACGAAAAATATAGAGGGGTTTTCAGATACGTACTTGAACAAATAACAGAACAATTTACTGACACTTATAAATCCCCAAATGATGTTGAAAAAGAATTTTTAAAGGCACACTTCACTGGACACCTCTTGGGTATTGGCAAACTTGTCGAAAAAACTTTTGGAAAAGGCTCTTTCAGAGTTCTAGGAAGAATGAGAACGGAATCTGAAACTGATAATTTTTCAGCAAAAGAGATTTTGGAACAATTGCAAATAATGCGTGCTGAAATAAAAAGGTAACACAGTAACAGGGTAACAGAAAAAGGTGTCATCTACCCCACAAAACAGGTTCTAACCCGCAAGACGGACTGCTGTTTGTATTCAATCGCTTCGCTCTTGATTCAGCAGAATCACCTACTGGGTGAACAAACAGGGAGCATCATCCACTAGACTGCACCTGTGATCCGTACCCCATCCCCCTTCTATACCCCCCCTCCATCACAAAGATGCTAAACTTACCCCATGCAAAACTTCCACATCCCAAACCAAACCTCATTTGACTCAAAAATACAGAAAATAAAAGCCGACGGACCAAGTAAACTTCACGTAATTTCCGACTATGACAGAACACTCACTGGAAACTCGGGTGGTGGAAACACAGTCGCCACATCTTGGGCAATTTTTGTTAACAAATTAGGTGACGAATACACAAAAGCGAGAAACGAACTTTACAATCACTATCACCCAATAGAGATCGACAGCTCGCTTGATCAAAGTTTTAAATCAGAGCAAGTATCTGAATGGTTTCATAAACACTTGGAATTAATGGTTAAGTACGGAGTAACCACTAACATGATTTCAAAATCATTAGAGGAGGGGCAGATTACCCTACGTGAAGGTGCTCCTGTATTTCTAAAAATACTCTCTCAAGAAAATATTCCTTTAATTATTTTTTCAGCGGCCATTGGAGATGTGATAAATATCCAACTAAAATCTTTAAACTTGAATACGGAAAATGTTCATATTCTGTCTAATTTTTTAAAATTTGATGAAAATGGTAAAGCTGTTAGTTTTCAAAATGATTTAGTTCATTCATTTAACAAAACAGAG
>JBAXRA010000087.1:0-1859 GCA_037131455.1 bacterium | reverse complement strand
TTTTTCTGGTTTATTTCTCCGGCCAGTTCACTGTTGTTTTTCAATTCGTTTCTAATCTTTTCACACGAGTGAATGATGGTTGTATGGTCTCTTCCTCCCATTTTTTGTCCAATTGACGGGAAAGAGTGGTTAAATTCTTCACGGAGAAGATACATGGCCACTTGTCTGGGTTTAACTATCTCTTGGCGGCGAGTTTTGCTGTAAATAATCTCTTCTTCTATGTTGTAGTAAGCAGAAACGGCCTTTATAACATCCTTAGCAGAGACATTTTTCTGAGGTTTTGTGGTATTTTTGGTAAGATTCTTAATTTCCAACAGTGTTAAGTCCCGGTTCTTTAACTGGGACTGACAAATAATATTGTTTAAGATCCCTTCTAGTTCTCGAATGCTGCCGTGTACTGTTGTGGCAAGGAAGTCAGCTGTTTCGTGAGGTAAGTTAAAATTTCCATGCAGAGCTTTGGTCTTCAGGATGGCAATACGAGACTCTTGGTCAACAGGAGAAATATCAATGATCATTCCCTGCATAAATCTTGATTTTAAACGATCCTCGAGGTTTTGGAGGTAATTGGGGTGCATATCAGAAGAAAAGATAATCTGTTTATTGCTGTCATATAAATAGTTGAACAGATGAAACAATTCTTCCTGGGTCTTTTCCTTATTAGAAAGAAATTGGATATCATCCATTATAAAAACATCGTATTTTCGGTACTTTTCCTTAAAATTGTTAACTTTGTTGGCCTGCACAGCATTTACATAGTCCACCGTGAACTTTTCTGAGGTTACGTAGTGTACCCTCTTCTCTTTGTTGTGGTTTTTAAAGTAGTTCCCTACCGCCTGCATAAGGTGGGTTTTTCCCAAGCCGGTATTTCCGTGGAAAAAGAGCGGGTTATAAGCCACTGGCTTCTTTAAAATTGCCTGGGAAGCCGCATGCGCCAGTTCGTTAAAGGGCCCAACCACAAAAGTTTCGAAAGTATAGCGTGGATTAAGGTTGTCTTCAGGATTAATAACAAGATTGTCCAAAGGAAGTTCTTTTGTGGGTCCTGGCTGAGGTGTTTTATCAGACTTTTTCTTCTCAGCTTGTCCTATTGAATACTCTAAAGACCTAACGTTTTCCTCTATATTACGTAAAGATTGCAAAATAACCTTATGGTACTTGGTCTGGAGCCAATCTTTAACAAAAGTGTTAGGAACCGCAAGAAACACTACACCGTCCTCAATTTTGGATATAAAAGTATCTTTGAACCACGTGGTGAAGTTCGGGCGCGAGACTTCGAGTTCAACTTGAACCAAAGCTGTATCCCAAATTTTCTGTGTGTTCATAGTGGTTGCTATTATAGCTGTTCACAAACTCTTTGGAACTTGTGGAAAGTTTATAAACATGTTGATAAGGTGTGGACGGGGTGGATAACCTCATTTCAACATATAATTTTGCCAAATCGGATAAATAGTATATACTCTCCCCATCATGTCTCAAACATATAATCCATCAAAGCGAAAAAGAGCAACCACTCACGGGTTTCTTGTTCGATCTAAAACTCACGGAGGCAAGCGCGTTCTAAAGGCTAGACGTCGAAAGGGACGAAAGAAGCTTTCTGTATAAGGGTTTTGTACTATGTTGCCAAAAAAACAAAGACTAACTTCTGTTGAAATAGAAGAGGTTATGATCAAAGGAAAGCCACTCTTTTCTGATTTTTTTGTGGTTAAATTCATAAAAAACCACACATTAGAGATTGCGCAGGGTTTTAAGATCTCAGCTGTGTCTCCAAAAAAACCTTTTTCCACAGCCGCTCTTCGTAACAAGGCTCGCCGTAGAATATACTCTGCTCTAACTTCTTTTTTGGAGACACAAAAACCAAAATC
>JBAXRA010000086.1:0-1907 GCA_037131455.1 bacterium | reverse complement strand
GCGGTTTAATCAAGATCGAGGCGCCATATCCGGAGGATTTTGAGAGGGCGGTTAAAACCTTTGATATTAATTAACCTTCATTTTACGTACGATTGTGCGGTAATAAGTATAATGTATACGAACAATGAAAGCATTAATATAATAAAAACAAATCCCTCCCTCCTAATTGATGGATTAAAGTTTCCAGCTTGATTATTATTTTTAAGCAAATAATATGTGTTTCCAAGTAAAATTGTAAATACCAACCAAATGATGAAAGTTTTAAAATAAATTGTCCAACAAAAATCATCTCCATGCATAGCCACGTATAAGTTTGAGGTGAATACTTTGCAATAAGTTATTTCTAAAGTGATGTAAATATATAACAAAAATGCGACTAAAAAATCTATTATAAAAAACCATGCTTTTTTAATATTCATATCTACAAGTATACATAATTTGCTTTATTGATGTAACTTTCTCTCGCCCATTGACAATTAATGATAGTTTTCATATTTTGTCCTTCTAGAGGATGTGAATTTTCTCAATTAATTGTCAACGGGTGACCGGGAAGGTGTTGTTGGACTAGCCCATTGTCAAAAAGTTGTCAGAATTTAAACTTATGACTAAACACTTTTAATCTTTTTTGACAACTTTTTGACAATGGGCGACCCGGAACGACCTACTCCTCCTCAATAGAAGTATGACTTTAAACCCTCTTGCAATCCCCCTAATCCTCTGCTATATTATCTTCCCATGGCAATCACACTAGCAAAAAACAACACAAAAGAGCGAAAAGCCCTTGATATGAAGGCTGGAGACACAGTAAAGGTGCACCAGAAAATTCAGGAAAAAGGCAAGACTCGAATCCAGATCTTCGAAGGTCTTGTATTATCACGAAAGCACGGTGCAGAGGCAGGTGCTACTTTTACAGTACGAAAATCATCAAATGGATGGGGAGTAGAAAGAATTTTCCCTCTACACTCACCAATGATCGACAAGATCGAGGTATTGCGACGATCAAAGACTAGACGATCGAAACTATACTTCATCCGAGACAAGGCCGCTAAGGAAATCTCAAAGAGAATGAAGACAGAACTAATCAAGGCACGAGCGGGAATTGTAGACGAGGTGGTAGAAGCAGAAGCGGTAGAAGTTAAATAATAAATAAAAAAACCTTTCCGAAACTGGAAAGGTTTTTTTATTTTGGTATAGTACGGAACATGCGCGGGTGGCGAAATTGGTAGACGCACTACCTTGAGGTGGTAGCGCCCTTACGGGCGTGGAAGTTCGAGTCTTCTCTCGCGCACAAATACGGGTATTTATATTTTCTTCATTTTAATTTAATCTGCATTTGTCAGGATTAGATAATGAAAGATTTTAATATTTGGAATACCAAGAAAATTATTATTAATGAAAAGGTACAAATTCCGTTTTTTCATCAGAGGGAGATATGGTTTTGTTTTCTAGGATTAAATGTGGGTTTTGAACAGGATGGGAAAGGGGAGGATTTTCAAAGACCGATTGTTATTATTAAGAAATTTAACAATGAAGTCTTCTGGGCGATTCCGCTATCTAGAACCAAACGTCGAGGGAAATACTATTTTGAGTTTCCATTTGATTCAAATACCACCAGTGTCGCTATCCTGTCACAAATTAAGTTGATAGATGCCCGACGCCTTAGTCGAAAAATTGGGGATTTAGATGAAATAAATTTCAGGGCACTAATAGAAAAACTCAAGGCATTACTACCTTGAGTTTTTCTGATTTTATTCCTCTATCTTACGATAGAGTCGGGCCGAAGCCATTTAGGTTTTAAATATATACCAAAATGGGTTTGACTTCAAGATTAAAGATGTTTTGTGATTACTCTACGAATGTCAGCGCAGTTCCTTTCTTGTCTCCTCGTCCAGTTCGTCCAATGCGGT
>JBAXRA010000085.1:0-1923 GCA_037131455.1 bacterium | reverse complement strand
CCAGTAGCTATTATCCTACTATCCCATCCATAAAAAGAGAAAGCTACAAAAAGAGTCAAAAAAATAATAGATTCAAAACTAAATTGCCAAATAAATAGTAATGTGACAATTATTAAAATGATCAACCAATACCAACGTTCTTTTTTAATATCACCCAATCCTTTTCTAATTCCCTTATATAGAAAGGTCTTATTAAGTAGTAGAACGATGAGAACATAACCAAGTAAAACATTGACCACATAAAGGACTTCTAGCTGTTGTACAAATATAAAAATTCCAACAAGAAGTAGTAAAACCCCCTCTAAAAAGTATTGTCGTAAAAAATGTAGCCCCCTTTTCAACATGGAAAGATTATAGCGTAATTTATAGCTTTCTGCTATATTAATCCCATGAAAATGATGCCTAGACCTCAAAAAGAGACCATCCTAAAAACACTTATCCTTATCGGAATAATTGCTATTATTGCTTCCCTGTATATTCAATACGGCAAACCTTACATAAAGGAATTGTCACTACAAAAACAAGATGAGCAGAGAATAAAAGATTTGGATACTTTAAGTGGAATGATGAAAGATATGATCGCTGCTTCTAGCACCCAATTTATTGGAAACAATAATACTATCTATATTTCTATCCCTTCCGATAATTCTAATTGTGCAAATCTTGATTTACCCTCTGTTCCAGAGGGCTGGCAGTATCACTGCGTTGCAACCTCTACCTTGCATAAAACTGATGGCACAGGATGGATACCTGTAAAACTCTCAGAGAAAATCAAACAACTTCCTATTGATCCGACAAATAATCCTGAAACACTTAATTATTATGCTTATGTTGCGAGTTCGACAAATGAGTATGTGTTTACAGGGGTTTTAGATAGTAAGAATCTATTAAAGAGTAAAGCTCAGAATGATGGAGGGGTGGATAGTATTAGATACGAAGTGGGTAAAAATTTATTTGTATGGAGCGATGCTGTCGGGTTAATTGGATATTGGCCGATAAAAGAAAGAGGGAAAGTTTTAAAAGATTTAAGTGGCAATTCAAACAACGGAATTATTTTCAATGATCCAATTTTTAATTTAAATTCACCCTCCAACAAATCATTTATAAAGTTCTCCGCCAATCTTGATTATGTCAAAATAAAGTCTGAACAAATAAACCAACTCAAAAGGTTTACTGTCGCAACTTATTTTTTAGTAGATCCTGATAGTAATTCTAATACTATTGTTCTAGGAAATTATGGAGGAAATGCGAAGGGTTTTCAAATTCGCCAGGAGAACAATTCAATTGTTGGAACTATGGGCATGGGAAATGGTTCAAACATTGATCTCATTTCAAAAAATGAAAAAGGAAAGTGGTATTTCGTAACCCTTACCTTTGATGGGGAAAGTTTAAGTTTGTATGTTAATGGAAAAATTAAAGAAAGTAGAGAGGTTAATCAAATTGATATGGTTAGCGGTTTTGATATTAACATTGGAAAAAATGCATGGGATTCTAAAAGACAACTAAAGGGAGAGGTTGGAGAAACTAGAATATATCAAACATCACTATCTAGAACTGAAATACTTAAGATGTATGCTAGTTTTAATCAACAAAATTAGTAGTGCTATAATTATAAAGACAGCAGATATTGCGAAACCTATATATAAAAATAACTGAGGCTGATAATATAACAATAAGTTAGCACTCAATGTATCATCACCATTCTTTACATAGTAATTATCTTGGTTTTTTGTTATTGAATTAGCAGAAATTATCCACTTGTTCTCGTATGGACTTACTTCATCATTTGATCTTTTTATTTCAGGAGAAAACAAGGTTTGATAAATAGTATCCATTATTTCATTCTTAAAATAATGTTTATTGTTTCGAATAGATAATTTCCACCCTTTACTATAAAATTGATTAAGGGTGATTTCATTATCT
>JBAXRA010000084.1:0-1947 GCA_037131455.1 bacterium | reverse complement strand
TGCCTGCACTATTTGCGATGAATCTGGCACCTTTACTTTGCCAAATCTGTATGCCGTCTCCCGAGTTGTTAAGTCTGTTGAGAGGGTAAGATCTTCTCCGTCAGTAATTGCATCCAACATGTCAATTGCTAACTTTTCTTTTACAGGATCGATTTTTTCTAAGTAATTTCCTGGGTTTAATGGATCTTCTTTTCGCATTTCTAATCCTAGGACCTTCCCTACTCCCTTTGCGTTACTTAGACGGTTTTTGTCTTTACGCTCTTCACTTGCAGCGCTTGCTTTTGCTTGTTTTGCTTTACCTCTTTGATAACCAGAATAGGCGGTTCCACCAAAGAATGTTTTTACCGCATCAACACCGGCTCCAACCCCTGTAACAGGATTACCAGAAGAATCAAGCCCGACCCCTCGAAGTCCTCTGCCTTTTGCTGCCTTCTTTCTTGTCTTATAAGCCGCATCACTCTCCCATCTGCCCTGTGGAGAAACACCAGAAAGATATGCATCCTTTTCTTTAAGTGCCGCAGTCTTTCTATCGCGCACATCTTGGTACCCTGTCAGCTTCCCAACACTGCCTAGAAATTTCTCTGTTCCTGGTATTGGAATAAACCTTGATGCTGACCTCATGGCCTCTGACTCTGCAATTTTTGTTGCAGCTTGCCCGAGTGTTCTTGTTGCCATTCCTTTTGTTCCAAACCAATTCCCCATTCCAAATCTCTTGTCCATAAAACTATGTGCAAAGTCAGCACCCTTCACACCAAGACTTTTTGATATTAACAAGACTCCGACTAACGCTCCCATAATCATACAGAAACTAACTAACCCGCTGATACTTTGTCCATTCAAGATCATTGCTCCAAAGTTTATACTAGTACCCCCAACCCCCTTCATCGCTTTTATTAATATATATAAAAGCCCAACGAAAACAGGTGCAAATATACAGTTATCTATAAGTTTGTGTAGCCAATTTTTAAAGTGTTTCTCGGTCTCTGGTAGCGCTCTCGAAGCAAAAGCAATTGAAGAGAACATTAACAAGAACATCAGGGTGAGCGTTCTGCTTAGAAACATAAAAGCACCAGCAAAAAATACAACTGATGTTCCTAGGATAAATACTGAACCAACAAAGGCTAATAATGCGAGTCTCCAATATGGCGCTGCCCCACCGCTTGTAACAGTGCCTGTTACTGAACCGTTGCTTAGGCTTGTTCCAGCGCCTGCATTCGTTAAAAGAGAGGCATTAGAATACTTATCCTGAGAGGTAGAATAAACACTCTGTAAATTTACCACTTGCATGAATTGTTCAGTTATTCCTGTCGGGGCACTGGTGTTGCTGCCATTGGCTGGAGTAATGAGGTTGTAAAACTGTATGGCAACTATGTTACTCGCGTCGACAACCACCTTTGCACCAAAAAGGCTAAAGTTTACCAAAACTGCAGTCACTATAATCTGGGCAATAATACTCTTGTCTTTATATGTCGAAGTTCCCAGTATCATATTTAAAGCAACATACAGTAGTATGAATATGTAACCGAGATTTGTGATGTCTCTCAATATATTCCAGCCCACATTTACTATAGGAAGTTCCTTCAATAGTTTGGCCATGTTCAAACTGTAGTTGACTGATAGATCAAATAACATTGCGGCAAACCATAAAACCAAAGACATTAACCATAGTACAAATTGTCCAATCTTCATGATTCCACAGGGTAACCATGTTCCAGGGCTCCACCAGGCACAACCGTTATCGTCGGTTGGGACATTGTCTAGTATTTTTTTTTCTGTGTTGTTGTCAGGGTTCGGAGTATTTACTGTACTGTGCATGCTAGGAGCAATTGTTCCTGCTGGTTTTGCTAGGTAAGGACTAAGGTCTTCCCCGCTCCCCGTTGTGTCGGAAGGAGTCTGGGGATTATTAATTAAATTATTAAGTTTTGCAATATCTTCCGCCGTGAAAGG
>JBAXRA010000083.1:0-1965 GCA_037131455.1 bacterium | reverse complement strand
TGCTCGGCTTGTTTTTTGACGGATTTGATGAGGAGGATGCCGATGGTGAGGGAAATCAATAGAAAGATTACTGAAGTTAAAGGGTTTCCTTGTTGCTCAAAAGCAGAGATTTTTACTAGAGTAAAGATCCATAACAAGAGGACAAAGATTTCTGTGGCTAAGACTTTTACATTAAATAATTTATGCCGGGTGACTGCGTAAGTTATAGAAGTTGCCAGAAATATAGTGGAAACCGGGCCGACCCAGCAATATTTAGAGCCGTAAGTATAGGGTATGATTATATCTGCCACAAAGGAAACCACCCCAGATACTGTGTAACCTAGAAATAGCCAAAAGACCTGTCCTCTATGACGATCCTCTTTAAGATTTCTATACTTAGAATAGAGTCTCGCAAAACTAGTGCTAAATAATATAAGGATATAGAGTACGTAAAGTAAGTAGTATTGCCCAAAATGAATATAGATCTCTCCACTCAACCCCTTGTCTGCAGAATGAATAACACCTTGCCCAAAAATTACTAAGACAATAATAACTATATTTAGAAATACTAGCCCAAGGAGATCTTTTATGTACTTTTTGTGAGGTTCATGAAGTATTAAACTAAAATAGTAGAAACTACTTGCTATCACAGTAGCCGAAATATATAAATGCTTAGTGGTACTCAAAACCTCTATTCCCTCTGATGTACGATTTAAAATCATACTGCCCACCCACCACACAATACTTAGCACATTGAATAGATAAACAAGGTAACTAAAATTTTCATCAGCGTTTCTTACTTGGCCTGATAGAGAAATGACCACCAACATAAGGTCTACCAAAATTATTATACAAAGTAGGGTGTTTATATTGTCCATTTATTTTACTAAATTAAATTTTAAAAAAAATACATGAATTATTAATGAAAAAAATGAAAACTATACACAGGTTTTATAATCAAAATCAACAAAATGAACTTGTTCTAAATAGACACGATAGCCGAGCTAGCATACTGGCTATTAATATTATAATATTAATAGCGTAATCATGCAGTATTCTAAATAACACATTGCGCCTATTAAAAAATGAACAAAACTTACTTAATAACCGGAGGAACAGGCTTTATGGGCTCTCAGCTTGCAAAGAAAATTTTAGAGAGTGGTAATAGGGTAATTTTTGTTGGTCGACAGAAAAGGGGTGAAAACTACCAGAATAGGATACGTGAACAATATAAATCTTATGATGCCAATCTAACAGAGACATTAGAGGTAGATCTTGAGGTCATAGATTCAAATGATTTAATAAACAAAATAGTTAGCATATCGAGCAAGTTGGATGGTATTTGGCACCTAGCTGCAAACTTAAGCTTTAAAGACTCCGATAGAAATCAGGTTTTTGCTGCAAATAAAAATAGCACTTCAACAATAATCAAAGTGGCTAAAAAGTTTAATACAACTTTATATCACACAAGTACGGCTTATGTGCATGGAAGGGGCTCAGGGACATCAATGGAGGAATTTAACCTAAAACCGAAATATTTTAATAACCCGTACGAAGAGAGTAAGTACGAAGCAGAGCAATTAATAAAAAATTCCACAGATTTAAAGTATGTAATATTCAGACCAAGTATTTTATATGATAGACATGGAGAATATATAAGTGTTGTACTTGGATCAAGATCTATATCCGAGGGATATTCGTTTAAAAATATTCTAGAAGAACACATAATAACACCACATTATAACTACGCTGAAATAGATCAATCTATTGCTAGAGGATTTAGATTTAAATCACATACACATCTAATCCAGGATTGTAAAAAAAAATTAAATGATATTGGATATAATTATAATTTAGATAATTTAGAAGATATAAATCAAGTAATTGAAGATTGTAAAAATAACGATATTGAATTCCCAGTATTAAAAATTTTTCAGTATGTAGCTGTTTCAAATGATAAAAAAACTCCCTCAGTTGATATAGAAT
>JBAXRA010000082.1:0-1977 GCA_037131455.1 bacterium | reverse complement strand
TTGCAATTTCGATAGCACGGATTAGTCTCACTGGATTATTTTTGTCGATATTTTCGGCACGATTACTATCAAGTTTTCCTAACATTAAAAAAAGCTCCTCAACAGGTTTTTTCTCAAGAGATTTTCTTAATTTCAAATCAGGTTCAACCTCTGGAAACTGGCTATCATGCAAAAGTGCATCAATATAAAATCCTGTGCCCCCACAAATGATCGGGGTTTTTCCCTTACTAATAATTTCTTCAATTACTGTAAACGCTTTATTCTTAAAATCATTTACAGTAAAAACTTTATTAGGATCTACAACATCAAGTAGGTGATGCTTAATCCGACCCATTTCTTTTTTAGTAACTTTACCGCTAGCTAGATTTATATATTTATACACCTGCCTTGAATCAGCCGAAATTACCTCGCCATTATGTTTTTTGGCAAGCTTAATCGATAAAGCAGTCTTTCCGCTAGTTGTTGGCCCGATGATTACAATAATGTCCTTCACTTGTGCCGCGGGAGAGACTCGAACTCTCACAGGGTTACCCCCGCACGATTTTGAGTCGTGTGCGTCTACCATTCCGCCACCACGGCATGTGTTGCGGAGATAATATACTATGAAATGTGTGGGAGTTCAATGTGGTTGCGCTTTTATACAGAAGTGGCATAATATCTGCTATGCCCTAAAAATGGGGCATTGCTGGATAATCCAGTATCGTTCTTTGGAAGTTAGAAAACCACCACCTACACAATCACCACCCCATGAAACTCAGACACTACCATCCCTGTATGGAACAGATTGGAACCAGTCGGAAGATCATCCGCAAGCGCTGGGTCTTCCTCACCCTCGCCCTGTTGGTAGTCCTGGCAGGATACCTGCTCATGAACTATGAGCCTGAATATGCTCCGTGGACAACTCCGCAGTTCGGAGAAAGAACGGCGCCGAAGGATGAGAAGGTCTCGCTTGAACCATCCTCGACTAACGCTCAAGTCAAATTCTGAGCGAATGATCCACAAAGCGGAAGGGCCGGCGTAATGCCACCAGGTCCTTCCGCTTTTTCTTTTTCTCAAAAAAATATGCTAGAATATTTCCACCATGGGAGACCAACTCATTCCAAATAATTCTACAACTATTCCGCAAAGCAATCGCCCGGCCACTCCGTATTTTAATAATTCAATTTTTTGGATCGAAGTAGAGAAGATAAAACCAAACCCATATCAGCCCCGAAAAGAATTTGATCCAGCGACTTTAAAAGATTTGTCCGATTCGATTCGCATGTACGGACTCTTGCAACCTCTTGTTGTTACTCGAAAAGAAATTACAAAACCAGATGGCGGTTTGGCGGTTGAGTATGAACTAATTTCAGGAGAAAGAAGACTGCGCGCTTCAAAGCTTGCTGGTATTCAACAAATCCCAGCAATTATTCGTGCGCACGAGGACGATTCTAGAACTAAATTGGAATTAGCAATTATTGAAAACTTACAGAGAGAGGATTTAAACGCCGTTGACCGTGCCTATTCATTCCAGAGGCTTTCTGAAGAATTTGGTTTGAAACACGTTCAAATTGCAGAAAAAATGGGGAAGAGTCGAGAATATGTAACGAATACTTTGCGACTTCTAACTTTACCAAAGCACATGTTGACGGCAGTATCTGAAGGAAAAATTTCAGAAGGGCATACACGACCGCTTTTGATGCTTACAACAAGACCAGAAGAACAGGAAACTTTGTTTAAGGAAATAATGTTTAAAAAATTAAATGTAAGAGAAGCCGAAGCAATTGCACGTGGAATTGCAGTTGATCGTATTCGAAAGAAGGAGAGGATGAATGATCCGGAAATTGATCTTATGGTTGCGAGATTGAATGATGCACTTGGCACACGAGTGTTTATTGAAAAAAGAGAAAAGGGAGGCAAGGTGGTGATTGATTTCTTTGATCAAGAAAGTTTGCATAATATTTTAGATATAATTAGCAAGAAAAAAGAAGAGGAAAA
>JBAXRA010000081.1:0-2068 GCA_037131455.1 bacterium | reverse complement strand
TTAAAGCTTCTTTGTGATTGAATCCTGCGTGGTCTGTTGCGAGGAAGATTTTCATAATTATTTATAGAAATCTACTTCTTCATAATAATATGACTGCTCTACACCCTTCATGAAAACTTCACGATCATCAATGTTGTCTGTTAAGGCAGTACGCAAAAGCTCGCGAATTTCGAGATCGTTCACTGGGCTGCGATCCATAGCGTTCAAATAATTAGCCTTATCAATATTCGACCAATCAACACATTGTTTGAGATTTTTTTTCAGAATCAAATCTAGCCAAATCCTCATGCTCCGACCATTACCTTCCAGAAACGGATGAGCGACGTTCATTTCTACATATTTTGCAACTATCTGCTCAAAAGAATTAGCTGGCATTTCTCCGATCTTGTCCAAACTCTCTTTCAGATATAAATGTGAAGCAAATCGGAAACCGCCTTTGCTTATGTCTTTAACACGGATTTGTCCAGCAAAATCATAAAGACCACCAAATAAATATTCGTGAATTTGTTGCAATCCTTTTGCTGTAGCTATCTCGAAACTTTCAATTTCCTGGCTTCCAAACAGTTTTTTAGCTCGTTCTTTACTGATTTCATCGACATTCTTCATAACAACATTATACCATTTTGACGACCATTTTGCACCGATTTAAAGTGACTTTCCCGCAGTCAAAACATGTCGCAATAATGTGTGTGTATACCCCATCTCATTGTCATACCACGTCAAAACTTTTACCAAGTTTCCATCTACAACCCTTGTGAACGACAAGTCTCCAATTGATGCATGTGGGTTTCCGACAATGTCACTTGAAACAAGAGGTTCTTCTGTAACTGTGAAAATACCAGCCCACTTTGGATCTTGTGCGGCTTTTTTAAGAATACTGTTAATTTCCTCAGCCGATGTTGGGCGCTTTGAAATAAAAGTAATGTCTACAATCGATCCAACAGGCACAGGGACTCGGATTGAAATACCATCGAATTATCCTGCAAGCTGTGGAAGGACTTTGGTAACTGCAACCGCTGCACCAGTTGATGACGGCACAATATTTTGCGCCGCGGCACGACCCTCTCGGAAATCTTTTTTAGATGGACCGTCAACAATTGTCTGACTTGCGGTGTAAGCGTGCACAGTATTTAATAATGCCTTCTCGATTCCAACTGTTTCATCCAAAATCGCCATCAATGGGCTTCCTGCATTCGTTGTACACGATGCATTAGATGACACAACTGCACCCTGTAGTGCATCCTCGTTCAACACCATCAAAACTGTTGCCTCTGTAGCGTCCTTTGGATCTTCTTTTACCGGACCTGTGATCACCACCTTTTTAGCACCCGCTGTAATGTGAGCGCGAGCTTTTTCAAAACTTGCAAACAGTCCAGTTGATTCAACCACAATATCAATTTTCATCGCTGCCCATGGCAAAGTGGCCGGGTCTTTGACGGAAGTGTAAGCAACAGTTTTTCCATTAATCACTAGATTAGCACCATCAATTTTTACTTCCAATCCGCTGTCTTTGTATACCGTGTCGTGCTTTAACAAATATGCAATGTTATTAATATCTCCGATATCGTTAATCGCTACAATTTCAATCCCTGGATTTGTAATGGCTAATTTCAAAAATGCTCGTCCGATTCGTCCTGCTCCGTTGATTGCTACTCGTATCATTTGTGTATGTAATATTAAATACTAATAAGGTAATTTTACCTTAAAAACCCTTTAATTGCACACTTACTCACTCAGCAACTTTTTCACCGCCTCCTGTGCCACCTGTGGATTCACAGAACCTTTTGTAGCCTTCATAATCTGACCAATGAAGAATTGTAGAGCAGCTTGTTTTCCAGCTTTGAAATCAGCTACCACTGTAGGATTTGCTCCAATCAACTCTCGAATCATTTTTTCAAGTGCTTCTGGATCATTTTTTTGGATCATGCCATGCTGTTCTGCAAGTTTTTTAGGAGATTCATCTCCACCATCCCAAATCATAACCAAGATATCCTTCGCAGAGCGAGACGAAAGTTCCCCTGCCTTTATCATGGAAATTAATTCTGCAAAATTATTTGTACTAATCACA
>JBAXRA010000080.1:0-2102 GCA_037131455.1 bacterium | reverse complement strand
GGGGGAACCCGAAGTACTTCTGCACGACTTTTTGTCCCAAAAGAGGACTGCGCGATTTATTACTTTCCTTCGTACCCTATGAATGTTGGCTCTTATATTTCCAACCCAAAAATGGCCACGGCATGCTTTAGCTGTACAGCTAAAGCATGTGGCCGTCGTTCCGCTCGAGTCTTCTGGCCTTCGTGTTTAAACTCGAGAATTCGTTATATTTGTCTCATCCATAAAATTTACCATAAGCCCGTTAACAGTCCCCCGGACTGTTAACCTTGCCGACTCTCACGCTTAAGAGAAATTTCTGCCCTTTATTTCACGGTCATTTTTGTAAACTTCATTATATCAAAAGCTGCGCGATCTTTGTATTATTAGAATAGCCAAAGAAAAAATTCTCAAATATTCCCATTTTAAAACGGGCCACGAATTGCCTCACAACTAATGTTACCGAAAATGATTTAAAAAGTTCTCAAGTTGAGGCGGTCCAGTTCGGTTGCCTCAGAATTACTGTTACCGAAAATAATACTAAACTTTGGTCCATAACTTTCAAAGGAGTTGAAGGTATGGACGCGGTCCTCAGGGATGAGTTGATTTATAATTGTGCAACGGAGTATCAAGCCTTGGGATCGAAAAAAACTCGCGGCAGTTATCTCGATTTTTTTCTCGAAAAAATAGCTCCGTTGGTTTTCCCTTTGAAGTCGAAGAAAATGAACAGAAAAAGTGTCATCAGGTGTTTAAATCAATCGCTGAAAAAAATTCCTCGGGCAGCGGCTGGTCGTCGAAAATTTTATACTGATATTGATAATCAGACTTTACGAATGATTTGGCCGATCATGGGCTATATGTGCGGCAAAAGACTAAAGCCCGCTCTGAAGGAATGGATAATATTTTTTGACCTATCAGAAGAGATAAAAAAGAAAATTCTGCGAATGAGTGCGGCGACCATTGATAGAGTTTTAGAGCCAGCCAGGGCTCAGATAAGACGGATGAACAATACTTCCACGGTGCCAATCAAGTTTCACATAAAACAAAAAATTCCATTACGAGATAAGAGCATTAAAGTTGAAAAAATTGGTCACATTGAAACTGATACGGTTGTCCATTGTGGGGACCATATTTGGGGAACTTTTGGAAATACTTCGACGACGACAGAGCTGTTGTCGGGCTGGACTGAAGCTCGTGTGACGTATGGCAAGAACGCAGAACTGGTCATAAAAACCATAGAAGAAATGGAATTGATATTGCCGGTAACAATGACAAATTTATATTTTGATAATGGAACGGAATATATCAACCATGCTCTGGTTAAAGCTTTTGCAGAACGTACTGATAAGCCAGTGGTCGTCGCCAGAGGCCGCTCTGGAAGAAGTAACGACCAATGCCATGTTGAACAAAAAAACAATGTCTTTGTGAGAGAGCTTTTTGGCTATGATCGAGTAGAGTCTTTGGAGATTATAGATTTAATGAATGATCTTTATAAAAACGAATGGTCGTTACTGTTCAATTATTTTTATCCTCAAATGAAGTTGATTGAAAAGGACCGGGTTGGAAGTAAATGTCGAAGAAAATATGACGTGGCAAAAACTCCATATCAGCGCTTGATAGAATGTGGCCAACTGACTTTAGAACAAGAAAAAAAATTAAGGGATACTAAGTTGAAGTTAAATCCGGTTGAGCTTCAACAGGCCATCCAGAAAAAGTTGAGTCGGATTGTCAATCTCATAAAAAAGCAGGATAGTTATAAAGGAGCTCTTTGATGTCAGTATCAGTATTTAAAAAATCTCATTTAGAGCCACCTAACACAGAGCCCCTTGGTAACACCCTATTGCGAGGCAAAACGTAGAAATCACCTGATTTTGAATACCAGTTCTACGTTTCAAAATAGGATTTTTTGGTTCAAAGGTTTGGGGGTTGGTTTTGAAGATGAAAAATGGGGTGGCTGACGGGACTTGAACCCGCGACCCTCGGAATCACAATCCGATGCTCTAACCAACTGAGCTACGGCCACCACATGACAAGCGAACTTGCGAACGCCATTTATTACGTGCTTAGCGGCAGGCTGTCAACCGCTGAGCCGGGCCCCTTTGTAGATAATGCGGTGCAGCTTATTG
>JBAXRA010000079.1:0-2122 GCA_037131455.1 bacterium | reverse complement strand
ATCAAATGGCATCGAGTTCCCTACACCAATCAATTTAACAAAATATGGGAGAACACCGACCGCGATTATAAGTGTAAAAAAATACACAGGCCAAATTCGGAGCAGTCGGCGCATGTAAAACTTTTTGATATTTATTTCTCCTTTCTTATTTTTTTCACTCATAAGTAAATATGTAATGAGAAATCCACTGAGCACAAAAAAGAACGTTACCCCCAAATCTCCATGGGCCAAAAAAACTTCCCGAAACTCATTCCACTTTGGAGAATTATTTTGATAACCAAAAAAGAGCGACGCGTGAGAAACAAATACCAACATGAATGCCAAAAAACGAAGAATGTCCAGTGAAGGAAAATATGCATATTTCTGGTGAGTAAGAACCTTGGGTATCTCTGACATAGTGTATATATGCATTTCACATTTTTACTGAAATACATACAAAGTGTATCGCAAGGTAGGCCAAAAAGGAATTGTAGGTAGTAATTTGTCTAAAAACTGATAGACTAAACCCTATTATATTAAAGCTCTGAGCCGATGATTTCATTTATAATCCCGACCAAAAACGAAAAGAAGATTATTGCGACAACCCTAGAAAAAATCTTAAAATACACCGGTCCGAAAGAGATTATTGTTTCCGATGGAAACAGTACAGATGGAACAATCGAGATTATCAAAAAGTACACGGACAAAATGCTCATTTATTCTGGAAAAGAAAAGCGCCAAAATATTAGCCAAGGAAAAAATGACGGGGCAAAGATTGCTACTGGTGACTACTTGGTTTTCATGGATGCTGACACTTCAGTAGAAAATCCAGACGCTTTCTTTACTAAAGCCATTTCGGAATTTAAAAAGGATCCCAAATTAGGAGCCCTGACGGTAAACATAAAAGTATTAAAAGAATTCGAAACTATCGGAGATAAAATTGTTTTCGGAATGATGAATTGGATGAACCGTTTTTACAATAATGTATGCGGCATTGGTGCTTCAACTGGTGAATTTCAAATGGTCAAACGAGACATTTTTAACAAAGTTAACGGCTTCAACGAAGCATTTGCTGCGGGTGAAGATTACGATTTATTTCGTCGCATCTCAAAGCTGTACAGCACAAGAGCTGATCCATCATTAACTTCTTATCACACAGGTAGACGTGCGCATGCAATTGGCTGGCCAAAGCTTCTTTCACAGTGGTTCATGAACTTCATCTACACTCTTTTCTTAAATAAGTCTGCTAGTTCCGAATGGGGTGGAGATATACGATAAAGATACTCTTATCTGTTGGCTAATTTTGAAAACTTCTTAGCAAGGAAGTACTGAATGATAGCGTAGACTATAATAACGGATGACAGCACATACAGAGTGTGCGCTGAAAAATTTTTTATATTAAAAAAGTCTTTCACTATAAAAATATTCAAGAGCACAACAAGAAATATAGTTTCCAGAGTGGCCAACAATACAAACTGCCATCTTTGTAGAGCAGTGGTGAGACCGCTGTACACTCGAGGGGTAAAAATAAAGAAGAGAAATCCAAGAATAATAAAGCAGAGCAGCACGGTACTGGTTCCCACCTGTGCCTGTGGATAACGAACACCTATATCCATCACATCAATCCAGAAAGCGAAAATCACTACAACAGCCTGAAAGATGGCCGAAACAAAAGCAAATGGCAATACCCTTTTCAAAAAATCTTTTTTGGGTTTAAACACATGTTGATGAACTGGTCGAATAATCCAATAGAAAATTAAAAATCCTGGGAACCCAACGGTGAAGTAATTTATAAATGTAATATTTAATACTATAAAATCTGCTGGACCAGTGCTTATTTATTCTAACTATGTATTGATGGAAGGTATTGATATGCTGAAAGTTTATTTAAAATATTTTGGATTTTCTTCTTACAATTCAAAAAATGCAAAACCATTCCATGGATATGGTGAATTTCATAATGGAATAAACAGAGAAGACAGAAAAAAAGCAATTAAAACTGAAACCGACCCAGAAAATTTACACGGCAAATTAATAAAAATTATGATGTTCTCTCCCGCTGGTGCAGAAGGTATTTCTTTGGAAAATATTCGTCAAGTGCATATCATCGAGCCTTATTGGCACGAAGTCAGAATTACACAGA
>JBAXRA010000078.1:0-2131 GCA_037131455.1 bacterium | reverse complement strand
ATTGTAAGGGAAAATTATGAGGAGTGGAGGGGTTTGATGGGTTGAGGGATAACGATTTATATTGAAAAGACTGAAAAAGGTGATTTGTACCTTCGAAGGCGTGGGTGGCGGGAGTTTGATAAATAAAATACAATAATAATATGCACGAATTACCCAACCAACAGTTTGAAAAAGCTCAACAATTTCATGAAAAACTTGAAGAGCTGAAAACTGTTGCCGATGGAATGGGAAAAGGAATCGAACCTGGAATTATAGAAGCTTGTGCGGCACTTAATCTGCTTGGTTTTATGACCGAACAATCCTGCGAGGGTCACCTCGATTGGGGAGAGCCTACGCCTTGGGTTCGTATTTCGCATACGGATGAGCCTAAATGGAAATGGGAAGGAGAACAATTGGCCTATGAAATAATAGCCGAAAAATACGGAGTCAAATTAGAAGACTTACACAGAGACCCAACCGATGAGCAATGGAAAGAAATTGACCCTGGAATTTCTGATGTTGAAATACTTGAATATACTGCATGGAAAGATTTGTTACTTGAAGATGCAAATCGGGCGAAAGCACTAATTGATGAATTTAATTCTGGCAGAGATACTCCTATTGAATCTAGAGTCCAATTTAGCAGTGGTCCGCAAAGTTTTTATATTGAAGCTGGGAATGATAGTGGTAATAAGGGAATAAAGAGCAGGCTGGCTGTTGTAAGAACAACTGAAGAATTAGAACCGTTACTTCAAGCAAGACAAAAGGAAATGGTTGATTTTACAGAATTTTTAAAAGGAAAGTGGCTTAATGGATAAAACTATGAAATCCCACAAAGGCTTTGAATGTATGGATTGCGGTAAGGATACTTTCTATGAATATTACATGGTTTATTCAAGGGTATGGAAGAAAGCTAATCCTAAGGTGAAAGGCAAGCTTTGTATTAAATGTTTGGAAAAGAGATTGGGGAGGAAGTTGGCTGTAAATGATTTTACTAAAGTGAAGGTGAATACAATTAAGGATAAGAGGACGAAAATTCTGGAGGATAGGTTGGGGATAAGTAATTCATAAAGATTTAATCTGTACTATTTTAAATATGAAATAAATTTCAGTTTATCTTCATTTTTGAATCATCTCATGGTGGTATTACTTTTGGGTGACCACAAATGAAGAAGAAATCAAAAAAAGGGCAGAGGATTTTGCTCGAAAAAACAAGATTAAAATTGCAAAAGAGAAAACAAACCCAGAAATTTTTCCACCCGAGGAATTTCCAGTATCTGTATTTATGGCAGGATCTCCTGGGGCTGGTAAAACTGAATCATCTAAAAAGCTTATAGAAGAATTAACCGAGGATGGTCATTTGGCATTACGAATCGACATTGATGAATTACGACCAGTTTTTGAAGATTATAAAGGCGATAATTCACATTTATTTATCGGATCCGCTTCAATAATTGCAGATAAGATCCATGACCTCGCTCTTAAAAACAAGCAAAGTTTTATTTTCGATGGGACTCTTTCAAATCTAGGTAGGGCAAGAGAAAATATCAAACGTTCCCTCGATAAGAATCGAGTGATTCAAATTGTGTATGTATATCAGGAGCCAAAACAGGCTTGGAAATTTGTAAAAGATAGGGAAACTAAGGAAGGTAGAAAAATACCCAAAGATGCCTTTATCGAGCAGTATTTTAGGGCAAGAGAGAATACAAACACCTTAAAAAGAGAGTTTGGTGGAAATATTGAGGTGTATCTGACCATAAAGAACATGGATGGAACAGATCTTAGCTACCATCAAAATATAGACTCAATTGACAGCTATATACCCGAAAAGTATAATAGAGCCGATTTAAAAAACATCATTTTATGAAGCCTTTAAAAGCAAAAATTGAGGAAAAAAAGAAAAAAACAGAGAAGTACTCAAGCGGGCTCTCTAAGTTTTTTCGGCTTGCATCTCCTGAGGAAAAAAAGAGGGTATTTTTAAAGGTGGCTAAAGAGGCAATCGAAGAACAGAAGAAGGTCATCGAGGCTGCTAAATTGGCGCGGTAACATGATTAAAATAATCTTCGAAGCCCACGGCGCCCCTTCGACAACGAAGCTCACCTCTCTTCGGGTCATAACGACGTGGCACTTTCTCCCTTAGGCATCCAGCAAT
>JBAXRA010000077.1:0-2146 GCA_037131455.1 bacterium | reverse complement strand
TTGGAGGCGTAGGCCGGGATTGAACCGGCGCATAACAGTTTTGCAGACTGTCGCGTTAACCAGCTTCGCCACTACGCCATGTGACCACTATTATTCTACGTGTTGTAAGTCTCTAGTCAACTTTCCGATTACTTTCCTGTTCCTTGATTCTGTTGTCTGTTTCGATCATAGCTTTTTCGATCAAGTTTCGGTTCTTCTCTCCAAGGTCAATTTGAAAGTCAAAAGTTGGGATAACTCGGAATCGAGAATTTTTCTTTACGTATTCTCGAAATTCTGTTCGCTTTCTTTTGCAGAACGAAAGGGCAGCAGCTTCTGCTTTTTCAGGAAGGACAGAAAGCATAATGGTTGCCTGTTGACCTTTGTCAGAGCGCACAACGCGAGTGACTGTTACAAGGCTCGTTCGGTTTATTTCGCGCGCCAAAAAATTTCCAGCGAGCGCGCGAACCATATCTTCAATTCGTTCAGTTTTGTCCATGTTATTTGATGACTTTATGAACTACTTCTAAATAGTCCCCTGGAGCGATTTCCATTTTACACTCTGCCATAAGTCCACATTCACCAGAAGTCACTTCACCAACCTTGCTCTTTTGCTGTTGCAATTCGCGGATTCTTCCACGAGAGATTTCAGAGCCACGTCGCATTAGTTTGAACTGATCATCCACGTTTACAACGCCTGATTCACATCTGCAACCTAGAACGTATTTGTCTTTCGTAACACTGAATATTTTCAGAACCTTCATTTGGCCTTTTTGCTCTTCAACCTCCATTCGAGGAGTTCTCGTCATAGCTAATTCCTCTAGCCATTCAGTCATCTTGTAAATAATTTCAAAAGTGTGAATTTCAACAGTTAATTTTTCAGCAATAGTTTTAGCCGCTCCTTCAGTCTTAACATTAAAACCAACAATAAGTGTACCGATTTTACCAGCCGCCATCTTGATATCGTTTTCCTGGATATCTCCAAGTCCTGAACCGATGATTTTCAAGTTAACTCTTTCGATTTTTAGTTTTCCAATTTCATATTTGAGGGCTTCGAGCGATCCTGATGTGTCAGCTTTGATAAGGATAGGAACGATGGCGATTTCCTGGTCGACTGATTCAGGAGAAGTATTTGCTTTGGCCTTTACTTCATTTGATTTCTCATTTTCAATAAAAGCTTCTGCTTCTTTCTTGTTCTTGAACATAAAACATTCACCACCCACCAAAGGTAGTTCGCTCCAGCCAATTATTCTGACAGGGGAACCTGCAGTTGCGGATTTAATAGGCTTATTCAAATAATTTTCCATGATGCGCACTGGGGAGAAAGAGGGGCCCGACACAACAAATGCACCTGTTTCAAGTGTTCCATTTTTTATTATAAGTGTTGCAGAAATTCCACGGTTTTTGTCGCGATTTGATTCGATGACAATTGCTTCAGCTGGAGCCGTTGGGTCGGTTGTAAAGTTTTCTACTTCGGCAGTTAAAAGAATCATATCGAGAAGATCATCAATACCAGCGCCGGTCTTTCCAGAAAATGGCACGAATGAAATGTCTCCTCCGTATCCTTCAACATAAATTTCATGTTCTGAAAGTGAAATTTTTGTGCGTTCGATGTTTGCATTGTCTTTGTCGATTTTGCTAATTCCTACTATGTAAGGAAGATTGGCTTTCTTGATCGCCTTATAAGCATCTACAGTTTGAGGTTTTACACCATCCTCCGCAGAGACAATTAGAATTGCGATGTCAGCAGCAGCAGATCCTCGTTCTCGGATGGCACCAAATGATTCGTGACCGGGGGTATCAAGGAAAGTGATTTTGTTATCTTTATGAAGTACTTCGTATGCAGACATTTTCTGAGTGATTCCGCCAACTTCGCCATTTACGACATTTGATTTTCGGATGAAGTCGAGGAGAGTAGATTTTCCATGGTCAATGTGACCCATGATGACAACCACGGGTGGGCGAGTGACTATTTGGCTTTGAGTGGTTGTTTTAGTCATAATGTAAAAATGGCCTTAAATTAAGGCGATTTAGGAATTCAAATATACAAGAAAAACACGATTTCAGCAAGGGTGGACACGACGGGGATCGAACCCGCCCATCTAGACTGGTAAGGACTAGACTCCACGCCAGTGGCGTGCCCACAACGTGAGCAACCAGTTCACGTTGA
>JBAXRA010000076.1:0-2170 GCA_037131455.1 bacterium | reverse complement strand
CTCAAGTTCGCCAGCAGTTCTCGCTTTTCTGTGACCGTACCCTCTTTGAGAATATCTTTTGTGTAATTCCACACATTATATAAAAATTAGCTAACTACCATCAACTTGATATAATACTTATTATGTCTACTCTTACAACAATCGGTTCAATAATCATTTTATTTTTCGCTCTTTTGTGGACAGCACTTTCCTCTGCATTAATTGATCAAAAAAACATTTTAGGAAATAACATAATTGTTCATGACCTAAATGAAACAAAAAATGCTATTAGTGGCTTAATCAGTAGTGGTAATGAAGTAACAGCGTGCAAAAAATTAAAAGCCAGTGTGACTTTTGGATTTTCTCAATTTGATGTAGACTCTAGGTGTATAGTTGCCTTTGCAAAGGCAAAAGAAGACACCTCTATTTGTAAATTAGAAACTAATTCTGATTCAGTAGACTCATGTATACGAGATATTGCAGTTCAAACTAAAAATAGTGAATTGTGCAAACAAATTTTATCAGATACTTATAAACAAGGTTGTTATAAGTACACAACTGAAACAGAAAAATAGCAAATTAAATTTCAAAAAATGAAAAATCGGAAAATTAAAGAACTGGTCAAAATCATTATTTTCAAAGAAAACTAAATTGATACCCCAGAAAATAAAAAACCATTAAAATAACCACTGATTAATAGTACCCCTTGGTGCGCTTGCTTAATATGTAAGCGAGGTTTAAAATATTAACCATGAACCCACAAGAAATACCATCATCCGTTCCCCCATTTCAGAAGATTGGAAAGTTTAAAGCAAGTAGAATGCTCGTCCGAGAATCATTGAATGTATTAAAACAAGATAAGGAACTTGCACTGTTTCCCGTAGTCTCTGCAATTACAAGCCTCGTTGCCCTAATAGCCTTTCTGGCCATATTTTTCTTTTCTATCATGGGTGGTGATGTAAATTTCTTTGACAATTCAAGTGATGAACAGCTAAATGTATTAGGATATGTCATTGGATTTGTCTATTACTTGGTCATGTTCTTTATAGCAAACTATTTCATGGCGGGTATTTACACCATTGTTCATGCTAGGTTTAATGGGACCAATCTCTCGTTTGGTGAGGGAATAGCAAATGCAAACAAGAACATCGGAAAAATATTTACATGGTCTCTCATATCAGCCACAGTTGGAATTGTTTTGCAAATAATATCTGATAAGTCAAAGTTGGTAGGAAAAATAGTTGCAGGGTTGTTAGGCGCAGCATGGGGAATTCTTACTTACTTCAGTCTTCCCTCCCTTGTGATTGGTCAAAGATCAATTAAGGAATCTTTCAAGGAATCTGCAGCAGTCATTCGTAGGACATGGGGAGAAACTATCATTGTGAATTTTGGAATTGGATTATTTTTTGGATTGATCAGTTTCCTTGTGATTACGGTAATGATTGGAGTAGCTGTTCTTGTGCCAACAATGGAAATTGCGATACTTCTCGGTGCACTTCTCATCATCTACTTAATTGCTTTGTCAATAATATCTACAACCCTTGGATCTATTGTAAAACTTGCTCTCTATGAGTACGCAACTACTGGAAATGTTCCACTAGGGTTCACACCTGAACTTATAAAGGGTGCTGTAAAGACAGGTAAGTAGCACATTTCGAAAAATTTTAATAAAAAATTCAAATGGTACTCACAAATTATTAAACCAATGCGGATCGCTAGAGAACTTAGTAGCTACATGGACCCACATACCTCAATTTAACTCTTGCAATGATGTGTAAATGTCCTTCCGGCACCTCACTGCTCTGTTACTTGACTCACATGGCCCTCACGCAAAAAACCGCCCGAAAGGGCGGTTTTTTGTTTTGGCTATAAATATAAAGTATAATTCTTATATGAAAAGATTTATAATAGTAACTATTGTACTAGTACTTCTGTTTTTATTTTTTACAAAAAGATATACAACCTACCAAGATATTAGTAATCCGGCCACTTGGAAGCCCGAAAAATGTATAGGGGTAAGTATTAAGAATCCTTTTTCTCAGAGTTTACCTGATGGACCAGACAGGTTGTGTTTTGGGGTTGTAACATGATAAGTTCGAACAGCCTCCACCACCTCCGCACTAGTGAAAAACACCGCCTTATGGGTGGTGTTTTTCTATTTCAAATACTTATTTAACTACTATTCTTACTA
>JBAXRA010000075.1:0-2247 GCA_037131455.1 bacterium | reverse complement strand
CCATCCTTCCCCACTCCAAAAAGTGCAATGATCTTTCCCTTCGGAAAATCTCGCTTCCATTCCTTTAGATTTTTATCAAATCTCTTCGCATGCTCTTCATGACTTTCACCAGAGAAAATTTGTGTGTCGATACAAAATGATCCTGCAGAAATAGAATCGTTGTAGAACGAAGTTCCCTGAATATGAGCGAAATTATTTTCTTCTAGATCATCCGTATACCTCTCATCTGTCACTGTAATTGTGACTTGATCAGTTAGCAATTCTCCATCAAGTAAATCAATGATTTCACGTGACGAACCACCGGGAAGCACAAGTAAAACTGGCTTATCGGCATAAGACGCCAAAAGACTGTTTATATACGCACCAGCCTCTCCTTTTGGATTATCGGTGGTTTGAATCCTTAACATATGTGATTATATTATCTCAACAGAAACCAAGTTTGTCTCGTTAGTCTTTGCGAATGGTACTCCTGATAGAACAACGATTTCATCACCCTTCTTAATCGTTTTCATTTTCTGAAGTATTGGCTTTACCATTTTTAAAGCTTCTTCGAAATTCTTCATCTTTGGAACCATAACTGGATAACATCCGTACAATGCACAAACCTGATTGAATGTAGTCTGGTTTGGAGTCATAACGATAATTGGCTGAGCTGGGTGGTGTCTTGATACGAATCGTGCAGCGTGTCCGAAATCAGTCATTGCAACAATTGCAGTCGCTTCGATTCTGTCAGCGATTTTAGCCGCAGCAGAGGCAATCGCCTCGCTCACATTTTCGTGATCACCTCGGTCTCCTGTCACCATAAACTTGTGATAAGGATCGTTTTCTACCTTCAATGCAACTCTTGTAATCATTTCAACAGCATCAATTGGGAATTTTCCAAGAGTCGTCTCTTCTGACAACATAATAGCATCCGCGCCGTCAAGCATACCGTTTGCAATATCAGAAACTTCGGCTCGTGTTGGCACCGGGCTTGAAATCATTGATTCCAAAACCTGAGTGGCAAGGATTACTGGCTTTCCTGCGGCCTTACACTTTTCAATCATCATTTTCTGAACGATTGGAACATTTTCATAACCGATTTCAACCGCAAGGTCTCCTCGTGCAACCATGATCATGTCTGACAATTCGATGATGTCATCGATGTGCTCAACTGCTTCCTGAGTTTCAATCTTAGAGCAAATTAATGCTTTTGATTTAGCCTTATTCAAAATATCTCGCAATTCTTTAACGTCATCTGGTGTTCGCACGAATGAGAAGGCAATAATATCCGCTTTATTCTTGATACCAAAAATAACATCTTTTTTGTCCTTGTCAGTAAGAGAGCTCACTTTTAAATATGCACCTGGTAAGTTCACACCTCTCTTTCCCTTTGTCTCACCTCCGACAATGATTTTACATTTGATGTCAGTGCCCTTGATTTCCACTACTTCGAATTTCTTTTTACCATCATCAACCATGATCATGTTTCCTACTTTTAATTCCTTGTGAAGAGTTGGGTAGTTTATTGAAACTCTTTTCTCATCACCAACAATATTGTCCGGAGTAAGTGTAATAAAGTCCCCTGCCTTTAGATTTACTCGTTCCTGATAGAATGCACCGATTCGGAATTTTGGACCTGATAAGTCCTGTAAAATCGCAGCTGGAATTCCAGTTTTCTTCATAGCCTTTTTCAAGTTATCAAACTTGTGCTGGTGTTCTGCGAAATCTCCATGAGAGAAGTTCATTCTCATTACGTTCATACCGGCTTTTAACATTTTTTCTAACTGTTCTTGTGATTCTGTTGCCGGACCGATAGTTGCTACGATTTTTGTTTTCTTACCTATGTGCATTGTATTCTGATGATTTATTTTATTAATATTATGCGAGAATCGAAATACCACCTGGATGACCAGGCAATTAAAATCGAACTGCGTGCGCGTGCCAAGATTCGAACTTGGGACCTAACGAGTATCAGTCGTTTGCTCTACCAACTGAGCTACACGCGCACGCAATCAAATTTCGCCTATATAGAGTACCAAAAAAAGGCCAAAAATCAAGGGTGCCTTGACATTATTTCACCCCCGCATATAATTATCTCATTAGTGGCTTCGGCCTCCGAGATTGGCCTCCCTGCAGGGAGGCCTTTCGATTTTATATGAACACTTGACTTGATATTCAGATTAATTATAATTATGCCAATGGAGGGGTTGCCTCTCTTGCTCGAAAGAGCCGATAGCCCCGAAAGGGGCTATTATATTTTGTACA
>JBAXRA010000074.1:0-2349 GCA_037131455.1 bacterium | reverse complement strand
GCATTTCTCTTTCGTCCCGCATACTAGCTTGAAAATACTAAGTCCTCGACAAACTTTCCATCCAAAAAATGTATTTTTTTCATGGAGTAAATTGTGTCATAGGGAGATGAATTTTAGATAAAGAAAAGGTGAAGTATAATTAATGTATGAATAAAAAAGTACTTGTTAATGACAAGATGCAAAAGGGGTATCAGTATTTTCTTGTAGAAAAACCAGGAAAGAATTTTGATGTCAGCTTTAAGCCAAGTCTTACTCCGAAACAGATGTTGGGATTGGGCGTTTTTGGTGGAAAATATATGACAGATTGTCGTGACGAGTTTCCTAAGAATTGGTTTGTGGGAGCGAAGTTGAGTCCTCTTAAATACGATAAAGAGTTGAATTATTTTAAAGTAAAAGCGAGTCAGAGTCTTTCAGAGTGGAAGAAAAAAGGTTGGATACATAAAGATGATCCACGCGGATGGTTTCAATGGTATTGTAGGTATTATATGGGTAGAAGAGGTGAGGATGATGCCCGACAGATTAAAAGATGGGTGAATATGAGGAGGCACATTTTGTGGCTCCAGGGTGCGTGTAAGGTGGGGGAGGTTGGATGTAGACCACGACAAAGGCAGGCGTTATTGCACTGGGGGTATGATAGTCGGAATCTGTAATGGCGGAGAAAGTGAGATTCGAACTCACGGACCCGAATTAACGGGTCGGCGGTTTAGTAAACCGCTGATTTAAGCCACTCATCCATTTCTCCAAGTTTTTCTATATTAACTGAAAATGGGTTGTTTTGGAAGTCATTCTTTCTTGTGCCAATTCAGGATTTTCGATTTCTTGTACTCGTTCATAACCTACCTTGGCAAGCCACCTCTTGAATGGCTCTGCTTTGGGTGAGGGGATTGATTGAATTATTCGAAAGACTCCTTCGGTGTTGGAGCAGTCTGTTTCACGCAGTTTTCCATCGGGGGCTGTAATTTTCAACCCGTGACAAAATGTCACGACTTCACTATTTTCTTCAACTAGTCTCTGTTTTAACTTTCTCCAGTATGATCCAGGATCTGCACTGTCAGTAAGAGCTTCTACTATATCAACCACCGAAAACCACCATTCATTGTTGTGAATGACTTTTCGAATCTTCTTACCTTCAAATAGGGCAATTTTTGCTGATTCCATAGGTTTTATTATATCAAGAATATAATTATTCCAGATGTATAGGTAAGATAACAGGGGTATGTGAAGATTTTATGAAAAAGTTATGAAGTTTCTACTTTACTCAAGAAATTTCTGGTGGCGTAATCAGGTATAATAAAAAACTGTACAACATCCTTGCTTTTCAAATAGGCAACATATATAATCGGACACTTATTAAGTTAAATTATAATCATCATGTCTATTTCATTTATTAAAAGTAGAAAGGAAAAAATGAAAAAGATTCTTTCAACTTTCTCAATTTTTGCACTTATCATTGTCAACTTTTTTGGCTTCGATATAAACACAGCTCACGCTGCTGTTGGTAATTGTGTTGCGACAGGAGGAACAATGACGACTTCAGGTGGTTACACTATTCATACCTTTACCAGTAATAAGAATGGTGGAGGTGGAGGTGGTGCCGGAGGTTATAGAAGTTCTGTAGCAGGAGAATCATCTGGTGGTGGTTCCAGCGCAGAATCAGTGTTGACATTAGGCACTGGAAACCATGAAATCAGCGTAGGGGATGGTGGAGGAGGAGGCGGTAGTGGAGGTGATGTAATCATCATCTACAACAACAGACCACCTGTAAACAACACTGTTCAAAGTACTGACAGCTCAATGTCTAGAGAATTAATTTCTGCTGGTATCCCAACAGGTTTTAGATTCAACAAAAACTATGCCATAGGTTCATCAAATACGGACATTCTTTACTTACAAGTTTTCCTAAACAGGGCGGGATTCCCAGTTGCTAAATCTGGGTTTGGTTCTAAAGGTCTAGAAAAAAAACGTTTCGGTCCTGCCACAGCCGCTGCTCTTGCAAAATTCCAGAAAGCGAACAATATTACACCTGCGGTGGGATATTTTGGGAATAAGACAAGAAATATTATCAACAGTAAGATATAGAGATTAGTATACATTAAAGACAAACAAGAAAAACACCAGTATAGATTATTGGTGTTTTTCTTGTCAGCAACTTAGTACTTGGGCCGCACTTCTTACGTATGCAATCAGGTCACGCCGATAAAAAATTGTGTTGGCGGAGACGGAGGGATTCGAACCCTCGAAGGCCTTTTGATGGACCTTACCTCTTTAGCAAAGAGGCACATTCGACCACTCTGACACGTCTCCAATGGCAAAACGATACCATATTTCCCTTAAAAATGCGATTTTGGT
>JBAXRA010000073.1:0-2363 GCA_037131455.1 bacterium | reverse complement strand
AATCCTTTTAAAAAACTAAAAATCTGTTAAAATAGCTTTAATTATGGAAAGCGAATCTACAAATCAAACATCTGAATCAACTGGTGAATCAAAGCAAGAATCTTCTGAAAAACAGGAGGATGGGGCAAAAGTTGAATATAAGCCAGAAACTGAAAGTTTTGTGCCGGAAGAATTTAAAAATGAACCAATAAAATACTTTGAAGATAAGGGCAAAAATGTAAAAAATGGTGAAATAAAACACCATGAAGACGGAACAGTGAGAGAAGACCCTACAGCGGTTAAGGATTTTCCCGAATGGGAAAATCCTAGTGGAGAAAAAATAAAAGTCGTTGGAAAGCGTGTAAATGCTGAGAAAGCTCAAGTCGGGCAAACTGGTGATCCTTTTCACGAATATAAAGTGATGGAATTAGTGACAGAGGTTGGATTACCTGCACCACGACCGATTGCAAAAGCAGAGCAAAATAATCAATATCTTTTCGTTATGGAACGTGCAACAGGAATTAGGTGGAACGAACGAACACAAGTATTGAGAGAAAGTGGAATGTCAGAAGAAGATATTGAAAACTGGCAACAAAAAGCGAGAGAGAAAATGCAAGCTCTTGGAGATGTTTTTGAAGAATACGGGATAAAAAGAGGATGGAAAGAACAGGATATGATTTTTGATATAGATGAGCAAACAAAAGAAATTAAAAAAATCACACCGACCGACTGGGAACGCACAAAAATAGATTTAGAGGTTTATAACAAGAAAAAAAAGGAGGTAACAAAAGAGGGTTTAACCGTTGAAGATCTACTTCTTACTCCAGACGAAAGAATTAAAAAACTCGATGGAGAGATTGAACAAAAAGAAAAAGAAATAGCAGAAGCAACCGATAAAGCTGAGCAAGTGAGATTGGCTATAGAAAAAACTCATAGTGAACTAGGAATTGAACCATCGACTGAAACAGCACCAAGCATAGAGCGAATAACTGAAGAAATAGATAAACTGAAAAAGAAAAAAGACGATATAGAAGAACGAAAGGAAAAAATTAAGAAAGAAAAGGAAATGCAAAAACTCATTGAAGAGGAAACTATGAGACTCTTGAAAGAAAAAATAGAAGAATTTTTTCAGATACTTTCTCAATTAAGCGAAAGTGAACTAGAAAATATTTCTTCAAGCGGAAATTTATCAAATGGTAATCAATTAGAACTTTCTGATGGTTTGAAAATTCCAAATGAAATAGCTAGTGGTCTAGTTCAAGCATATAAAGAAAAAATCACTGATACCGAAGAAGTACTAAATCGTTTTCCCGCTATTAAACAAGCAAAATCAACATTAAGAAAAGAAGCAAAAAATCGAGTGGAGACTGGTTCAGATCATGCAGAAATATCAAAAGAGGAAATCACTGAACCTAAACCTCTTGAACAACAAATTTTTGAACAAAGTAATTTAATTGAAATTAAAACAGAAGATAGAAATGTCGAAGGCAAATTATTGGTATCTCCAGAAGGGCCAGTTTCTAAACTGGATGAGCAAGAATGGAAAATGGTTAGAACCGAGGCGTTTAAAGAATGGTTTGGAGCAAGTATGGTAGTTGATGAAAATGGGGAGCCTTTAGTTTTGTATCATGGTAGCTCAAAAAAGTTTGATAAATTTGATATATCAAAAGTAGGTGCGAGTTCTGGTGAAAATAAAGACAGTGGTTATTTTGGTAAAGGATTTTATTTCACGCCCCATGAAGGTCTTGCTGAGAAATATGGACCAGTTTTGTATAAAAGTTTTTTGCGTATCAATCGCATTCAAACTTTTAGTGAAGACCACGGTAATGTGAGATTTGATGATAGCCCATTGCCAGAAAATATACGGGAGGAAGTGTTGAGGCGTTATAAACCTCTACAAGAAGCAGAATATAAAAGATTAAAAGAAGAGGAAGAAAAAACTAAAGGGCAATGGGTTATATCAAGTTGGAATGGAACTGATAAATTTGAACATATCCTATCTGATATAGTCCGAGAAGTTTTACTAGACAAAGGTTTTGATGGTGTAATGGGATATAATCAGGTATCAAAACTTTACGAATATACAGCATTTAACCAAGACGACATTCTAGTTATCTCACAAGAAGAAAAATCTCCCCAAACTTAATTTTGGGAGCTGTTCCCCACCGTTTTATAATATTTCTTCAAAACGGCGGGGATTCCGTGTGCGCGCATGGGAGGGTTGGGGCAAGCACACATAATATTTAGAGTCTCGGACATGTTCCGTTTTGGGCGTGGTTAAGTAAAAGAAAAAAGTGTATATTACCTCTAGCCCAAAGGAATGTCCGAGACACCGTATTTGAATTGGCACTAGAATTCCGTCAGTTTCCTCCTTAGAGGAAACC
>JBAXRA010000072.1:0-2378 GCA_037131455.1 bacterium | reverse complement strand
TAGAGCAATCGACTGTTAATCGATTGGTCGTAGGTTCGATCCCTACCGGGGGAGCCAGTTTAGATAATAAATATTATCTATTGAGCCATATTTTAAGGCTTCTTTGTACCTATTGACATGTCCGATACTATATGGTAATATTAATAAGTAGTGTTCTTTAAACTGTTTGAGTCTGGAAGTGGTTCCGTAAACAGCTTGTCTGGCACTTTGCCAAATGAATTGATTACTGACCTTCACACCACACTCAAACAAAACTATGAAATCCACCAAGTTCTGGTCAGCATTAGGTTATTTTGTCCTCGGCGCAGCCATTTTCTGGCTCGTGTCGTATATGGCAGAAAAACACGAAAAACTCAAACAGTTTGAGACACCTCACACCTTTCAAACTGTCAGCGACTAGCCGCGAAAGCAGGCGGTCATTCAAAGGTCACGCACAGCTTACATGCCTGCGTGACTTTTTTTATGATAAAATTAAACGAATGAAAAAATATGAAAATTTAATTAAGCATGGGATTGAGCAACCCCTTGAAACTGTAGCCAAGCACCACAAAGCGCCCTTAGTCAGGTATTTAATGCTTGAAAGAAAACATACGGATGGCGAGGGTGTCCGAATCGCTTTACACTCAATTAAATTACTACCCGAAATAATTCCCCACTATTGTGAACTTCACTGGCATGATTTTGATGAAATAAATATTATTCTTTCGGAAGATGAGAGTTTGGTCTATAAAGTTCAACTAGAGGATGAAATTTATGAACTTAAAGCGCCTACTACTGTGTACATACCTAAAGGGATAAAACATAAAGCTGAAGTGGTATCAGGAAAAGGTATGATGATAACGATTAACTTTACTGGTGAATATAAGGCTTATACAGAAGAAAAATAGGTTCGAACATCGTCCCACCTTTGGAGCCGTAGTACGTCAGTGAAGATTTGATATACTTAAAAACATGACAGAATCAGTGGAAAAAATAAAATCAGGACGCGAGCTACTTCAACAACTAGAGTCTGGTGGTCAATATGTTTTCCATGGCTCAGAAAATCCTAATCTTGATTCCCTAGAACCAAGACAGGGTTACAATTACAGAGATGGAATCCAAGAACCAGATGGAGACCCTGCAGTTTTTGCTTCAAATAAGGCTGATTATGCAATTTTAATGGCGTTGGTTAACAAGCATAATTGTCCAAAAGGATACAGCTCCTCTGCAGGGACAATTGATAATGAAAAAGGAGAAATTGTCTTGGAATTGAAAGTGAGAAAAGACGCCTTAGAACAATTAACTGACGAATCATCTGGTTATATATATATATTTAATAAAAGTGATTTTTTACCTAGAACAGATAGACGCGTCGAGTATGTGAGTAAAATTCCAGTAACCTCAGTAAATAAAGTTTTGGTCAAAAAATCTGATTTGCCTCCTTATGTTGAAGTTTTTGAAAAATAGGTTCAAACATCCACCCACCTTTGGAGCATTTTTAGATGGTTAGAAAATTTTGCTATACTTTCAGCATGATTGAATTCGGCAAAAAAATTGATGGGGTTACTTACAAAAACAGACCCTGCTCTTATGGTGTTGCAATTAGGGGTGGGAAAATTCTTATCGAAATAGCATCCAATGGGTGGTTTTTACCAGGCGGTGGCATAAACAAAGGAGAAACGGAGGAAGCTGGTTTAATCAGAGAATTTATGGAGGAAACAGGTTATGAAATCACTAAATCAAAAAAGATTGGAGAAGCTTCTGAATATGTACAAATCAAAGGTGAATATGTTATGAAAGTTTGTAGTTTCTTCCATGTAGAGTTAGGAAAACAGGTTTCCCCTACTCACCCTGATGGCGATACTCATACAGCTCAATGGGTACCTATAAATGATGCCATTCAAAAAGTCGAACGAGAAGGCTATAGATGGGCTATTCAGCAGGTAGTTAAATAGGTTCGAACATCCTCCCACCTTTGGAGCCGTAGTACGTCTAGGAAGATTTGGTATACTTAACGGTATGAAAAAATTTCTTAATCTAATGCTCATTTTTAGCATAACAACTGCAGCTTTCTTTTTTCTAGTACCCTATTTTAATAGAAACTCTCATTCTGGATTTGAAGGTGTGGTTGAAGGAATTATTTACTTAATAATTTGGGGAACTATATTTCTATATCAAATTATTAGACTAATCACTTCCAAAAAGGCACCTGATAACATTGAAGTTAACACCGGGCATTCAGTTCGATTTAGCTTATTGGTCACTCTAATTATATTAGGGTTTTTAATTTTTTGGATTTTAGCTATAACAGGCGTCCTTGATCTTGGACTTTTCTAAGACTAAGTAGGTTCGAACA
The DNA here is from genome assembly GCA_037131455.1 of bacterium. Taxonomy (GTDB): domain Bacteria; phylum Patescibacteriota; class Minisyncoccia; order Phycocordibacterales; family CAIZLB01; genus JBAXAB01. Next base: position 43 of record JBAXRA010000072.1, on the reverse strand, counting down.
TCGTCCCACCTTTGGAGTCAGTTTACTTACTTAGTATATCTGC
>JBAXRA010000071.1:0-2419 GCA_037131455.1 bacterium | reverse complement strand
GGATCATCGTCAGGTGGATCAACTGGAGGTGGAAGTGTTTTACCAACAAGAGGTTCAGTATTAGGTGCTTCAACTGACACCGGAACTTCTACTGTTAATAACCAAGCTTGTACAATTCTTCTAACTAAATTCATGAGACGTGGTCAGAAAAATGATACAGAAGAAGTTAAGAAACTTCAGACATTCTTGAATTCTCAAAACTTAGGAATTACACTTCCTGTGACTGGATTCTTCGGAGCTCAGACAGAAAGCGCAGTAAAGTTGTTACAGAATAAACATGCCGCAGATGTTCTTACTCCATGGGGATTAACTGCACCGACTGGATACGTATACAAAACAACTCTTAGATGGATTAATCACCTACAGTGTATGAAGGCTCCTCTCCCTCCACTTTCTCTCTAATCTAATTTATAATAATAAAGACCCTCACACGAGGGTCTTTATTATTATCCACATTTGTGGCACAATCATACTATTATGAAACCTTGGAAATGGCTTAAAAAAATGTTTCTTCCTCATGAAGGGAACAATCACTATCCTCACTTTTGGAAGAAAAATTCCATTGCTCTATTTCTTGCTTTTGTTTTATTGATCGAAGTCGGAGTTTTCGCCCAGTCATTTTTGAACTTAAAAAATAATTCATATTTAGCGGCGATTTTACCTGCGGTATTGGAAGCTTTAACAAATGATCAAAGATCAACTAATAATGCCTCACCATTGGCCGAAAATGCGCTTTTAAAGGCCGCTGCAGAGGCAAAGGCAAAAGATATGGCAACCCGTGGATACTTTGCGCATAACACACCTGAAGGCTACTTGCCGTGGTATTGGCTCGACAAGGTGGGGTATCAGTATGGTCATGCCGGAGAGAACCTGGCGGTCAATTTTACTGATTCGAAAGACGTGGTTGATGCTTGGATGAAGTCACCGACCCATCGTGAAAATATTGTTAAACCAATTTATACAGAAACTGGAATCGGACTTGCGTCTGGTGTTTACGAGGGACGACCTGCGATTTTTGTCGCTCAATTTTTTGGTACTCCGAAAGTTGTCGCTGCACCAGTTGAAGTTCCTGTAAAGAAAGTTGCAGTTGCTGTAAAGCCTAAACCTGTAGTTGTTACTGTAGTATCTGCTACCTCATCTCAAGTTGCCGGTGCTGAAACCGACACTTCAAAAATTCAAAAGGCAACACCCCTTCAAGTTCTCGAAACTTCACCAAGGCATGTTGGAAAGGGAATTCTTTTTGTACTGTTAGGCTTTGTTGTTTCAGCATTTCTTCTCATCCTTTTGGTTAATGGAAAAGTTCATCATCCAAAGATTGTTGTCTCGGCCGCGATGCTGGTCATTGTGCTTACAGGAAGTATTGTTTTTAATGAAAAAGTGTTGAAGGATAAGGTTATTGTGGGAGAGGGGATTGACGTATTATATAAAGTATAGTATATTGAGCTTGTAGTAAACCCGTACATTTCAACCCACAAACCCACTCACATGCCGATTCAAATCGAAAAAGTCAAACAATTCGCTCGAATGTTTGATATTGCAGAAAAAACTGCAGACACCTGCCTTGTCCTTCTCGACTTTATGCCTCAGATCGATAAAGGACCTTTCAACGCCCACATAACCAAGCTTTACGATAATCTTCATAATGTCGAGGCTCAGATTTTGGCCACCACAAAGGACTGGCTAGACAACGAGCTCGGAATGAAAGAAGGATTACGGAGAAATGCCTGGAGCAACAGGAAGCTGCAGTTCTGGAATGTAATCCTAAAGCCAAGCTCAATGGCGAAAGGGATTCTCCAGCAGTTTGTAGATGTCATCGGAAAATAATCCCCCCACACACGGCCCCATCAACAGAAGTCCTCGCGACTCACGTTGTGGGGTCTTTTGTTTTTATGTTATTATTTTCAAATACAAAATAATTTTTTAAACAATGCCGCTTGCAAAAATCGTAACCTACACATTATCCAGTTTGACAGTCTTAGCACAGTTAATGTCTCTGGTTTTACTTCTGACTTTATTTTTCACAAAAGGCGACAATGCAATCATTCGCCTTGCAAAAAAATACGGAATGGCAATTGCCATTGTTGTAGCAACTCTTGCTATGGGAGGAAGTTTGACCTACTCAGATGTTTTAGGATATCAACCATGTCTTTTGTGCTGGTACCAGAGAATTTTGATGTACCCATTGGTTTTGATTTTGGCAGTCGGTTATTTCAAGAAAGATGCTTTTAAAACTTCTACATTATATGCACTTATAATGTCACTAATTGGTATTCCATTGTCTTTCTATCACTATATGGTTCAGTTAGGCTTCATTGCAGCTCCATGTTCTACGGCAGGGATTAGTGTTTCTTGTGTAAAACGCAGCTTTACTACTTTTGGATATATAACAATACCTATTATGGCTTTATCAGCATTCCTT
>JBAXRA010000070.1:0-2429 GCA_037131455.1 bacterium | reverse complement strand
GTTGTGGCAGTATTTTACGCCGGTTATTCAGTGGGTGTTGAATTTGATTGTGGGAATGTAAGAAAAGAAAAAGCCCGCCGCGAGAGTGCGTCCTAGGGACTTTTCTCTTGAGGGGCTTATTTAGATCCATGGATCACCTCCTATCCTAACTCCACAGCAGTTTGCGATGTAGTAGATCGCTGTTCTGATGTTCTCCCATGATGACCATGCATACGAGGTGAGGGTTATCATTTGCTCTTGGGTCAGGTGTGCATCCGCTGGGATCTCCCACATTGCAAGGTGTAGCAGTCTTGCAAGTGGATTTTGAACTGGACCTTTTGCCCTGATTCCGAAGAGGATTTCTCGGGCAGAAGGTCTTTTTACTAATGTTGTGAGCATTTTTGTGGTATTGAGGTTCAAGTTGTACCGGCTTCATCCGGCGGGTTGTCTGGCATCTGAGCTGTAGCACAAAATAGTAAGGTGTCAATGGTTTTCAAAGGAGTTTTCTCATAAAAAGTTAAATTAGCTTAATTTTATTGCCCGTTGACAATTACTCGCCTCGCTTAATTTTATAGCGCTTAAAACATCAATTAATCCTTAATTTAATGAATTAATTGTCAATGGGCGACAAAATTCTTCTATTCCGACTCCACTTTAAAAAAACCTTCAAAAATCCTTGCACTCCCTCTAATACTGTAGTACATTACTTCCAAGTGCTTTTCGAAGCATTTTATTTTTACAAACACAAATGCCAACATTAAGTCAATTAGTCAAAAGAAAAAGAACAAAGACGATTCGCAAATCTAAGGCGATTGCTCTTACACGTGGCTTTAACACAATCAAAAACCGTCCTGTGTACTTCAACTCTCCATTCAAGAGAGGTGTTTGCACAAAGGTAACGACAAAGACCCCAAGAAAGCCAAACTCAGCGATTCGAAAAATCGCCCGAGTTCGTCTTACAAACGGATCTGAAATCACTGCCTACATCCCAGGAGAAGGCCACAACTTGCAAGAGCACTCAGTGGTTATTGTTCGAGGAGGAAAGGTTCGAGATGTCGGACTTCGATACACAATTGTACGAGGACGATTGGACTGTTCAGGTGTTGAAGCTCGTCGAAAAGAACGATCAAATTACGGAACGAAGCGTCCAAAGGCTGGAGGAAAGGCTAAATAAGCCTTGATTCCCACTCACAATCGGTCGTATAGAGTAAATTATATATAAAGGTGTATATAATTGAAAAAAATCTATACAAATTAATCATTAAATTAAATATTACCCCCATGCGTAGAAAAGTAAAAAATCGAAATATTGCAAAACCAGACGACAAGTTTAATTCACTTGTTGTTGGAAAACTTATCAATTACATCATGGTTAGCGGAAAGAAAGTTACCGCTACCGCTGTTGTTTATAATGCGTTAGATGAAATCAAGAAGGTTGCCGCAGTTGAGGATCCAATTGCATTTTTGACAACTGCTCTTAAAAATATTGCTCCAACAGTGGAGGTTCGCTCACGAAGAGTGGGAGGTGCCAACTATCAGGTTCCTCGAGAAGTGCGCCCTGAGAGAAGCAGTTACCTATCAATGAGATGGGTTATTGATGCTGCTCGCGGAAAGAAGGGAAAGCCTATGCATTTGAAATTAGCAGACGAACTTATGCTTGCTATGAAGGGAGAAGGTGAAGCGATGAAAAAGCGTGATAACACTCACAAGATGGCCGAAGCAAACAAGGCTTTTGCTCACTTGGCTTGGTAATTTTATAAAAATTAAGTACAAATATTTATGAACAGAGATTATCCATTAGAAAAAGTCCGTAACTTCGGTATCATCGCCCACATCGACGCGGGTAAAACAACAACTTCAGAACGAATCCTTTATTACACTGGTATGTCACACAAGATCGGTGAAGTACACGACGGTGAAGCCACAACCGACTGGATGGAACAGGAAAAAGAACGAGGTATTACAATTACTGCGGCTGCTATTACATGTTTTTGGAACCCTACATATAACGGAACTGATAAGTCTGGAATGCACCGATTCAACATCATCGATACTCCAGGTCACGTGGACTTTACAGTGGAGGTAGAACGATCTCTAAAGGTATTGGACGGAGGAGTAGTAGTTTTCGACGGAGTAGCCGGAGTAGAGCCTCAATCTGAAACTGTGTGGAGACAGGCTGATAAATATAATGTTCCTCGAATTTGTTTTATTAACAAGTTGGACCGAACAGGTGCATCTTTTGAAAGATCATATGCATCAATTCTAGAAAGACTGAACAAGAACGCAGTTCGAATGCAACTTCCAATCGGATCTGAAGGAGATTTCGAAGCGGTTGTGGATTTGTTGAAAATGAAGTCATACCACTTTGAAGGAGAAATGGGTGGAACAGTAATTGAAAAAGAAATCCCTGAAAACATGGTAGCTGATGCAACAAAATACCGCGCTCAATT
>JBAXRA010000069.1:0-2430 GCA_037131455.1 bacterium | reverse complement strand
AAGGCACCCTCTACGTCGTAGCAACCCCAATCGGAAACCTCGAAGACATCACTCTTCGCGCTTTAAGAATTCTCAAAGAAGTCGATGTGATTTTATGTGAAGATACTCGAACAACAAAAAAACTTCTCCAACACTACGAAATCACCACCAAAACCGAAAGTTTCCACACCCACAGCACCGATGAAAAAATCAATGCAATCATAACTTCACTCGAAAGTGGCACAAAAATGGCCATGGTCACCGATGCCGGCACCCCAGGAATTTCTGACCCCGGAGCGCTTCTAATAAACCGAATAATTTCTTCACAAAAGAGCGTAAAAATCGAAGCCATACCCGGTCCAAGCGCCTTAACCGCCGCCTTCTCTATTTCAGGCGTTATTACCTCAGATTTTACCTTTTTAGGCTTTATTCCTCATAAAAAGGGTAGAGAGACCATGTTCAAGGAAATCAACGAATCAGAGCGTTCTGTGGTCTTTTACGAGTCAACTCATCGTATCCTTAAAACCCTAAAATCTCTCTCAGAACACTTTAAAACTGAAAGAAAAATTTCTATTGCCCGTGAACTTACTAAAATCTATGAAGAGGTTAAGTGTGATACTCCACAAAATCTTTTTAATTACTTTACTGAAAACCCTGTTAAGACTAAGGGTGAGTTTGTGTGCATAGTGTGGCCAAAATAATAAACCCTTGCAAATTAAGGATTATTTCACACAAAATTGATTAAAAATTCATATCAGTCAAGATAGTATGTTTTCATGATTAAAAATATAATTATGAAAACAACTATGCCACACAATTTTGTTACAATTTCAAGATTTGAACGAACTATGATGAGTATCCACCATCGTTTTTTAGAGGTAGTTAAGAGACTGGACTTTTTAGAGAAAGAGAGGATAGCCCAAGGGCTGCAGATAAAGAGAGTAGACGATAATTCTAGGGAAAGATTTGATATTTACATGGAACATGTAAACGAAAACTTCAAGGCAATGATGGAACATCCAGTTTTTTCAAATTACAGGGCCTAGCTAGCCCTACCAGAGGACTGCTTTTTTGATAAATCAAAAAATGGAGCTTTTGCTCATAAAGGGACAAGGTCGTATAATATAAATCAATGAGCTCCCACGACGAAAATCGAATAACATATTTTGGTGAAACCGATTCGCGCAATCGGCAACTTCGTTTTGGTATAAAAATGGAGGATCGTTTAAAGCACATCTATGCTATTGGAAAAACTGGTATGGGAAAATCTACCTTGCTTGAAAATATGGTGATTCAAGATATTCAAAACGGTGAAGGAGTGGCATTTATAGATCCGCACGGTAAGTCTGCTGAACTTCTTCTAGATTACATTCCCGAACATCGTATCAAAGACGTCGTGTATTTTGCACCTTTCGATATGGAATACCCCGTCGCTTTTAACGTGATGGAAGACGTAGGGGCAGATCGCAGACACCTTGTTGCAAACGGTTTGATGAGTGCCTTCAAAAAGATTTGGGTTGACGCGTGGAGCGCTAGAATGGAATATATTTTGAATAATATCATGTTGGCATTGTTGGAATTTCCCGGTGCGACATTATTAGGTGTAAACAGAATGCTTGCAGATAAAGAGTTTCGCAACAAAGTCGTTTCGAACATCACTGACCCGTCTGTAAAATCTTTCTGGGTTGATGAATATGCAAAATATACGGACAAGTTTGCCGCCGAAGCCGCTCCTGCCATCCAGAACAAAGTCGGACAATTCGTGGCGAATCCGATTATTAGAAATATTATTGGTCAGTCGAAGTCTACTTTTGATATTCGAAAAATGATGGACGAAAGAAAGATATTTATTATCAACTTGTCTAAAGGAAGAGTGGGGGAAGGTAATGCAAACTTGATTGGAAGTATGCTTGTAACAAAAATTTATCTTGCGGCTATGTCACGAGCTGATATGTCAGAAAGGGAAATGAAGGCAGCGGCACCTTTCTATTTATATGTAGACGAGTTCCAATCTTTTGCCAATGAATCATTCGCGGATATTCTTTCAGAAGCCCGAAAATACAAATTAAGCCTTACCATTGCTCACCAGTACATTGAACAAATGCCAGACGAAGTTCGTGCTGCCGTGTTCGGTAACGTCGGTACCATGATTGCATTTCGCGTTGGTGCCACCGATGGGGAGGTTCTAGAAAAGGAATTTATCCCGACTTTCACCCAAGAGGATTTGGTTAATCTTGGAAAGTACCAAATGTATTTGAAATTGATGATTGACGGAGTAAGCTCACGTCCTTTTTCTGCACGAGGATTACCTGATACAAAAAAGCCTGAAATTAATTACAAAGACCAGGTTGTGGCCGCGTCACGAGAACAATTTGCACGCCCTCGTGCGGTTGTTGAGGAAGAGATTAAGGGTTGGCACTTGCAGAGATTTAATGATGGTCCGGCGCTTGT
>JBAXRA010000068.1:0-2432 GCA_037131455.1 bacterium | reverse complement strand
AATTTTTTATTTATGTCCACGTTTGAAGGGCGGTTGATGAAACCTGCCCACGTACCCTTTGTGTATTTTGTGAGACGTTGTGCCAGGGACTCTCCCCCTTCCATGCCAGCCAGTACCAATTCGAAATCTGACATTAGGGGCGGTTCGACTGCTGCAAAATTTGAATCGGCGGTGATGTCTTTTAATGCATATGTTTCGCTGATGGCTCGGTCAATAATCGCATCTTCTTCAGGTGTTAATCCTCCCAACATAATTCTGAAAAGTCCCACCAAGTTAACAATGTTTGAACGTAAAATATCAGCTGGAGCTTCGTCTTCGCGTGGTACCGGCAAATCAAACGGGTTGATGTGGTGTTCAGATGTAAGGGAGATGTTGAAATATCTTCCACCTGTCGCTTCTGCGAGGTATTCGTATTCTTTTTCAGGATCAAGAACGATTACATCTGTATCAAACATAAGGCTTCTCAAGATTTCCAGTTTTGTGGCAAAAGATTTACCAGAACCTGCCTTGGCAAAAGTCACTGAGTTGTAGTTTTCCAGAGAAAATCTATCAAACAAAATTAAACTTGAATTGTGACGATTGATGCCATAAAGGATTCCCTTATCTGAGGTAAGGTCAAATGAAATGAATGGAAAAAGACTAGAAAGTGGTGAAGAGTTTAGTTTAGAGTGCACCAATAATTCGTCCTTTGCTATAGGTAAAATACTTCGATAACCCTGCTCTTGTTGGAAGAGTGCCGGTTTGATGTAAATAAGCGCTGATTCAAGGATGGATTTGATCTCAGACTCGATCTTGTCCAACTCTGTTTCACTTTCTCCGTAGACGGAGATGTACAAGCCAACATCGAATAGTTTTTCTTGAGCTTGTTGCAAGTTGTCTCGCAAGGCTTCTAGGTCTTGGTACGCAGTATCGAGCATCGGGTCTCGAACCAACCCCTTCTCTTCTCGCATGTGGATCTGGCTTTGGACTTCGGCTACTTTCTTTTGAAATTGGCGAAGCACTGTAGCTGTATCAATCGGGTGAATGAATATTGAAATATCAAAAATTTTATCTAGGTTAATGATTGGAGAAAACCAACCTTCGTTTAGAAATCTCGGGTATGAGATAACAAAAAATGTTCTCACAATCTTGTCTCCAAGGTTAAGACCTCGCGGTGTTACCTTAAGCGCAGACGGGGCGATAATGTCCTGTAATTCTAAGACCCCCGCTTCATATATTTCCTGAGGAAGAATCGAAGTGAGCGAATTCTTTTCTTTTTCTTTTTTGGATTTTAAAAAGTCTAATATTCCCATGGTGTTTATTTTTGTGGTACGTGAATTGGTTTATCTACGTCGCCTGGGTTAAAGATTTTATAGAAGACTTCAACCAGTTCTTCTGTGCCTAATTGTACAACACGAATACCACAACGAACCAATCCTTGCTGTACTACCTCGAGACGTTGAATAAGTTGACTGCGGTGTTCTTCGAAATTGGCTGTTTTGTCTGCTGACTCCTCTGCTTTACTCTTTTTTGAAAAGAAACTAGATGCCAGACTACTCTTCCCTCCTAGGATTGGTGGTGTGTATGGAATAACGATGAAAAAGTTTTTAGTCATGATGTTCGTCTGCTCTGTAAAACTTTTGATGAACTCTATATATTCACGTGTCTGTAAGCGCATTAAATCAGTTGATTGATCCTTGTAACGAGTTTCAAGAAGGGCGATGTATGGTCGAATGTCCAAGCGTCGTGATTGAACACTGATCTGAACCGAGAAATTCAAAGAGTTTAGAAAGTTCTGGAATTGAAACGTGATAGCTTGTTGCTCATCGGCAGATTTCAATGCAAAGTTTAATGACGAAGCAAGCAAGACCGCACGCATAGATCCGTCTTTTAAAATCAACACACCATCACGAACCTCTTTTATTGGGACAAATGATTGTGTTGGAGAAGCGTCTAGTACCATATTGTTAAAAGTATAACATTTTTAAAATGGTTTTGTATTTGGAACAGTGCTGCCATGAATCATACCTCCTTGTTCGTGTGAATATATAGTGTCATTTATGTCCAAGCTCCAGCTCAATTCTTTTAATTTACTGTCAGACAATTTTGGCACAGCGTTCCATGGCATAAAACTTGCAATAGCTTTTTCCTCGATCTCCTTTTCTGTTTGTGGTTTCTTCTCTTCCTTTTTCCATATATAAAGCCGATTTTTAGTGAAATATTCAAAGGCAGATTGAATGACGTCAATCATGGGGCGTCCGTTCACTTTGTAGAATGCCATCATGATACCTAAAATTATAAAGGGTATGGCAGCAACTATGCCAATAAAAGTTGGAAGTAATTTGTACGCAAGAAAAGCTGCCCCTGCCCCTCCAGCCAAGTATGCGAATTGCTTAAATGTAAATGGTCCGAAAATTTTATCCTCTACTTCGATGAACTGAGGGACTTGGTAC
>JBAXRA010000067.1:0-2472 GCA_037131455.1 bacterium | reverse complement strand
TCGATCACCCTATCTGTCTACGAATGTAATTCGTACTGATGATGGCTCAAAAGAGTCGAAACAGAAGAACTTTCAAAACAACAAACCAAACAAGAAAGGAAAACATAAATATGGCACAAGTAAAATATCCCAGCACATTCCTCGCGGATCGTCGTAAGCGTCTCGGACTCGAACCCTTCGAGGTGGCCGACAAGGTTGGCGTTCCACACGGAACCTACCGGCAATGGGAATGTCGCGGAGAACTGCCCGAGCATCAATTCCCGCAGCTCGCGATCGCCCTCGAGGTGACCGAGAACGAGCTGAAGGCAGAGAAGGTTGCCGCGATTGTCCTCGCGGAATTCGGGATCGCAAAGGCGGACACCCACGGCTTCATCGCCAAGGCTTTGCGGACATAGAGCCCACCAGCTCCACAAGATAAACCCTGTGGCATGATGGTGGGTTTTTTCTTTTTCATCTCTTCTTCACTAAAAATTCATCTCCCTCCTATAAACTTCCAAAATCCCAACATAACAAAAGGTCGAAGGGAACTTGTAGCATGTTAATCTTATGTTAAACTTGCTACATGAAAAATACTAGACAAAAAAAGCAAAAAATTATGTATCCAAAAACAGTTGGCTTAAGGGCTCTTAGGGAAAACATGGATAAATATGTAGAACGCCTTAGTAAGGGGGAAAGTTTCCTTGTGCTTCGTAAATCAACACCCGTTTTCAAAATGGAGCCAGTGGATGAGTGGGGTGATGAAGGGCACTGGGAAAACTTGGATCTTAGAGATAAAAATGGCAAAGGTATGTCAGTGGATGAATTTTCTGCCATGATTAAAAAATCTATAGAAAATGGACAGAAATCAAAAGTTTCTAAACAAACTAAGGCAAAAAGAAAGGTCTAAAATAGATGAAGTAAAAGGTAGGATAATGAGGGGAGACATAATTGGTCTAGATATTAAGAAGTTAAAAGATACAGAGGATTTATTTAGAGCAAGAGTCGGTCGAGTGAGGATAATCTATTCAAAGAAGGATGGGTTTCCAGTAGAATTTATTCTTATCAGTTTTAGAGACGACAATACATATAAACATTTCAGGTCTCTAGTTTTGTAGGGGATTTTTATATTTCTCCTTTGCTAATTTAAATATCTGTCCTAAAGCCTCCACTACTCTAGGGTTTTCAATAATGATCGCTTTTAGTTCGTGTCCATCTACGATTCGAACAAATTCTTTTGTGACTTCTATTGAAATGTCTGAAGAATAGTCTTCAAGGGGCGCAAATTTAAGATCAGCATAGAAGTTAGGAAATTTAGAATGGTATTCTCGTGTTGACGGGTGATCCGGAGTGACTCCTCCAATTTTTATATTATGTTTTGCATTATCAAGACCCCACTTATTAAAAATATTTATAACTGACTGAGAAAGTGTTCCATCATTTTTTGCAAAAAATCCCTCATCAATAGTATCTTTCAATTCTTCCATTCGGTAATACATTGCCTCCTTTAAACCATCTGCTCCTTCAAAATAAATAGTCTTGATGGCCTTCTTCGACGGACTCATTGAACGAAGCTTGGGAAGGATTTTTTCAAATTGATTTATATTCGCAACTGTCTGATCAAAAAACTCATCTGGCGTTTTAGCAGCAAAAATTGTCTTTTTTGCATGTGGAATTTTCAAAACAAGCCCTTTTTTACGTAATTCATCGAGCACTACATATGCGGTAGGGCGCTTAATACCAGCTTCGTCGGCAATATCACCAACATTTGCTTGTCCGAATTTCAATAGGGCAAGGTAGATTTTGGCTTCTTTGTCCTCTAGACCTATGGATTTGAGGTTTTCGACTATTTCGTTCATAGGGTAAGTATACAAGTAAGTAGTATAAACTGTCAATATTTGTGACAAATATATACAAGATATCAATAAAGCTATATAAAATAAGGGTATTATACCTACAATAAATCAATAATATTGATTAATAATTGACCAAATTAGCAAACTATTTCATAATGTTGCCAGATAATCACATTGAGTAAGGCATTCAGCCAGTTCTGCTAACACCAGAACGAGAAAGGTCACAGTTATGATGACTAATCTTTATGAGATGTGGTGAAGAGATCTATGAAAAATATCCAAGTTATTCCGAAATCCGTAGGGTTCAGTGTCAATGGGATCGATGATGGCAAGGTGTGGGGAGTCTCAGGTGTGCTCCACTTTCTTATGGATGATGGTCCTATCTATCATTTTGAGATGCCAGATTCTGAGTATAGTAGAGAGGTAGAGGAGGCAGTCTACAAGACGGAGTGGTTCAAAGAACTGGCTCACGCTACAATGAACCGGTAGGAATCAAAGTTTCTAGTTTCTTTTCAAAAAACTACCTGTCTCGAGATGTGTATCTCGACTGATGAGTCCAAAAGGACGAAACAGAAGAACTTTCAAAAAATAACGTTTGAGTAACCGTTACAAAACAACTCACGTATAGCGACAACGATAC
>JBAXRA010000066.1:0-2601 GCA_037131455.1 bacterium | reverse complement strand
CTAATGATGCTTCACCACCTTCCCCTTCGCCAATTTCACCGCCTCGTGTTCCTCGTGCGTCAATTCAAACTGAGATTCAAACTCAATCATTGGCTTTGCAAAAACTCGCATACTTTCACTTGCAAAAAGTCCTGTAATAATTAATCCATCGCCGTGCTCATCTGAAAACACCGAAGTGAAAGATTGATTTCCACCTGTGCCCATTCCTTTGAATGCATTGTATCGAAGTGTTTCAACTGCTCTAACCGAAGTGTGAATTCTAGAATTGTATTGTTTGAAAATTTTAACAGCGTCTTCTCGGAAGTCTTCTAGGTCTTGTAGACTTTTTACAATTTCCATTACAGATTTTTCCAAAGTGACAGCCTTTGTACCCTTCAGCATTTTCTTCATTTTCATCCGTGTAAAAATCGCCACAAAAAGAGCAATCAAAGAAATTAAAACTAAAACAAGATCCTTTACATCAAAAACTAGGTTGGAAATATCAAAATTAAACTGCATATTGGAAAAGTATACAGGTCGATAACTTTTTTGTATAGTGGATACATGAAATTGATGGCATATTGGAAAGGCTTATTAAAGAAGCGAAAACGCCTGTATTTTGACTATGCGTCGGTGACACCAGTGGATAAGAGGGTTATAAAGTATATAAATAGGATAGGGAAAATCTATTCTGCAAATCCATCTTCGCTGTACAAGGACGGAGTCGAAGCCAAGAAGGTTTTGGAGGGAGCCCGTGAAGAAATCGCAAAATGTCTAGAAGTTCACGCTGATGAAATTATTTTTACTTCAGGAGGAACCGAATCAAACAACTTGGCCATTTTAGGAACAGTGAATGAGTTGTGGTCAAAAGTCGAAAGAACTTTTTCAGCTAATCACAGTGATGAAGTTTCGGTGACTTTAAAACCTCATGTTGTTGTTTCTGCGATTGAACATCCTTCGGTTTCGGAAGCAATAAAAGTTTTAGAAAAAAGTGGGGTAGAAGTCACAGTTATTCCAGTTGAACCAGATGGAATTATTTCAGCTAAAAAAATTAAAGCCGCACTGAAAGCGCAGACTGTTCTTGTGACTGTCATGTATGCAAACAATGAAATCGGAACAGTTCAACCGATTCATGAGATTGCAAAAGCCCTTAGATCGTACAAAAAAACTTTAGGTAGAGATAATTTAGGACTTCCATATTTTCATACTGACGCATGTCAGGCGGTGAATTTCCTTTCAATGAGGGTTCCTTCGCTTGGAGTAGACTTGATGACATTGGATTCTTCAAAGTTTTATGGTCCGCGATCTGCCGGGGTTTTGTATGTAAGAAGGGGTATTCAGGTTAAAGAACAAATTTATGGAGGAGATCAGGAAAAAGGGAAACGCGCAGGGACAGAGGACGTGGCAAAGTTTGCAGGATTTGCATTAGCATTAAAAATTTCTTGTGAAGAAAAAGAGAATGAAATAAAAAGAGTTGCAGAATTGCGAGATGATTTGTTGAATTGGATGCTTGATCAAATTCCTGATTTGGGTGTGAATGGGTCACTGCAAAATAGACTTCCGAATAATATAAATGTTTGTTTGCCAGGAAGAGATGCGGAATTTATGGTTTTACAATTGGATGCGAAAGGGGTTTGTGTTTCGTCGGTGACTTCGTGTCATGCGCAGAGAGAGGATTCGTATTCTGAGGTTATTAAGGCTTTAGGTGATACTTTTAGTGAGGAGGATGAGAGACAGAAGCAATATTATAAAGATTGTTCGAGGTCATCTTTGAGGATTACGTTGGGGAGATTTACGACTAAAAAGGAGGTGGAGAAGTTGAAGGGGGTTTTGGCAAGGGTGTTTTTGTAGGTAGGAATATTTGACCACATCTATTTATAATGTATAGTGTTTGCGGATCTTTCGGGCAAAATGCTCCTTAATCCAGAAACTCAAAAAACGAAAGAAATAAGATATGCAAGAACTCACATTTGATTCGGCATTGGCCAAGAGTAATCTCGATTGGCTGTACCGGCACGAATACTTCGGCCGCCTGATTATGGCCAGCCTGTCATCCGACGGTCAGACTATTATCCTCACGACTGCGATCAGCGGACCGAGTGAAGGCAGTCGCAACTGTGTCTATGTGGACAAAGGCAATGGTCTCATCTGCACCGAAGTCGCCGATTCGTCCAAAGAAAAAGGCGACCCTGCTTTGACGCTGTATCCTGCTCATGTGGAAACTCATCCGGACATTTACGCCATCAGCAACGGTGGTCAGACAAAGGATGCTTGCAAGTCATTGATCTCGCTCGCGGAGAATCTGAAGGAATACTCGTTCGAACCAGATCGACCGAACTTCACACCACGCATTACCGCTCGGTGCATTCGTCGCAGGGATGAAAAGCCTACGTTCGAGTTCGATATTCGCCGGCGTGACGAAAGCGGTTTACTCCTCGTCGAAAATTCCATGCCAGTCGAGCTGGAACCCGGTTTCGGACTCTTCGTCTGCACTTACGAGACCAACGGAGACCCTATCCCGTCGTTTGTCGGCGGGCCGAAACTCATCATGATGAGTGATGACCCAATCCCCGAACTGAAGGGGGGTCTCAGTTCCATCGAAAAAGTCGCTGGAATCGCAGT
>JBAXRA010000065.1:0-2608 GCA_037131455.1 bacterium | reverse complement strand
GGAGAAAAAAATCTATAGTTATAAATAGTGAACGGCACCCGCGAAGGATGCCGTTCATGTGTAGTGGTTCTATTATAGTTCAGGGTAAATCATAATGTCAAGCTTTTCGATATTATGATTGCTAAACAAGCCTTTAATTGATAAAGTACTGCACATTGGGGGATCGTCTAATGGTAGGACATTTGCCTTTGGCGCAAAGTATCGGGGTTCGAGTCCCTGTCCCCCAGCCAGTTGACAAATACAATATATATTGTCTAATAAATAATGAAATAATATGAGTCACGAATCTCAACCTAACTCCACTGAACAAGAGGTAAACCTATCTTCTCTTGTAGAAAAGAGAAAAGTACTTCTTCAAGAGCTGAATGATTCATCTATAGGGGCTCCAGACAGAAGGAAAGCAATTCTCGCAAAGTTTAAATCAGGCGAGTTGGATTTGGAGGGATATCAATCTCAAATTTCCGAAGGCGAAGCGCCGATGGAATCGATTCAGCAGCAAATAAATAAAATTGAAAAAGAAATAAGGGTTGAATATATCGAAACTCTCAATAGGCAATATCCTGCTGATGAAAAGAGAAAGGCGGTTGAAAGTATGCTTTCTGAGGGTAACCTTCAAGAGAGGTTGGGTGAAAATATACAGGGAGGAGGTAGTAACGCCTTAGGTGTTTATCCGATAAGAGATACCGATCTCCTTGTGATTGAAAAAACCGTTGGCACTTATAATTTTATTGGCGGACTGCCTGCAAAATTACAAGCATTTCCTGAATCTCAGCGCGTACCACGCGTACTGTCTGTGTTTGTTGCAAATGAAAAAACTTATCAAGTAGTTGAAAAAGCTTCTGGAAAACAATTAGATGATATGACTCCGGAGGAAGTAGCGGAAATACCACAAGAACATTTTAACCTTCTTGTTGAAGATGTGAAAAGATTAAATGAAAACGGACTACACATTGACCCATCAAAGAATAGTAATGTGTTTTATGATCATGAAAAAGGGTTTATTTTGATTGATCTTGGTTACAATGATCCTTTCCAGAAAGCTGCTTCTTCGCAGGTGGATGAAAAAGATTTACGGGCCTTTATTTTGGGAGGTGATAATCAATATCCTCAAGTGCTAGAGAAGATTAGGCTTGCTATAAGTTTGAAGAATGGATGATAGGGTTTAATATATACTCACCCACATGAACATCGGCATTTTTGATTCGGGATTGGGAGGGCTTTTGATAACCAAATCTCTCATCAAAAAACTTTCTCAATACAATTACATATACCTAGGAGACACAAAAAGAGTTCCGTATGGAAATAGATCACCAGATACAATTTATGAATTTCTAAAAGAAGCGGTTGAATATCTTTTCAAAAACGACTGCAAATTGGTAATCGTCGCTTGTAACACCGCCTCGGCTCAGGCTTTAAGGAGAATTCAACAAGAGTTCTTGCCTTACCATTATCCTGACAGGAGAGTGCTTGGGGTAATAATTCCTACATGCGAAGTGGCTGCAAGTGGTTCAAAAAAGATTGGAGTGATTGCCACTCAAGCGACAGTAGAATCGGGGGCATTTGTAGTGGAGCTAAAGAAGATTGATAGAAATATAAGTATTATTCAAAGAGCAACACCTCTACTTGTTCCGATTATTGAAAATGATGCACTGAAATTTGCAGATATTATTCTAAAAGAATATCTAAAACCATTTAAAAATAAAATCGACACTTTGATACTGGGCTGTACGCACTATCCGATTCTTAAAAAAGAAATTCAAAAAATAGTAGGGAATAAGGTTAAGGTTATTGCTCAAAATGATTTAATCGGGACTAAGTTAAAGGATTATTTAGCAAGACACCCTGAAATTGAAAAATTATTGAATAAAAAATCTAAGAATAAATTTTTTGTTACTGATACAACTTCTACCATGAAAAAAAATGTAAAAAAGTGGTTTGGCAAAGATGCGAAATTGGAGAATATTAGTCTATAAAAAACCCGATTCAAACAACCCATGTGTTATACTGTGAGCCCTATACATAACTTAATATAAATATTATGACAGACACTAAAGGAATGGATTTGACAAAGGTGGCGCCACGTAGCGCGTACGAACAGATTGGAGGTTTCGCGGTCATCGCAAGAACAATAGACAAATGCCGAGCACTTCTTTCAGGGAACATTGGTGAATTTCATTTTGATTGTCCAGTCGACAACATGCTTTTCAACTTTAAGGGCATCAAGGGTGATGATTTAAAAGCGTATGTTGCAGAAGGTCACACTGATGAGGAAATTGCAGAGTGGGTCAAGAACAATGGTGTTTCTAAAACTGATGATGAAATAAAGGCATGGTCAGAAGGTTTTAAAACTGATTTTTCATATACAACAGATCCTGATAAGAAGGGCTGGTTTATTGGAGAATGTACAAGACTCGGACTTGATCCTGAGAAGACGACTTTGTTTGATATGTTAGATGCGGATGATAAGACGATTGGGACGGATGGTCCGCAAGTGTGTTTGGTTGATTAGGTTCTAAAGTAGGGAAGTGAAAAAGCCTCCAGTATGATGGGGGCTTTTTTGTGTGATATAATCGACAAATATGAAAAAGAAAATCCTAATATCCATCGC
>JBAXRA010000064.1:0-2653 GCA_037131455.1 bacterium | reverse complement strand
CCACGACCATCATTTGATCAAAAGCCAGAACCGCAACGACCACAACAAAATTCATTTAATACACCAAGACCACCGGTTCAAAATCCTGGATCAAAAATGGTCCTTGCTGATGCTATCAAAAAGGCCACTTTGGAAAGGGAGGAAACTTTAAAAGCAAAAACTGTAGTTGAAAATACCAAAAGAACAGAAAGTGAAAACGATTTGAGAAAAGCCATTTCCCTCAGTTATCTTGAGCATGATAATTTAAAGCCTGAAAAAAATGAAAAATCTGCGAAACCAGAACAGATTAATATGTTACGTGATTTGATTGCGACCAAAAAAGAAGAAGTAAAACAGCCGTTACCAACTGTAACTCCTAAAAAACTAAACGAGGTACCCGAAGACGTTCTCAAGGATATCCTAAACAGCTAGAACGGACTGCGAATTCTAAGTTTGAAAGTGGTAAGAAATACTCGCAGGTAGGCTTTTATTAGAGCGAGGGTATAAAGAGGGTAATCATCACGATGGCGTTTTATTAGCATAAGGTGGATCTTGTTCATTTTCTGTCTTCTTGAAAGAGTGAGTCCGCTTGCGCGCTGAGTGTACTCTATTTCACAATTCCTGAGGTTCGCGAATTTTCCAAAAAGCCCCATAGAGAGCCACAATTCGTATTCTTCTGCGAGGCGCAATTCTGAAAAACCTCCAGCTTTTAAATATGCCACTTTTTTGAATAAGACAGACGAGGTTACAAATGGATTATGAAGCAGCACGTGTCGCTTTATCGCTTCATCGGTTTTTTCTGATTCAAAGATGAATAAAAGTTTTCCTTCCTCGTCCACGAATTTTATGTGGTCAGATCCGACCAAGATGTGGTCTGGATTTTCCAATAGAAAGTTTTTTTGTGTTTCTAATTTCTCAGGTGAAATCCAAAAATCATCATCATCAAGGATTGCAATAAGTTCACCTTGGGATTTTTCGATCGCGATTGTGCGGGCTTTACCTGGTCCGACGTTTTCTGTTAATGAAATTAATTTGATTCGGGAATCCTCCGTTGCCATCTTTTTTATCTTTTCTTCCGTATCGTCGGTTGAAGCGTCTGAAATGACGATAATTTCAAAATTCTTTTCAGTTTGGGCCTGAATGCTTTTTATCGCCCTTTCGATAGTAGGGGAGCCGTTTTTTGTTGTGATTATTATGCTTATCATATGCGTATCCATTGGGGAGGGCAGACGTCTGTGGTGTTAATATAGGGATTCCGAATCCATTTTTCTGGGGCGATTACAATTTTTTCTTGACTTCGATTGAGCCATGCTCCCCACCAGCTAAAACTTGAATTTGCAATGATGTTATGGTCACAAAGACTCATGAGATAAATTTCTTCATAGTCGTATATTTTGGCTGTTTTGTATGATACGTATTCTACTTCAAACCCAGCAAAAATTAAGTTTTCTTTTACCCATGGTATGTCATCTGAAAATATATAAACTTTGAGATTTTCTTTAGAAATTTTTGAAGTTAAGTGTGCCAGTGCTCTATGATAGTAATCCATTGTTAAAATGTTGTGCTGTTCAGAAGCGTATGGATTTGAAATGAAGTCTCCACGACGCACATGAATTGAGACTGATTTTCTTTTTCCCTCTACTTTTAGCTTTATAATGTCCGACGCAATTTTTTCTGCGTCAGGTCCCAAATTACTTTTTAAAGTAAATTCATGTCGAATTGTGTCCGCTATATCTTTAAAATATCTTTCATTGTTCCAAAAACCTTCTAAATATTGTGCCTTTGAATGGGCGAGTGATGGGTGGTATGCGAAATCATTTAGACGAAGTAGTCTGCGTTTTATTTTGCGCATAAAGATTGATCCGCGGGTTTTAAATGGTTTTGTTATGACTGGGTTAGCCATTTCTGCTTGGATATTGTAAACAGACAAAGCATAGTGACGAGGTGTGTCAATTTTGGGTTCGTTTCCAAAAATAGATGCGTCGAGAAATAACTGCTCGTGTCGACGCATCGATAAAGCTCTTCCAAAAGCGTATTGAAACATTTGATTTCCTAAGCCTCCTTTGAGTCGGATGATGGGCATGTGTAATCAATTATAGTCTAACAAACCAAAAACAACCACAGGCGTATTTTGCCGATTCGGTCGCTTTTGGGTCTGCATTCCTAATCAAACCACCGTCTTTTCCGTCTTCTGGTATAAAAGAAAATTCTTTTAGTTTAAATTCAGAATCTAGGACTAGCGAGGTTATTTGATTATATGTATAAATTCTGTGAGCATTAAACTCAATAATGGATTTCCCACCTATAGGAACCACAATCAATAAACTTCCACCGACTGCAACTGCTCTTTTTAATTCATTTACAGCCTTAACATCTCCCATGGCATCTATTGGATCTCCATAGCGCCCAAGTCCAATGTGCTCTATTGTATGCATACATGATATAGACTTAACACTCTTGTCAGCAAAGGGTAGGTTGTGCAAGTTTCCTTCTTTGGATTCTAAGTTTGAAAGACCAAGATCTGCTGGGCGATAATCATAAAAATGAACAGGAATAAAGGCTGACACTATCCCGGAAAAATATAGACTAGATGAAATGTCCACGTGATATTCTGGATTTATTTCTTTAACGACTCTGGCTGCCCATGAGGTGTGATAAACATAGTGTCTATCAA
>JBAXRA010000063.1:0-2736 GCA_037131455.1 bacterium | reverse complement strand
GTAGGAGAGGGGATTTTCTTTGCTGGACTTAAACACGTGGCGATTAAAATCATTGCTTCATACACAGAAGAGCAAATTATTACCACAAAACCATCAGAAGTATTGGCGGCTAAGAAAGCAAAAGAAGACTTGGCGACAAAAACTATGACTGACAGCCAAGACAGGAATGACAGATTGAAATCAGCATTAGGGTCTATAAATTAGTAGGGGTATAATAGGGTCAAATGAATCCTGAAGACAACACAGATCAATACGCAGGGGCAGCTGATCAACTAAGAGAAAATACTCAGGTTGCACAGTATGAGGCACAAGAAAATACTCGCTTACAGAACAAGAAAATTAAAGCGGTTGGTATTATGAAGAGGACTAAACCTGCCACTACAGGAAAACAACTATCTCTATCCACCTTCCTCTTAATGTTTGGAGTAGCAATCTTCTTTGATGTTATCTCCCTCATAATGAACTTTATACCTATCGTTGGGGGTCTTTTGGAAGACATTACCATCACTCCTGTTGCAACCCTAACATTCTTTATATGGCTAAAAATGCACGGGGTTAATTTTACGAAAGGACCGAAAGGTTTCTTCTTGATTTTAACTATTATTATTGGCTTCATACCCGTAATAAACGCCTTGCCCGAGTGGTCTTCATTTGTTTTAGGCTTATATCTCTCTGGAACAAAGCTATCTACAGGTATGCAAAAATCACTAAATAAAGTTCGCGGAAAGTAGTATACTATTAGAGATGAAAAAAATAGGTAATTTTAAATTAAAAACACTTATACTAATTTTCTCGATTGTTATCGGTAGCGGTATAGCTTTTGCACAATCTACCGACATTTCAATAAGCACATCTACGGATCCTTTCGGGGGATTAACCAGAGAACAATACATAGAATCTGAAACGCAAAAATATATTGAAGCAATAACACCAAAGAATGACCCTTCCTTAAATCTTTCACAAGAAGAGTACGACAAATTACCACTAAGTGCCAAAATGCCGGATGACATTAAAGAGCAGCTTTCAATTGATATAACTCCAGAAGTGCCACGCCCCGGAGAGAAAGTAACCATATCTGTTAGCGCGTACGGAGGAATTGATGTTAATTCCTCAGTAATTACTTGGATAATGGACGGTAAAAGCGCTTTAAGTGGTGTTGGTAAAAAATCTTTTTCATTTTACCCTCCTGGAAACGGGACGGTAAATAATATTGAACTGCGCATTAAGCCTCAGTATGGTCCAGAAGTCGTCCGTTCATTTAAATTCAACCCTTCTGAGGTTGACGTCTTGTGGCAGGCTGACACTTATACAGCTCCTTTTTATAAGGGCAAAGCTCTCTACACACCTCAATCTGATGTGCAATTTGTTGCTATGCCGAATATAACCAAAAAGAATGGCTCGAAAATTCAACCTCAGAGCACTGTTTATAAGTGGGAGTTAAATTACACCCCAGATGCAGAGAATTCTGGATACGGAGTTAACTATTACAACTTCACAGGATCAATACTTGCAAAACCTACAAATGTTAGTGTAACTGCCTATGACCCACTCGATAATAGTTCCACTGGGGTTGGAAGACTAGATATTGAAAGCATCCAACCGATACTGCTAATGTACGAAATGCACCCAACTTTTGGGCCATTATTCAATACAGCTGCAACCGGTGGCTTCAATTTTAGACAAGACGATATACAACTTGGCGCATATCCATTCTTTTATAGCACGACTGCCAAAAATGATGTTAAGTACGAATGGTCAATTAACGGTGCAAAGTTAAACAACATACCTGAAAATCAAGATTTCTTGGTTCTACAAAAATTAAAAAAAGAAGCGGGGGAGTCAACAGTTTCTGTTAGCGCTTCTAATGGGGATAAAGTTTTACAGCAAGCAAACACATCTTTGAATTTGAGTTACTAGTTTTCTGGTATAATTAATTAGTAATGAAATTTTATACAAGACAACTCTTTTTTATATTTTGTTTATTGTTGCCAAACATATCATTCGCGGCGACAGTTAATAGAGACACTGGAACGGTCACTTTAGACTCTACCGAATATGCTTCAAGATGGACATATACGAACAAAGATACTGGACAAAAACAATTACTTCAGTTTGTTTATAAAGAAACTACTCCTGGAAAATACGGAATAACTCAAGTATACGAAGGAAAAAATGGTAGTGGAAATCAAATAGTCGACTGGAACGACAGAACAAGCAGTCACACCAATACACTTAAAGCCTACAGCGATTACAACACCGCAACTAAAGATGATTCATACTCGGGGTTAGATTACTCCCGATTGGCCGGAGTTGGAGGAAACGTCGGTCTACAAAACGTAATCGCAGCGGAATATTTTGGAAAGATATCAGACGACTCGGTTAAAAGTCGTGCCGATTTAGGAGATGCGGTAACTAAAGCCAGTGCTGCAAATACTGACGGGTATCAAATCATAAAAGGGGACAATAATGAACTATCTCTTGGAAAGGGACAAATTCGATCTGGAGCAACCGACCCAGGGGACGAATTCGCTCAAGCATCCAAGGTACCGGCTAATCTTCTTGGACTAACTCCCACGCACACAAACACACCAGCTTCTGTTTCTGCAGGCCCCACCTACATCAACGACGGCAAAAAAATCTGTGATATCAATGGCTGTGAATACACCCTCATGGCACCAATTGGAAGTTTGTTGGGAGATTCTAAGGGTCAGTACATAATCAATAAAAATGATCAAA
>JBAXRA010000062.1:0-2795 GCA_037131455.1 bacterium | reverse complement strand
TAATTAAAAATAAAATGAATTCTACAGAACATTTGGACCATGTTGCCCTGACTAACAACAGCCTCCTTTTTCCAACACTTTTCAAACAAGCGTGGGGCGTTTTCAAGAAAAAATGGTGTGCATTGTTTACACTAGCTTTGATGCCAGTAATTTTCTTGGTGTCATCTTATGTTATTTTAATTAGTGCTGTATATGTAGTGATGAAATTGAGTGGG
Source organism: bacterium (assembly GCA_037131455.1). GTDB lineage: Bacteria > Patescibacteriota > Minisyncoccia > Phycocordibacterales > CAIZLB01 > JBAXAB01. The sequence goes on along the minus strand of JBAXRA010000062.1, from coordinate 2,580 downwards.
GTAGATGATGTTTTGTATACGGTATTCAATGTTTTTCATTTTGCACCACAATATGTTTCTGCAGTGTTTTCTATTTCAGGAATTATTATTGTTCTTGGAACCATATATTTCGCACTGAGGGCTACGGTTGCGTCGGTCAAAATTCTTTCCTCAGAGGAAAAAGTTTCACTTCGTCATGCTTGGCATGGTATCTCATTTAAAACAATTGGTTCGCTGTTTGCAGTGGCTGTTCTTTTAGGAATTATACTTGCGGGTGGTTATGTTCTGCTATTTGTTCCGGTTCTTTTCCTTGCGACTTTCTACAGTAACGCAATCTTTACGAATATTGTTGAAGGTAAAAAGGGGATCGATGCACTTGTCTTGTCTCGCCAATATGTAAAAGGTTATGGTGCTATCGTTTTTGTTAACCTCCTTGTTATTTTTAGTGTAGGTATTTTGTTCGGATTACTTTTTAAGTTAGCTCTTGGATTAGGAGGCTTGATGGCTGTAGCTGTTTACTTTGGAAAAATTTCTCTTATTTCAGCGGTACTGATTGCATTGATAGTTATCGTCATCGGCGTTCTTTTGTTAATTCTATGGAAGTCTTTTGCTTTCGTGTTTACTTATTTAATGTTCAAAAAATTACAAGCATTAAAGGTACATCATTCTGCCAATCTTGCTGAAGGCCGAAAGGCGGTTAAGGTCTGGTTGCTTCTTGCTATTATCGTCTTGGCTATATATGTCGGAGTAATGGCGGCTCTTAAACATTCCAAAGTTTTTACTAGTGTGCAATCGCAACAACTAGAATCATTTTAGGTTTTAATTTTTCTGCGAGGTTTTCAAGATTTTTCAGCGTACTGCCTGTAGTGGTCACGTCGTCGAAAATAATTAGGCCAGAATTTGGTGGAATTTTTGCATTAGGTAAAAGTGTAAATTTATTATTCTTTCGTTCATTTTTGCTTAATTTTTTACTTGATTTTATTTCTCCATTTGAAAAGCCAAAAACTTTTTGAAAAGTAAAAGATGAATTTTCCTTCATTTGTTCAAAAATGTCCTCATTATGATCCCATCCTTTGTCGCCACAGTGAAAGCTGGTTGAAGGTGCAAAAGTCACTATCCAATTGTTAATATTCTGCCTTTTGTCTAACTTGTCAGAGATCAGCCCTATTATTTCGTCATGCAACATGTGACTTAAAAGCTCGATTGTGTATCTGTCTCTCTTGTACTTAAACCAATAAATAGATGAATGAACATGAGGTTTTGTATATGGGAAAATGGCATAATTGGAGCTGGCGTCGCATAGGATTTTCTCTGTATTATTTCCACGCCTTGGAGGGGGAATAGTTCGGCTGTCCAGTTTATTTCTTTCTGTTTTTAATGACCCTTCCTCATATATAAGAGAAAGACAGAACCTGTATACACTTATTATGAACTCAAATATGTTTTTAATTCGCATGCGCATGGTATATAATAATAAAGATCCGTATTCTACGCTATTCATGGCAAATTTTTTTAAAAATCTTTTCAAATCTTCTGAGGGTAGTGTCATAGGAATTGACGTTGGCTCTTCCTCTCTTAAGATAATTCAAATCAAGAAAAAGCACGGACGGGCAGTGCTCGAGACTTATGGTGCCTTGGCGCTTGGTCCTTATGCCAACCTTTCTATAGGTCAAGTAACCGCCCTCTCACCAGAAAAAATCGGAGAGGCTCTAAAAGACCTTATTAAGGAATCGAATGTTACTAGCCTCATTGGTGGTCTCTCTATCCCTTTCCGCTCTAGTTTGGTGTCACTTATTGAATTACCTGCGCTTGGTGAAAAGAAGCTTCAAGAGATGATTCCAATAGAGGCTCGAAAATATATTCCAGTTCCAATTAGCGAAGTTAGCCTAGATTGGTGGATTGTTCCAAGCGAACATGACAGCTCGCTTGATTTTATTGAAAACGACGACGAGTCAAAACGCATTCAAGATGCACAGACTAAAAAAACCGAAGTCTTGGTAGTTTCAATCCATAATGATGTGCTGAATAGTTACACTTCAATTGTAAGACAAGCAAATCTCCAGGACTCATTTTTTGAAATCGAAATGTTTAGTTCAACTCGATCTCTTCTTTCTGGCGAAACTCAACCGGTTTTAATTTTTGACTTTGGAGCATCTTCTACAAAAATTTATATTCTTGAACGCGGAGTCATTCGCTATTCGCACGTTATCAATCGTGGTTCACAAGAAATCAGTTTGACCATCTCTCGAAGTCTTGGCGTCACTTTCGATCAAGCAGAACACATCAAGAGAAATCTCGGTACCGGTCAAGTTCCGAATGAGAAAAATATTTACGATGCAATCTCCCTAACTCTCGACTATATCTTCTCAGAAGCAAATAGTACGGTTTTAAACTACCAGAGAAAATATAACAAAGTCATCAGCAAGGTTATTCTTACAGGTGGGGGGTCTAACATGAAAGGTGTGCTTGAAATGGCAAAAGCAAACTTCCAAACAGAGGTTATCCTAGGGTTGCCATTTGCAAAAGTAGAGGCCCCTGCTTTTATGGATGAGGTTCTTGCTTCGATTGGGACAGAGTTCTCGGTGGCAATCGGTGTTGCCC
>JBAXRA010000061.1:0-2932 GCA_037131455.1 bacterium | reverse complement strand
GAACAAGGGAGAAAGGGCGATGCTGTGAAATTGTTCAAATCGCTTGAAGGTACCTTTACCTTCAAGCGATTTGAACAATTTCACAGCATCGCCCTTTCTCCCTTGTTCATATTTGACCCATTCTCCCTTGATCTCCTCGCGGTTCTCCATCGAAGCTGCAAGAGATTTTTGGATAAGTTCGGCGTATAGAGTCGGAAACTTCTTGGAAAAAGCTTCTTTGATCTCAGCCTCTTTAAGGTTCTTGTTATCTTCTTTTACTTTTAGATAAATATCGGCAATCTGGGCCAGAGGTTCACGATAGATATCGGGAAAAGGAGCCACGGTGGAATCTGTGCGCTTCTTAAATTCACCTCGTTCTTTGTCGAATTGCGAGAGTTTGATAATATTCTTCCAAGCGAAATACCTGAACCACGCAGGATAGACAGCATCGCCTGAAGTGAGGTATTCCATCCAAGCGTCAAGAGAATGTTTTTGGTCTTCGATGGCGACATCCATCATTTGCTCGCGGATATTTGCGGGGATTTCTTCAACCTCCTGACCACGCTCGCGAGCAATGCGCTGTTGAAGCACGAAATAGCTTTCAGGAAAATCCTCCTTCTTGATGAGGAGAGTGTTATATATCTTGTCTCGGAACATCTCGAGGTTGCGCTCCCGCACCCGTTCGTCTGGATTAAGGAAAATATTTTCAATCCTATCCATATATGTCTCGATACGCTCGGTTGGATCATTAGGAACTATTTCTCCTTCGAGGCGTTCTTGCTTTTCCACTGCAACTTGCACCTCTTCAGACGTCTGAAGTTCAGGATTCTTAATGTGAAGTGGGTGTTTTTCCATATGGGCATTTTAGCAGAAAATAGCCGTTTTTGGTATATTGGCGGAGGATCGGCTGCATTGAACGGTTACGGCTTTTCAAGACCGATTTGGCTTATGAATATTGAGAGTCCGCCCGGCTAAGGCTTGGCGGAGAGGATACCCATAATGTCTAAAATAAAGAAAATACTTGGTGCGGGACGCTCCGTGAGTCTTGCTCACAAATAAAATACAGTCCGGTCTCTTATGCTTTGTATATTAGATGGACAGTGGTACCGATGGCGTCTCGCACGAACCGACCCCGACGGCAACCCGAACGTCTTCAAGCTCGAACGCAATGGCAACGGTTTGTGGCTCAACGACAATTGGGCGAGGCCTGACAATGAGTGGAATCCGGACAACAAGTTCGTGTTCCGTCTCCGAAACTGCTTTCTTTTCCGCAACCTCAGACGTTGTGGTTTTTCTTTTCGGGATTCGCGATATTTTTTTCCAACCGCCGAACATCTTTCCAACTTCCTCAAGTTTTAGCGCAACATCCTCGCACTGCTTGTTAGAAATGAGTTTTCCTTCCCATGCCACCGAGACGAGAAATTTAAGAGTATCCAACACAAGGAGACATTTTGTGACCTTTTCCATTTTTTTCTCTTTTTCGGTAAAATAGGCAACATATGAAAGCTCAAGCAAATCCAAGAAGGTATTTTCAATTCGCGCACCGATTGTATAACGGGCATTTTTAGCAACATGAGGAATAATATTCATCCAGATCAAATACCCCTCTTTGACTCGATTGAGAATCGAGGCGGAATCAAGAGAGAGAGAGAGGAATGCGGTCTGCTCATATCTACAATGATATCATTTCCATCGAGAATTTACTCGAAGCCTGGCGGGAATTTCAGCATGATAAACGAAACCGTAAAGACGTGGGACAATTCTCAGTTCATTTAATTGCTAATATATTTGCCCTTAATCGAGGGCTAGCAACTAGAACATATCGACACGGCCCTTACAAAGCGTTTAAGATCAATGACCCTAAACCTCGTGACATCCACAAGGCGACGGTTGGTGATCGCTTGATCCATCACGCCATCTACCGCATTCTTTATCCTTATTTCGACCCGAAATTCATCTTTGATTCTTTTTCATGCCGTCTCTCCAAGGGGACACATCGGGCGATCAATCGTTTCCGCGAATACTCAAGGAAAGTTTCGCAAAATCACACCCGAACTGCTTGGGTTTTGAACGAAATAAGATCGAGTAGTTTAAAAATAACAATTTATAACTTGAAGACCTCGAAGAAGGAGGATGTGCATTTTGAGTAGCCTACCCAACAAAACTTATCTTTAATTCGCTCTTTAATGCTTTCGCTACCCTCTTTAGAAACTTTAGGGAAGGATTATAGGTTCCTGATTCAAGTCTAGAAACCGCCGACTGATTCGTGCCCATTCTTTTTGCGAACTCCTTCTGGCTGATATGTTTTTCCATACGTTTTTGCAAAATTTGCCTGATAATAGCAAACTCGGGCTCTAAATTATCATAAGCTTTTTTAACCTCGGGGTCTTTAAGAAGTTCCTTTTTTAGTTTTGAATAACTTATTGATTTCATGATATTTAAAGTATATTACATATATGTAATACTTAAAAGTATTTAACTACGGAGATTAAATTTCCATAAATAAAAGCTTAACTTGTGCGAGCGCATGGATTCGAACCATGGACCGGGTGTGTATAAGACACCTGCTCTACCAACTGAGCTACGCTCGCATAGTGACAATATACAGTGATATTAAAGTGTCTGCAATCCGTTGACGAGGTGTTTTTAGAGGTGTATATTTGTGATGTAGGTGGTAAAGCTAAGGCTACGCAAAAACACTCCAAACGGAGTGTTTTTGTTTTTCATAACTTCTTCATTTTTATCAGCCTCCTCTATTTTAATATATAACCACGTACACAAGGTTAGTGTACGTAATTGGCCCGCTGCTGGTGCAGTAGCATAGCTTTACCACCTATGCTTAGCGAGTTCGATTCTCGTCGGGTCAAAAGTAACAACTAAATCTACGCCATCTCCCCCGCCACAAACTCCTTCTTTTTCTTCACAATAATTCCGTTCGCAGTCAAAATCTGTT
>JBAXRA010000060.1:0-2948 GCA_037131455.1 bacterium | reverse complement strand
AAAGTTCGGTAAACTTGGTAACGCGGGATCCAGTTTTCACATACTTTACTTTTTAAAATTTAAGTGTATTTTAATCCTGAACCACAGAACAAAACTCAACAATCTAACAAGAAAGGATTTCTATGCCTAATACGGTAGCAATAGTAGTGTTCGAACACAAACAGACCAATTGGAACGATACCAATCGTGCATGGGTTACAGAGATGATGGATTTTCTGAAGGAAAATGACGGTAGAATTCACAAGGTCTCAAACCATCCAAGACTCATGGTGGTCTTGGCAGATGAAGCACCCGAGCCAGATGATGTTGTTGGTTGGCTTGCTAATCAACCTGGCGATAGAACTTCTATTGTGGTCTACACCTTCATCCGGAACCCGACAGACGGAATGAGTGACGAAGAAATAGTCTCGATGGTTCCTGGAATACTGGAACGACACAAGGAAGACTGTAGTGGACCCCTTTCTTAGGACACCATCCTTGTACTTAGCATTTTAGCTTTTTAGTAATTTTTGTGCAAATTGAACAGGTGACATTTTAAGTGAAGAGTGAATTCTAGTGTTGTTGTAGGTGTAGATGGTTTGGTAAATTTCAAAGACTAATTCGCCGAGAGTTTTGAATCTAGATGGGTCACCCAGATCAACCTTGAATTGTGAGTAAAACGATTCCTGGTATCCATTTTCCCATGGACAGCCTGGTGCAGATCGAGAAATGATTGCACCGATGGTTTTTAATGCATCAGTGAATATCTCTGAATTGTATTCACTACCGTTGTCACTGTGAAATATTTCAGGTCGTGGATTGTTGGCAATGGCACTCATTAAAGCAGCCACCACCAGTTGAGTAGCATGGGTGGTGTACACGGAAAGACCAACAATCTTTCTAGTGAACAGATCCTCGACTGTTGCAACGTAAACCGTCTTTCCCTGAAAGGGTATGTACGTAAAATCAGTCACCCAAATATGATTGGGGTAACAGGGAAACTCGGTGATTAGCATATTTGGGTAAATTACCTTGATATTCTTGGTCTTTTTGTATTTTCTACCACGTCTACGATATGCCTTGATACCAAATATATTCATCACTCGTTTCACTGGTTTACGATTCATCTTGAGATGAATCGATATCCTACGTGATCCATATGATGGGTGGATACGTAACACTTCCTCGATTTGGCATTTCAACTGCCAATCTTTGTCGGGTTTCTTTGGTCTGTAATATCGAACACCCCGATACATGTCGAGATGATTAGGTGATACATCTCCATCCATTAGAATTTCTTTTTTTGGGTTTCAGACAGTTTGAGAGTAATCTCTCCAACTAGTTTGTAGAGCATATCTACTTCACGTTTTAGTTTGATGTTTTCAGAGAGTGTTGGATTTCCTTCGACTCTCTTAGCAATCCATGTGTAAATGGTGCCTTCTGCAACACCATGCTCCTTGGCAGCTTCTACCACTGTTACACCATCGTTTTTAATGCGGTTAATGATTTGATCCTTAACCTCCTTTGATATTCGTATTCCTTTCATATGTTTGTATATATTATGCGCTAATTATACAAGGTTTGTGTACTAAATTTGGGGTCCATGCCAAGTGTTACTGATGTCACAGGAGTGAATTGCATCAAGCACTTTAAACATATCAGGAAGTATATTTTTAAATTCTTCTCCCTTAAATGTATCCAGTAACTTGCCGGGAACTTTCTTGGATATGCAGTAGTTCAGACTTTCATTTATTTTACCAATATCGTACACCTCGGGGATTGGAATAAGATCAGAACCAAAGTGGTTAAAAGCATATTCATCTTTCTTAAATCCCCGAGTATTGTGTTTGTTGAGACGGATAATATAATTTTTCCCATCTACGCTAAAACTATATGCTTGGGAACTCTCCCCACCAATAATAATTTCAAAATTAGAAACTCCAGTTGGAAATTTTTCTTTGAGAAAAGTAAGGATGTTTTCTTGGTTTACAGTGGTTTTGTGTGTGGACATTTTGATTTTTTATTTACTTAACACAATTCTAAACCCCAAACTCCTTCCGAAACCTAGTCAGATTCTTCGCCCCATTCTTAGTCACCAAAATCATATCCTCAAGGCGTATACCTCCAATCTTAGAATAATATAACCCAGGCTCAACTGTCACAACATCACCCTCCTCTAAAACGTCCTCACTTCCTCTACCAAACCTCGGCGACTCGTGAAGATCCTTGCCTATTCCGTGACCTATACTATGAACAAAACCTTCTGCGAATTTAAATTCTTTTCCTTTACCTGATGTAAGATATCCTTTTTCCTTAAAAAAATTTTCAACTGCTGTTTGAATTTCAGAACACTTCATTTTTGGTTTGATCATCGACAATGCAAGTTCTTGTGCACCAAGCACAGCATCGTACATTTTTTGCAGTTCAACTGAAGGCGCTCCAACACACACGGTTCGACTCATATCTGCAAAATACCCTGTCGTTTTAGACCGCGGATATATATCTATAACAATTGGTACGCCTTTTTCAAGAGTGCCCGAACCTTTCTCGTGAGGCTCTGCACTTTGCTGGCCACCTGCAACGATGTGACCTTCGGGAGATTCACAATTATTTTCCGATAGAACTTTATCGATTATTTTATGTGCCTCTTCAGAAGTAGGGTTGTCTGTCGATTGTATATATTCTATCACCGCCTTCATCGCTGATTCGGTAGCAATTTGAACTTCTTTGATAGCCTCTATTTGTTCATGAGTTTTTTTATGAATCATAGCGATGATAAATTCTCCAACATAAAATCTTCCGCCGTCTCAAAAACACGGTATCCGTACTTTTCTGCCTCATTTTTATAATTAGGTCTTTCTACATCAAAAAACACATCTGCCTCTAGATTCCACATCTCCTCTGTTTCTCACCATCTGTGGTCCTTTTTAACCCTGTCGAATACATCGTTTCGGCTTTTACCAATTTTT
>JBAXRA010000059.1:0-3067 GCA_037131455.1 bacterium | reverse complement strand
TGCTCGGCTTGTTTTTTGACGGATTTGATGAGGAGGATGCCGATGGTGAGGGAAAGGAGGAGGAAAGATAAAGGAACCAGAACACCAAATTCTCCTAAATTTTCAAACGCTGAGATTTTTATTAGAGTAAACACCCAAAGGGTGAAAACAAAGATTTCAGTAGTGATCATTTTTATATTGAAGAGGTGATGGCGAGTAACAGCATAAGTGATGGCGAAGGCTACAAAAATAGTAGTAATGGGTCCGACCCAAAGGTACTCAAAGTTATTAAATGATGGCAAAAGTAAATCAGCGACAAAAGAAAGAAAACCAGAAATTGTATACCCGAGAAAGATATAGAGTAATTGAAATTTCTTAGGGTCATTTCTAGATGTTTTCAAATATTTTATAAATAATCTAAAAAAGCTACTACATAAATAATAGAGTATATAGAGTCCATAGATGAAAAATAGTTTTCCTAAAAAAGCTACATTTTCATGTGATTCTATAATGACTCCTCCTGTAATGATTGCCTGAGTACAGGTAATCAAAAAAACAAGAACAATGTTGATTAAAAATATTTTTACAAGTTTTTTTCTATATTCTTGACGAAAATCTGGAAAAATAAAACTGAAGTAGTAAAAACTACTTGCAATGAAGGTCGCGGATGCATATACATTTCTCATCATAAAATCTATGCCACCTTCGTTTGCTACCCGATAGAAAATTGTGCTCGCAGTCCACCACGCTATAGTAGTGATGTTTAAAAGATAAACTGAATATACCAAACTCTTATCCCCATTTCTATAACCAGATGAAGAAACCACCACCAACATTAAGTTGACCAAAATGATGATACTGAGCAGTGTGTTTATAGTGTCCATTGGTTTACTTTAACAATATAAAATGAATTTTTTATGAAAAAATGATAAAATATCACCATCTAGTATATTATCCTATAATAGAGTAAACAAAAAAACCTCAACTAAATGCCCAGTACCCAAAAAATTGGATTTCTTGTTCATTCTAGAGACATAAAAGATCTTATTAGGAGGTTTTTTATATTAAAATTTCTTCCCGAATCAGTTGTTAATTTTATTGCCCTACACCTACCCCCAATAACTGTATCCAATATTACAGGATTAAAAAATTTAGATTCTTCAAATATTAAAGGATACATAATTGGAATAACAATGACAGCTCACCAAATGATTGAGAATAGAGAGCTCGCATTGAAAAAAATCATAAAGGCGTGCCAGTATGCGGAGAAAAAAGGAGTAACCCTCATAGGACTTGGAGCTCTCACCTCCTCGTTTTCTAGAGGAGGTTTAGATATTTTGCCACATGTGAAAAAATTAAAAATAACTACAGGAAGAGCCTATACAACAAAGACGGTAACTGATTATGTTAAACATTGTATTGATAGATTTAATTATGATAAGTCGAAAGTAAAACTTGCAATTGTAGGTGCAGGTGGCTCTGTTGGATCTAGTTGCGCAAAACTTTTAGCATTATGGGGTGTTAAAAATATCCTTCTTGTAGACGTACAAAAAAGAGCTGAAAACTTAAAAAGATCTCTTGTGCACTTATTGTCTGAAAATAAAGATTTAAATGTAGAAATTTCTCATTCAATCTCTCAAATTAAGGGTTCTGACATTATAATTACAGCAACCAACGCACCCGAAGCCGTTTTATCAAGTGATGATTTAAGTCCTGGAAGTATAGTGGTAAATGATGCTCAACCATCAGATGTTCCAGATCAAGTAATACTGGAAAGGTCAGATATATTAGTAATAGAGGGTGGAATAATACATACACCAGGTATTAAGTGTAATTTTAATCTTGGCCTTGCTCACAGAGAGGATACATTTTGCTGCTTAGGAGAAGTTTTAATTCTGGCAAGAAGAGAGCATTCCGACCATTATGCACTGGGGGAATTAGATCATAATTTAGTTTCGCAAATAGAAGAAATGTCCCATGATTTAGGATTTGGGATATCTAGATTACAAAACTCAATTCAGAAATATATTCCTGATGATCAAATAGCGAATGTGAAGAGTATAATACAAAAGAAAAATTTAATTGGTTAGTGTATAATTAAATTACCAAATGGATTACATCACACTACTACTGTCAATAATAACAGTTGTAAACTCTGCCTTAGGGTTACTTATACTTTTTAGTCGGCAAAAACAATCTTCTAGTACAACATATTCTGTTATTACAGTTACAACTCTATCGTGGATTTTTTGTATCATCTTCTACAGATTAAGTAGCCAGGAGAATATTCTATTATGGACGAGGCTTCTGTACGCATCCGCATCTCTTATCGCCAGTACATTTCTATACTTTACATATCTTTTTCCTATCGAAGACAATTTAAGCATACTAAAAAAGATTCTTATATTCATTCCAAATGTCATAATAGTACTTCTCATTATATACAGTAACACTGTAATAAAAGATGCTGAAGTTAAATCAGACTCAGAGAATGTTATATTTTTTGGAAAATACTATTTAATATATATAGTCTACATATTAGGTTATTTTAACTATAGTTTTTATAGAATATTTCGTAAATACAAGATTTTAAGTGATCCTCTTCAAAAAAGACAGGCATTATTCTTTTTAACAGGTTACTTCGTCTCAGCAACAATAGCATTTGCAACAAACCTTATACTTCCTTGGTTTAACTACTTCACCTTAAACTGGTTAGGTCAGGCTTCTACAGTATTCTTAGTTACATTTACTTTTTACGCGATTGTAAAGCATAAACTTTTCAATATCAAAGCTGTTGCAGCAGAATTATTCGTAGGATTACTGTGGGTTATATTCCTCATTAGAACAATTGTTTCTACTACAGGTCTAGATATGTTATTGAACGGAGGTATTTTACTGATCACCATCGTAATAGGACTTCTCCTGATTAAAAGTATAAATAGCGAGGTTAAGGCCCGTGAAAAAATCGAATCCCTCGCCGCCTCACTCGAAACCGCCAACCTCCACCTCAAGGAACTGGACCAACAAAAATCCGAATTCGTCTCCCTCGCCTCACACCAACTCCGCGGCCCCCTCACCGCCATCAAAG
>JBAXRA010000058.1:0-3082 GCA_037131455.1 bacterium | reverse complement strand
TTGATAGGGCAAAATCTAAAATTACGATACTGTAGGTTTGTGAAGTTGTCAAAAGGGTGGGGACAATTTGTCACCCCCTTTTTTTTTCAATAGAGACAAAAGGAGGTGTTCAAATTGGTCTAAATAGTATTAGTCCACTTTATACACTTCCCACACTCGACTAAACGTCTTCCACCTTTTTTTAACTACTGATTTTGGTAGTTTCATATAATATCGCTCATCATCAGTAAGTTTTTCATATTCAAGACTTGGAACTTTATTAGTATCAAATACATAAAGATTCTCTACATCATACCCATATACAAAAAGCACGTGATCTTCTAACCCTTGCCATCGTAAGGCTAAATCCACACCTGATACTAATCCATTTTTCACATTACCCTCAATTTTTTCCAGGGCATTTTCATAAGATATTCTTGAGAAAAGCATTGCATAAAAAAATTTCAAAAAGTTAGTAACTTTCACATCATTTATCTTTAATTCCAAAGATAGCCTCTTTAAGAATGTTGGCATTTTGTAAAATTGTAGCTGTGTCCAAGCAAGCCATACAGGAACAGTAAGTCCAAAAAAGTGATTTCTATCTATTTCTTGTGGATTGTTAGTTTCAGAATTGAATTTTGAGGGCAGAAGAAAATGTAGAGCATAATAAAGAAAATCTCTTCCACACTTATACTTAACAGTAAGACCATTACAGATTTCTCTTTGAACAAAGCCGAATTTATTTATGTCTAATGGGAGATGCTCCATGCCATTTAAGTATAGCAAAGTTCGAACATCACTTGGGGTAACAAAAACAGCCCATATTCTGGGCTGTTTTTTTGCGTGCGGAGGGTATTAGACGAAGTTAGAACCTTGTTAAGGCTGTCAGATTACAGCAAATTCAGGATTGTGGAAACTTGGTAATCAATTATTTTTATCTACAAAGTGAATGTCTACATCACCTTCTTTAACTGAGATTATGGGGTGGGTGACTATAAGAATATGTGCTGGTGCTTCTGACTTATTTTCAAATTGATGGATTTGGTTTGAAGGTATATCAAGTTCTAGTCCTTCAGCACATTGTTGTTGATGATTAAGAACAGCGGCTTTCTTTTGAAAATCTACATAGCCTGTCCGATACAATAGTTGACCTGGGTTAGCAAAACCCATCTGAGAACCCAAAACAATGAAAGATGATGACCCGACTTCATGAAGATGGGCATCTGATGTTTGATGAGGCTGAACTTTTGCGATAACTACCTGATAGTCTTCAGGAGAACCAATGAGGTCCGAGACGAACTGAGGTTTCATCCAAATAAGCTCAAGGTCTGCGTGAACTGTCTTCTCAAAATCAAATATATCTTCTACTTTATATGTCCCGTCCGTAATCAACTGGTGTATTTTTTTCAAAGCATCATGGCGTTCTTGCATCAGACGAGGCAGTTGTTCAAGAGGTTGCTCTTTAGTTTCAAAATCTTTCGTAACTCCAGTAATCGTTTCAGGTTGTAGTTCCATATGGTGTTTATAGTATTAAGTATATCTAATTTTAGCAAACATCTATATAAAGAGAAAACGCACCGAGCCGAAGCTGGGTGCGTTCTTTTGAGGGTTTAAGTTTCGGTAGTTATCCCGAAAGTTCCGAGAAAGAGAGGATTTGGTTTATGCTCCTTTCGTTGATTTCCAAGGCGAGTCCGAGAGCTATCTTCATTTCTTGTTTGAGCATCTCTTCCGTAATCGGTCGGCAATGGACTATGCCGCTATGGACCCTTCCATCGTTAAAACTAAACGAGACGAGGTATTTTTTCTTCATGATATTTTTGAGTGTGGTGAAAGCCCATAATTCGCATAGCGTGATGCCAGCAGGTCAATTACGGTCTTACTTCCAAACTCAACTCCCTTCTGTTCAAAGAACTTAATTTTGTCACGATTCTAGCATTGTGCAACATGATTGTCAACATGTAAAGGAGGTCTAAAATAAGGGTCCTTCTGGCTTTATTCTTACCTAAAAATAAGCTAAAGTAAGGCCAATAATCATAAAACTGAACGCCCTATGCCTACGAACTCCCAAGATATTGATGAAAGTATTAAACTTCTTTTAGAGAAACTCTCTGAAGAGTTTGAAATAGTTAAAAGGCAGGGTTTCCCAGCTCGTAGGAGAGATATTCGTGCTCGTAGGCACGATGTAAAGATTCCAGAGAAGAGGTGGCGTGCCTGGGCAAATGAGCTTGGTATGGACTACACCCGTTTTGAAGGTGTTCTGAAAATTCTTGAGAAGGAAGGGTCTCTTGAGGACTATAAGTTTAGCCCTGACTATATATGACCGATTTAGACTTATGGTTTCCAGAAGATTTTGATAAGCGATATGCAAAGTATCTTGAGAAGCATACTGAAAGGAAAATGCCTGAACCTTTCTTTTCGGAGAGATTGGAGAATGAGCGAAAACATTTACTCTCAATCAATAGCGAAGAAGATTTTCAACACGAAATAGAAAAGTGGCGTCCCCTTAAAGTGATTGTGGATGCTATATATAAAGACCTTTCTCCCTTCTTACCTGGGGATGCTCAAATAATTAAAATAGACCTCTCAAAACTTGACCTAGAAGAGAAACATACAAGCTACATACTCATGATGTTGGTCTATGAGAGAATTTGCAGGTGGAGGATAGATAAAAGTTCAGCTGTAATATCAACCGAAGCTCTTAGCGAGTATTTGGGTGGTAACGGAATTGTAATCTCTGATTATGAAAAATTTCAGGAGTTTAGAAACAAAATCAATGACTTTTATAAGTTTATGGAAGACCAAAAAGACCTGAAATTCCCTAAGGTCAAGCCTCCAGAGTTAGCCGAGGATTTTAAGAGTGTTAGGCAAGCACAGACGAAAGCTCTTGAGACAGTTTTAGAGAAAGGACTTGAAAAAGAAGCTATAAAATTTGAACAAAGCCGAATTTATTTATGTCTAATGGGAGATGCTCCATGCCATTTAAGTATAGCAAAGTTCGAACATCACTTGGGGTAACAAAAAACCACCCTTTCGGGCGGTTCTTGGCGTGCGGAGGACCGTGGAGGCTGTTCGAACCTGGTATGAAAGATGAAACGAGTTTGTT
>JBAXRA010000057.1:0-3263 GCA_037131455.1 bacterium | reverse complement strand
TAGGTTCGAACATCGTCCCACCTTTGGAGTCAGTTTACTTACTTAGTATATCTGCAAATTTTTGTTTTCTTTGTTGCTTTGAAAATGACATCGCCCATTCCCATGCTTTTTTATACATATCAGTCCTTCTCTTCTCTATCTCTAACATTTTCTTAGCAAATTCTTCACCGTATAGCTCAATCCACGTATCGTACAAGAAAAGATAAATAACTTGATGAGAATTCAGGTCCTCTGGATGATTCTTAATATTTAAGACAAGTCGATGAGATAATTCATGAACCAGAGTCCCCTTTTTCTCATCAGAATTATAACTTGCACGTAGCTTCATTAAATCATTAACTGTTCCTCCTGACATACTCATCCCTTCATAAACAACACAGGCAATTCTGTTTTCTAGAAGCGATAATCCTGTTACTTTATTAAAAACCTCAATAATACGATTAGCTTCTTTTTCCCAGATAGCCTCGTATTCTTTTGTTGCTTCAATAAATTCAGCATCTTCAAATATAGGAATAAAACGAATTGTTGTCATGAGGCAATTATACCTTATTTGGATATTAAATAAGTTCGAACATCCTCCCACCTTTGGAGCCGTGGTACGTCTAGGAAGATTTGGTATACTATTGAAAATGTTGAATTATATTGGTCAGTTACGAATATATTCCTTAATTGACTTAGTCATCTTATTGATTGCAACAAAAGCAAACATTTTTGAATTTGTAGGTATTATTCTTCTACATATTGGATTTTTAGCATATCTCGAAACAAAACATCATCACCCGTATCGCAATAAAGTTCCAAAATATCTTTGGATAATTTTAACTATCATCGGTCTATATTTTTATGGACACATTGAAGGGATATTATTTGTCATTTTCAGTTATTTATATACTTTAAAAACAAAGAAGTTTTTTGCTTTGACTTCCCCTATTATGCGAGGATTTCAATGCTTCTTTTTAGTAGCAGGAATAATTGGTTATGAAAGTAAGCTAACTTGGCTAGCTTTAATGCTTATTATAATCAGAAACTTCTGCGGTGATTTGAGAGATGTGGTTAAGGATAGAAAGGAAAATATGAAAACTCTACCTGTTGTATTTGGATTAAATACAGATATAAAATATATTCACCTTGCTGTATTGTTTCTAACCACTTTTGTTTGGTTCCGACATACAAACTTAGAACCATGGTTACTTATACCCATTTTCTTAATTCAAATACTGACTTACAGGCTTACTCCTAGATAATTGATGAGCACATGTGAACCTCGTGAACATCACACCAACCTCACCACCCTCTCCATACTCAATTTGATTAAATGATAGCTTTTAAAAAGTTCGGTAAACTTGGTAACGCGGGAGCATTGTAGCTTAGTAAATATAGATTTGATACAATAATAAATATGAATCCCCCAAGAAGACTGTACTGGCTTATTATCGCCTTTATTACCTCTATAGTTATCGTGATGCTGTCTATCCATCTACAAGGAAATCACTCCCTGTTTATAACAAATATGGAATTTTTCCTTCAGGGAGGTGACATTGGGGCCTGCGACAATTGCTCCGCATTAGAGGGTATTTCTAGTTTGATTACTGCATCGCTTTTGTTTGGATGGCCATTTATATTTGCTTCGACTTTTATAATTTACATGGTGGGTCATTCTCTTGCTTATTATTTATATAAAAAATCTCAAAGTAAATTAGACAAGGGGTTTAATAAAAAGGAATAGTAGCTGTAAACCTGAAGTATCACTCTACTACTAAATAAGTTCGAACATCCTCCCACCTTTGGAGCCGTGGTACGTCTAACTGGACTTTTCATAATTCATGTGGTATTTTATATTTGAACTTCAAGAGCACAACGTTTTTGAGTGAACCTTTAAACCAAGGAGGAAAAACCCTATGCAGTTATCGAATATTCTTATTGAAGTGGACAGGAGAACCAAGCCCAACCTGCCCGACTGGATGGATTTGCTGACTACCCCTAAAGTCAACATTCCCCTTCAGGAAAATCCGAGCCAATACAAACTTTCAGACATCGAGTTGTGGCAACATGACGAGCAAAAATCTGGAGGAAGCATCATGAGTGGAGGTGAACGAATCTACAGACATCTGAAAAACTCTGAACTTCTCACACGAGCACTTGACCTTCATGACGGTGTGGAAATCCAGAAAAAAGGAGCTGAGGCCTTGAGGATGCTTTGTGGAAGACACGGGAGCCTTTTCTTGTGGAGGTCTGTGGGGAGGGACAAGAAAATGAAACGATACGTCCCCTACCTTCATACCAAGGAAGAAACCGTGGAAATTGGTTGGAGACCACTTCACATCATCCAATCTCAGACTGATTACTCTGGTTTGTTCCGACCCATAGCAAAGTAAATCGCCCACCATTTCAACACGAGCCCCTGTCGTTTGATGGTGGGCTTTGTGTTTTATAGACAAAAGTAGGTTCGAACATCCTCCCACTTTTGGAGCCGTGGTACGTCTAGGAAGATTTGGTATACTATTGAAAATGTTGAATTATATTGGTCAGTTACGAATATATTCCTTAATTGACTTAGTCATCTTATTGATTGCAACAAAAGCAAACATTTTTGAATTTGTAGGTATTATTCTTCTACATATTGGATTTTTAGCATATCTCGAAACAAAACATCATCACCCGTATCGCAATAAAGTTCCAAAATATCTTTGGATAATTTTAACTATCATCGGTCTATATTTTTATGGACACATTGAAGGGATATTATTTGTCATTTTCAGTTATTTATATACTTTAAAAACAAAGAAGTTTTTTGCTTTGACTTCCCCTATTATGCGAGGATTTCAATGCTTCTTTTTAGTAGCAGGAATAATTGGTTATGAAAGTAAGCTAACTTGGCTAGCTTTAATGCTTATTATAATCAGAAACTTCTGCGGTGATTTGAGAGATGTGGTTAAGGATAGAAAGGAAAATATGAAAACTCTACCTGTTGTATTTGGATTAAATACAGATATAAAATATATTCACCTTGCTGTATTGTTTCTAACCACTTTTGTTTGGTTCCGACATACAAACTTAGAACCATGGTTACTTATACCCATTTTCTTAATTCAAATACTGACTTACAGGCTTACTCCTAGATAATTGATGAGCACATGTGAACCTCGTGAACATCACACCAACCTCACCACCCTCTCCATACTCAATTTGATTAAATGATAGCTTTTAAAAAGTTCGGTAAACTTGGTAACGCGGGATCCAGTTTTCACATACTTTACTTTTTA
>JBAXRA010000056.1:0-3544 GCA_037131455.1 bacterium | reverse complement strand
GGTATGAGGTTGGGAATTAAAAACACAGTACAAGGAATTATCATATTTAACTCTAGTATTTAACCCTTATTTGTAGGGTTATTTTAAGTGCCATCATTGCTTATTACAAAGTATATATTATGGTCTGTTTCTCTCTAGATTTTTATAGTAACTAGGTATAACATTTTAATAGTCAGGATTACTAGTAAATAATAATTAACAAAGGAAAATCGTATTATAAAATAACAAAATAAAAATAAATATTTTAAATTATAAAATGGGTACTTGGAAAAAGTGATTTAATAGATAGAGCTTGATTAGCCGGAGTAATACAGAAACTGCTAGGCCGAGATAGCGCTCGAACAACACACCCTCCAGATTTAAAATAATAATAAAACTATGACAAAACAATTATCTAAAACAGATTTTATTCTGTATAAGGAGTGTTCTAAAAATGTATGGATAAAATGGCACCAACCAGAGGAGTATGCAAAATTTGAAGTTTCTGAATTTGAAAAGTCTTTGGGGGTAGTTGGAATTGAAGTTGAAGAATTGGCTCGCCGTATGTTCCCAGACGGCTATCTGATAGAAAGGCGAAGTGAAGGCGCACAAGAATTGACCAGAAAATTGATTACAGAACATTACCCAGTTATATTTCAAGCAGTTTTCGGGACAGAGAAGTATTTAACTGCAACTGATATTTTAATCTGGAATACTGATGCAAATGCTTATGATCTTTATGAGATTAAGATGTCATCGACAACTAACCATGAAGAAGGTGGGGATGGCGATGAAGATGAGGAGGGAGACGAGAGTAAGCCAAAAAAAATAAATAAAAAGAAAGAATTACAATACGAATACGATTTAGCTTTTCAAGTTAACGTTCTTGAGATGTGTGGTGTTCCTGTAAATAAAAAATACCTTGTTCGACTCAATAAAAAATACAAGAAGTTGGGTGATTTAGAGGTTAAGCTTGGACAGCTTTTTGTTGAGGAAGATAAAACAGAGAAGGTTGATAAGCTTATGTTGGTAGCAAAAAGTGAAATGGAAGAAGCTTTTGCTTACCTATTAAATGCCAAACCAATAGAAGGTCATTGTTCTTGCTACTACAAAGGCCGCTCATCTCACTGTACGACTTTTAGTATCAGTAACCCAGGCGTTCCGTCTTATAGTGTTCATGACTTAAATAGAATTGGAAACAGTAAGGCTTTTTTAAAAGAGTTGCTTGATAAGGATATACTTAAAATAGATAAAGTCCCGGAAGACAAAATACCAAAGATAAAAAAGGCAAAAGAGGGAGAAAAACCAAAACGACCAAGGAAGCTGTACCAAGTACAAACGTATAAAACTAAAGAACAAAGAATCGAGTATTCTGATATTAAAGCGGAATTAAATTCCCTAACGTTCCCACTTTATTTTCTGGACTATGAGACTTACCCTTCGGCTATTCCGCTCTTTAATAGATATCATCCGTATCAGAATATTGTCTTTCAGTATTCTCTCCATGTGTTGACTGAGGATGATTTTAAAAACGGACGAGAACCAAAACATTATGAAGAGCTGTTTTTAGATGGGGACCCGGCAGAACGAATGGTGGAAAGCTTGAGAGAGCACATAGGTGATACTGGGTCTGTCGTATCGTGGTTTAAAAGTTTTGAGAATTCTCGTAATCGTGAACTGGCTAGTTTAGTACCCCTGCAATCAATTTTTCTGAATGACGTTATCAAGCGTACATATGACTTGATGGATATTGTCGAAAACCAATACTATGTTCATCATGGTTTTAAGGGCAAATCTTCTATCAAAAATGTACAACCAGTACTTGCCCCAGATTTTGCTTATAAAAGCCTTAATGTTCAAAGTGGCGCAGATGCAATGGAAGCTTATAGACAGATATTAAAAGGAGAGTTGACAGGTAGAGCTCTCGAAGAAAAGAAAGAACAAATGCTCAAATATTGCATGTATGACACAAAGGTTATGTATGTTATTTGGAAGTTTTTTGTAGACCTTAATAAATAATTATAAATAAAAATGCAAATAATTTTTCTAGACACAGAAACTACAGGTTTAAAAGATGCGAGATTGGTGCAATTGGCATATAAAAAATTAGGTGAAAAATCTTGTGTAAACGAATATTTTAAACCACCAGTACCAATAGATATAGAGGCAATGGCAGTTCACCATATTACGGAAAAGAAAGTCTTAAATAGGCCACAATTTGCGAATTCTGACACTTATGTAGGCTTAAGTGGTCTTTTGGAGCAATCAGTATTAGTCGCTCATAATGCAAAATTTGATATTTCAATACTTGCTAATGAAGGAATGGCAGCGGGCAAGTATATTTGCACATATAAAATTGCCCAGCATATGTATGATTTGCCAAATTATAAGATGCAGTACCTTAGATACCTATGGAATATAGATATAGACGGTGCTTATGCTCATGATGCTGAAGGAGATGTTGTTGTGCTTGAACAGGTGTTTAATTATATGCTAGATGAATTTTCGAGGAAAAATGATCTTTCTCGAGATGAAGCCATTGAAAAATTTATTGAGATATCTAGTGCTCCCCAGTTGCTTAGAAGGGTAAACTTTGGGAAGCATATAGGAAAAACATTTGAGGAAATCAAAAAGGTTGATCCTGGTTATCTTGGGTGGCTAGCGTCGCTTTCTGATAAGGATGAGGATTTTATTTATACTGCAAAATATTTTTTACAGAAATCAAATAATTAAAAGTAGAGGAAGTTTAAGCGGCAGGGGGGGTATAGTATTTTACGTATCACCTAAAGAGAATTCCCAGCATGTGTGTGAAAGGTGTATCATACCCAGCTATCTATTACATTTAAGTAATTGTGTGGTACTCTATTGTTATATGGAAAAAGGGACTCGAATTAGAGAAATATCTAAAATAATAAAGCAAGATCCTCTTGGGAAACAGGAGATTATGTGGCAAGACGAATTGGTAACGATGCCCGTCTATAAAATTCCTCTGAAGTATCTTTTGTACAATAAGTATAACGGAAGGATTTTAAGCAGAACAAAATCTCTAGAATCACAAAAAATTAAAATAAATCCAGAAAGTGAAGCTGGAAAAAAAACAATAGAAAAATTATTGTGGGATTCCAAAATAGATAGAAACAAAAGAACAAAGGAAGATATGGAGAAATATGGCCAAAAGAAAGTTGGGATAATAACTAGAGATGGAATTATTATTGATGGTAACAGAAGGGCAATGATTTTGAACAGGATAGAAAAATTTGACTACTTTAAGGCAGTAGTTCTTCCTGTGACTCTAGAGGAAAACCCAACTGAGATAGAAAAATTAGAAACTTCCTATCAAATGGGAGAGGACGAAAAACTGGATTATAACCCAATAGAAAAATATCTTAAATCAAAAAATTTAAAGCAAAAGAATATAGACACCAACACAATTGCAGCTTGGATGGGACAGTCTAGTTCAATTGTAGAGGGCTACCTAGATGTAATGAAAATTATGGATGACTATCTAGACTATCTAGACTATAAAGATATGTATACGCAATTAGATAATCGAGAAGATTTATTT
>JBAXRA010000055.1:0-3571 GCA_037131455.1 bacterium | reverse complement strand
ATTATTACCGATCACCATTTACCACATGAGAAATTACCAGAAGCTTATGCGATTCTAGACCCACAACAGCCAGGTTGTACTTACCCTGAAAAGATTTTGTGTGGGTCGGGTGTAGTATATAAATTGATTCAAGCGTTATACAAAAAATTTGAAATAAAGGACGGAATGGAAAAATGGTCGCTTGATATGGTGGGGCTTGCGACTTTGTCTGACATGGTGCCTTTGATAGGAGAGAATCGAATCTTGGCACACTACGGATTAAAGGTGATGAGAAAAAATATGCGAGTGGGATTACAACAACTTTTTCTTTCTTTGAAATTGGATTCAAAAACTGTTTCAGAGGACGACATACAATTTTTAGTCACGCCTCGCATTAACGCAGCGTCTCGAATGGCGGATCCTGTGATTGCATTTGAATTACTTTCAACCGATGATGTTGTGAAGGCAAAGAGCTTGTGTAAAGTTTTGACTGATATAAATACCGAGAGAAAAGTCCAAGTTGCTTTGATTTCAAAGGATATAAAGAAAAATCACAAAGATGAGGATTTTAAAAATGCACCATTAATAGTAGTTGGAAATCCAAATTGGAAACCAGCGCTTTTGGGGCTTGTGGCTAATAGTTTAATGCGTGATTACAACAAACCGGCTTTCGTGTGGGGTCGCGATGAAGAGGGGGTTTTAAAGGGATCGTGCAGATCAAATGGTTCGTATCATTTGGTGGATTTGATGACTGCAGTTGAAGAAGGAGTTTTAAAAGAAGCTGGAGGACACGCAATGTCAGGAGGGTTTGCAGTTGCCGATGAGCATATTCATTTGATTTCGGATCACCTTGTTAATGCGATGAAGAAAGTTTCGATGAGTGATGTAGATGCGACTATTGATGTTGATAGCTTGTTAAATGTATCAGACATAAATTGGAAGTTTTGGGATTCGATTGAAAAGATGGCACCGTTTGGAATAAATAATTCAAAACCTCTTTTTATGTTACAGAAAGTTACAGTGGTCGGGTATAAAAAATTTGGAAAAGCGCAGGAGCATGTTGAGGTGAGGGTTGGAGATGAGAATGGGGCAATACTACCTGCCATTAGTTTTTTTAGTGATATTGTTGTGGCAGTGAATGATGTGATTGATATGGTGGCGACGGTGGAGAAGTCGAGTTTTAAAGGGCGGCCTGAGATAAGGTTGAGAATTATTGATATAATAAAAAAATGAAACAAATCACCATCTACACCGACGGCTCATCTCGCGGAAACCCAGGCCCAGGAGGCTACGGCTTCATCTGTATTTACCCAAACGACACAGACAAAATGCGAATTGACGAAAGAGGAGGTAGAGAAGAGATGACAACCAACAACCGAATGGAATTGAAGGCGGTTATCGAAGCCTTGAAGTTCTTTGATGACTACTACGCTAAAAATACACCTACTACATATGAAGTCCGATTAGATTCTGCTTATGTATTAAACGGTTCAACAAAATGGCTCCACGGGTGGAAAGCAAAAAACTGGATCAGTTCAACAAAAGAAGAAGTTAAAAATATCGATTTATGGCAAGAGATGGATTCTGTTTTAAAAGGTAAGGAAATCAAATGGACATTGTTGAAGGGGCACAGTGAAATTTTTGGTAACGAAAGATGCGATGAAATTGCCACTGCATATGCAGATAATAAAAAAATAGATCTCTATAGTGGATTTTTAGCAGAGTATAAAGGTGCGGAAGAAGTTTTGAATATTAAAGTTGGTGCTCCTACAAAAAAATCCTCAAAGAATAAATCACCAGCGTATTCATATGTAAGTATGGTGGATGGAAAAATTAGTATTGATCAGACATGGGACGAGTGTAAAAAAAGAGTGCACGGAAAGAAGGCTTTGTTTAAAAAATCCATCTCAAAAGAGGATGAAGGGAATATAGTTAAACTTTATAAAGTTTCTAGTTAATTGCATAACTTTATAAAGTTTGATAGTATGCTGCTATGACTGAAATTCAGGAAAGATTAAGAAAAATTCAGGAAAAATTGAACTTTACCCAAACTGAGCTTGCTAACATGTTTGGGGTGAGTTTTCCTGCATTTAATGCATGGTTTCTAGGCAAAACCCTACCCAGACCAAAAGCTTTGAATAAAATAGACAATCTTTATAATAAATATACTGGAAAAGGTGAAGTTTCGAGCATTGAACTTGAAAAAGTTTACGATGGGATATCAGATTTATCACAACAGTTTCAAGACCCATTGAATCTTGTTCTACAAAGAAAAGATCTATATGAACATTTTTGCGTCAGATCTACATATCATTCTGATGCCATAGAAGGTAGTACTTTGACTGAAAGGGAAACAGCAATGGTAATTTTTGAAAATACGAATCTAAAGAATAAGACCCTTGTAGAGCAAATAGAGGCCAAGAACCATAACGCTGCAATTCAGTACATGTTTGATTTTCTAGTTTCAAAAAAGGATTTAGATGAGAGGTATATTAAGAGGCTTCACGAGATACTCATGAATGGCATTATAGACAATGCAGGGAACTACAGAAATCACAGTGTGAGAATTGCTGGAACAAATGTCGTTACTGCAAATTATCTCAAGGTACCAGAATTGATAGGCGTTTTAATTAATGAAATTAAGGAAGCCGAAAAATTAAATAATAGGGATTATATAAAAAAATCATCAGAAATACACGCGAGGTTTGAAAAGGTCCATCCGTTTTCTGACGGGAACGGCAGAGTGGGAAGGTTGCTTCTTAATACTATGCTCTTGGCGCACAAAATCTCACCTGCAATTATAGAAAGTGAAAAAAAGATTCTATATTACACCTACCTAGAACAGGCTCAAGAACATAGTAATTATTCTCACTTGGAATTATTTATCGCAGAAGCCATTATAGTTGGGTATCAAAATTTGAAGTAAAATTCATTTTTTCTTCATCTCACTGTTTTAAACTTATTAAGTGAATAAATCCAAATGGATTGTAGTTTTTATATTGATTGTAATTATTACAATCCGATTTTTCATGTGGCCAAAGGATGATGAAACTTTGAGAAAACTTTCTATTCAAAAAGTTACACTGTCAGTTCAAATTATTGAAGAACCAGATTCAGTAAAAGATTCACAAAGATTTATCGCCAAAACCGAGGATGGTCATTTAATTCAAATTAACACAAAATATTTCACTCCATTAAAATATGGTGACAATTTAAAGGTCGAAGGAAAACTTCAAAAGATTACTGATTCATACGGTGACTACATGCGGGTCAGAAAAATCTTCTATCAAATGAAAAATCCAAAGATTGAGTTCATAAGCAATGCAATCCCTTCACAATTTAAATTAACTTTGATAAATATAAAAAATTTATGCATCCAAAAAATTAATTCTTTATTACCTCAACCCCAATCTTTTTTAGGTGCCGGATTAATTTTGACGGGGAAGGGATCACTGGATGCAGATCTACAAAATGAATTTAAAAGAGTTGGGCTAATTCATATCGTTGTATTGTCCGGTTTTAATGTCAGTATTGTTGCAGTTGTCGTGATGGCACTTCTTGGATTTTTACCGCCGATTGTTCGTTTCGTAAT
>JBAXRA010000054.1:0-3946 GCA_037131455.1 bacterium | reverse complement strand
CATTCGCAGCGATCGAGTTTTTGACTTGGAGTTGGAAGCAAACTTTGATTTGTTACTTCATAATGGCTATAGTTTATTTCTGTGTAACACAAACAAAAACATCCCTCGAGAAGAAGGATGTTTCGGCCGTGAAACCTATATTTTAAAACCTAGAAACGTTTTTCAATCACTTCGCCATTCAAGTTTGCAAAGAATGCTTCAACGTATTTCTTCTTTTCAGACGGCACATAGTCGAGCATATAAGAGTGCTCCCACATGTCCAAAGCAAGGATGACCTTTAGTCCAGTAAGGTGTCCTAAATGCTGCTCCTCAACCCAAGTGTTTAACAGACGTCCGTTAGTTTCGTCCTTGTAAAGAATTGCCCATCCCACCCCGCGAGTCATGGCTAAGGTTTTAAAGCGTGCCATCCATGCGTCAAATGATCCCCATTCGGTTGCGATTGCTTTGCCAAGATCAGAATCTGCTGAAAGTGGTTTTGCGCTTCCCTCAAACTGTTCGAAATAGTATTCATGATTTCGCATGCCGCCGAATTCAAATCCAAATCGTCTTTGTGCTTCAGAAATTGATAGAGCATTTTTTTCTGCATCAAGTGTCGCGATGCTTTCCAAAATCGCATTTGTATTTTTCACATAACCTGAATATAACTTCAGATGTTCTTCAATTGTTTTAGTCGAGATTCCTGTTAAGTTACTGATATTAAATTTCTTTTCTGTGTATGTCATTTTTTAACAAATTAAGTTTGATAACGAAACTATTATACCACGCAAAATTTCGTATTTTTGTGGTCCTGTATTCTCTAGTTTCCATACTATTTATTTTAGTTTTAAAGCAGTCTGTTAGTCCCGGAGTTTATTTTCTTGATGTCGGACAAGGAGACTCGACTTTGATAATTTCAGAATCTGGAAATCGAATTTTAATTGATGCTGGAAATATTGATGGAAAGTCAGTAAAAGAAATTAATAAAATACTTCCATGGTTTGATCGAAGAATTGATCTTGCAATTGGTACGCATGCTGACCAAGATCATGTTGGCGGGTTTACAAAAGTTGTTCAAAACTTTTCCGTTAGTAAGTTTTTATTCTCACACCTTCATACAACAAAAACAGTTGAAACAAATTTATTTGATTCCCTTGATCGTGCTGGTGTAGCTACCTCAACAATTAATCGTGGTGCAAGAATTTCTTTTGGAAATGATTATATAAATATTTTGTATCCGAATCGGCAGATGAAAATGACTTCGGATAAAGATACAAATTTATTTTCAATTGTCGCGATGGTATATGTTGGTACGACAACTTATTTATTGACCGGAGATGCTCCGCGTGAAGTTGAATTGAAATTAGTAAATGCAAAAGATGATTTGCAGGCTGATGTTTTGAAAGCAGGACATCATGGTTCCAAAACTTCAACAGATCCAATTTTTGTAGAAAAAGTAAAACCAACTTACGCAATTATTTCTGCGGGATTAAATAATCGATATGGACATCCGCATAAAGAAACTTTAGAAACTTTAAAGGATATTAAAATTTTGAAAACTTATGAGCTGGGGACAATTGGGTTTTGAGATTAGCAGACTCTAAATCTCTTAAAGTATTAATTGGTCTCCACTTTTTTGTCTCAACTACATGTAATGGGTAAGTGTAAGAATTTTGTATAAGGGTTTGAGGTAGTCCCAATTCTCCATCGTTAATCTTTACAGGATTAAAATTAAAAACATTTGAATCTAATAAATAAACACCAGTTGCGATAAGTGTTCCAGTTTCCTTTTCTGTTTCTGTCTGGCTTCTAAATCTTTCAAGAACCCCATCTTCTCCGATTTCGAGTGTGTAATAGGCTGGCATAATATTTTTCTGGGCACCCATTGCTAATGGATAATCTAGAAATTTCACCAATTCTTCCTTATTGTGTAGGTCGTCTCCATTCAGAACTAGAAATCTTTCATTTTTTGAAAATACATTTTTCAGTGTCAAAAGCGCGCCAAAAGTACCCGTATGCTCTCCTTGAGACATCGTTCGGACCTTTTTGGTGTTTGCCCCTCTACCTGTTCTCTTTTCTATATGTGACACGATTTTTTCCTCTAAATGTTTTGTCACTACGATCACTTCTGTTATTTCATCTGGTAAGTTTTCAATTATATTATCCAAAATAGTTTTTCCACTGATTTCAAGTAGAGATTTGGGAGTATTAATAGTAAGAGGATGTAGGCGAGTCCCTTTACCAGCTGCAAGTATTACGGCTTTCATATATGAAATATATCAGATTGTTTTAAATTATCTACCAAATTGAAAAGGGGGCGCTTCCTGCGGAAGCGCCCCCTGTGTGTTTCAATTAGTATGTTCGACCACTCCAGACAACGGAGTCTGCCAGTGCCCCTTGGATAGGTTCTCTGCAGCACTTCGCTGCCCAATCGAGACCTTTTCCGATGAGACCTTCTCCTTTTGCCATGAAGGCTGCAATCATGCGCATATGACCGAGCATGACCTCTTCCTGGATCCCAAGTTGCGCGATCGCGGAGATGTCCGTGAAATTAACTGACGCAACTTCAACAGGGCAAGGCGAACTGTCTCGGAGTATTTTTTCTCCATTCACAACTCGGTTGTAGACCCAAAGATCCACCAATCCGGTGAATAGCTGGACTGGCTTAAAGAGCTCACTTCGAAGAATTTTTCCCTCCTTGTCACGCAGCGGGACTTTTTGCTTGAATTGACCAGCAAGCGTGAATTCTCCTTGAGGGAATAATCCTGTCTCTTCTCCGATTTCCCTCCGCATGGCATTGATGGAACTTTCATCCTTCTCGATCCCTCCTCCGGGCAACTCGATTTTTCCATTATCCCTCCTTTTGACGGTTAGAATTTCGAGAATACCATGTCTGCCTTTGGAGAAAATGAGAGCAAAAGCGCCATTCAAAGCCAACCAGGGAGGAGGCTCGTCTAATTTTACAAATTGAACCACACCACTAGTGCTGTCGGTGTGCATAGGAACTTTTTTTTGATGTTTACTTACCACGAAAACCCATTCATAGAATACAATACTTTTATATAAAAGTCAAAAAAAAGAAAAATTAGTATTAAATCAACCCAGCCTTCTTCAAAGTCGCGAATGCTCCGTTTTTAGTAATTGTCTTAAGTCCTCGAGCAGATACTGTAATAGATACAAATTTCTTTAATTCAGGAACGTAAACCTTTTTCTTCTGTAAATTTGGATACTTTCGAACAATACCAGTTGGGTTAAACTGTGTCGCTCGAGTCCGGTTTGAATAACCACCGGCGCGTATTGATCCTTTTTTGGTGATGGCGCAGACTTTTGTCATATAGGTTCACATGCTATCATATCTTCGATATTAATCAATATGTCTACTATCTTCTTCCTGTTGGTCCTTATATTTTCTGTAGTTGTCCATGAGGTTTCCCATGGGCTTGCGGCTCTTGCTTTGGGTGATCCGACGGCAAAATACGCAGGGAGACTTACCCTAAATCCGTTGAAACATATAGATATTTTGGGATCTATAATTGTTCCTCTGATGTGTGCACTTTTACCAGGAAGCCTCATGTTTGGTTGGGCAAAGCCTGTTCCTGTGAATCCCTATAATTTAAAATATGGTAAGTGGGGAGATGTCATTGTGTCTGCGGCAGGTCCACTTTCAAATATATTAATCGCGCTGGCCTCTGGTTTAAGTTTGCGATTTTTTGCCGAGCAGATTCCACAAGCAACCGGCGGTTTTCTTCTGATGATTTGTATTACAAATATTGTACTTGCTCTATATAACCTGATTCCGGTAAGTCCTCTTGATGGTTCTCATATTTTATTTGCATTTTTACCTGAAAGTTTTCAGGGGGTCAAAAAAGCGATGGAAGGACAAGGATTTCTTTTTGCGATTATTTTTGCAGTTGTGTTGTGGCAGTATTTTACGCCGGTTATTCAGTGGGTGTTGAATTTGATTGTGGGA
>JBAXRA010000053.1:0-3966 GCA_037131455.1 bacterium | reverse complement strand
GGAAAAAATCCTGGATATATGATTGGTGGGGTTATTAATAACAATGAAAAAAGTTTTTCTGCAGGAATGATCAGTAAGGATCCACGCCACGAAATGAGCGAGTATTTTATTTCAGAAGGTGATGAATACAATTCAGCACTTTTTGACAGAGGTCCAAAATTTTTACACTATAAACCTCACGCCGCTATTATTACTTCTGTTGAATATGATCATGCAGATCTGTATTTAACAATGGACGACTACAAGATGGCTTTTCAACTACTTGTAGAAGAAGTTCCAAAAGACGGCCTTGTTGTGCTCGATGGTGATAGGGAATCAACAGAGTATTTAAAGCAGCATGCTATTTCCAAAGTGGTAACTTATGGATTTGATCCAAAAAATCATATTCTTGCAGAAAATTTAAAAATAAATCACGAAAAAGACTGCCAGGAATTTGATCTTATTGTGGAGGGAAAAAAAATAATGCACATGGAAACTTCAATGTTCGGAGAATACAATATTTCAAATATTTTATCTGTATGTGCTGTTGCTCTAAACGAAGGAATTAGTCCAGAAAAATTAGCCGAGGGTGTTCGAACTTTCAAGGGAATGAAGCGGCGTCAGGAACAGGTGTATAAAAATGATGATGTGATTGTGATAGACGATTATGCGCATCACCCGACTGCTGTAACACTCACTTTAACTGGAATCCATGAAAGGTACCCAAATCGACGAATTGTGGCTTGTTTTGAGCCTAATTCTGCCACTAGCCGTAGTCATTTGTTCGAAAAACCATACGCGGATGCTTTTTCTCCGCTTGCAGACACTATAATGTTCAGCGTTTTGCCTATTGGTAAAGAAGATCCTACAAAGTTTATAAACGGAAAGACTATTAATCAGCACTTTTTAAGTAACGGAAAAAGACAAGATCAAGTTTATATTTTGGAAGGAGAACCTATCGAGGTGTTTTACGAGCAGTTTAAAAAAGTTGTAAAAAAAGGAGACGTAGTTGTAATAATGTCGTCGCATAATTTCGGAGGTTTAGTAGAAAAAATTCAAAAAGATGGCATCAAAGCAAATTAATTATTGGCTTCTAAAATCAGAACCAAGTTGTTACTCGATTGATGATTTTGCGCGGGATAAGAAAACAGCTTGGACTGGTGTTCGTAATTACCAAGCAAGAAATTTCCTAAAGAGCATGCAGATTGGAGATCTGGTTTTCTTTTATCATTCAAGTGCTGATCCGACTGCAATTGTAGGAGTTGGTAAGATCACAGGACTAGCGAAAGCTGACTTGACTGCCTTTGACAAAAAGGACGATCATTACGATCCAAAATCTACTGAAGAAAATCCAATTTGGTATTCGCCCGAGGTTTCTTTTATTAAAAAGTTTAAAAATCCCATTACACTATCGGCACTTAAAAGAGAGAGCGCTCTTTCTGGAATGCCACTTCTTCAAACAGGATCTCGGCTGTCGATTCAGCCTGTTTCAGAGAAACAATTTAATTTTATTTTGGACTTATCCCCATTTAAATAGGTTTTTACGTAAAAATGCTGTTATAATTATACCGTTTATTAGCACCAATAATTATTTATGTACAAAAAATTAATAACTCTTTTTGTTTTCTTGACGACTATTTTTTCACCAATTTCAGGCGTAGTCGTATCTTTCGCTCAAAATTCCTCTAGTACTCCGCCAACAGGAACACCAGTTCAAACAATCAAAGCAATTCCAGAGGGATATAAGGGAATCAAGCAAGCAGATTTTGAAAAAGGTCCAGCGGCCTTGAGTTCATCAGAATTACAAAAGCTTATTAATTCAAGCTCCACTCAGAGTGGTACAAGTGTCACTATAAGTAACATTGGCGGTAATTCTGTTACAGAAATTGGTATCGAAGATCTAGTTTTGGATTCTAAAGATTACCGTTCTGGTGCAACGGTAACAGGTACTGTAACTATTAAAAGTAGGTCAAACACAGATCAAACAGATGTGTATTTGGACACTTCTCTAGTTGGTGATTACGGTACTGAACAAGGTAGAGTCGGAATTCCTTCTATAATATATGACACAAAAGCATCTGGACCTTTCAACGTTAAAGCTAATTCTACAACTAAAATTCCTGTTTCTTATGTGATGCCTAAAAAGGTTGGTGGGAAGGGTTTAGGTATTGAAGTTTCAGCCAGAACTATTGCAGGACTTTCTTATGGTTGGAAGGATTTTCACTTGTCTGAGGTTAAGGGTGGTGGGGATCTACTAAACCTCCAAACTGCATATATAGATGTTGATGGTGAAGAACATTACATACAATCTGGACCGATGATTTGGGCCACATCAAGTGTCAGCTTCCATTTAATTGTCAACAATCCGTCAAATAAGGAAATCGTTACAACTCCAAGTATTCAAATTAGAAACCGTACATCTGCGGGAGAGTTAATAAAAGAGTATAAGCTAGACCCAGTTACTGTTGCTGCAAAATCAGACAAAGAAATTGTAGTAGGACCATACAAAAATAACGGTAAGGCAGGTGTGTATCTTGCAGTGGTAAATTTGCTTGACTCTTCAAATGAACAAATATTACCTGTCGTTGAATATCGATATATTATGCCCGGGGCTGTTGCCACAATACAAGATGTTCAGTTAGACAAAAGATCTGTTTCTAAGGACGACACAGTTACAGCAAATGTAGTATTCAGTGGTTCACCATTTGACATAAATACAGGTGCAAAGACTACGATTAATAATGCCACTATAAATGTAAAGGTTTTAAATGCTGAAACTGATGAGATTATTGGTGAGGGCTCAGCCAGTCCTGATATGAATGTTCAGATTTCGGAAGTCAACATTCCAGTTCAGGTTAAAGGTGATGCACAATCAATAAAAACAATTGCCACAGTCACTTCAGATGGAAAGATTTTGGCGTCATACAAGACATCTGCTACAACCCCTGATCAGACTTCAAGTAAGGTGCCTCATACTAAGGATATGGTAGCAATAACTACACAACTAGTTTTATGGTTAATGTTGGCTGGAGTTGTCTTAATTACGATCTTCTATTTTGCTAGCAGCAGAGGGTTTGGAAATGGTTACTTCATCGCGATACTTATTCTAGTGTCCGCAATCATTGGAGGCTTCTCTTATGTAAAGTACGCTGATTCAGCTACAAAAGTTTATGGCAAATACACTTTGTATACTTACGGGGTAGGCTGGGCTGATTTCCATGCGACTAGTTATGTAGAGCAGACCCAACCCGCTCGTGTACATATTACAAAAGGTGAAAGTATCCCAGTTCAGGGTATAGTTCGAAGCGCCAATTGTTCTAATACTGCAGAAGACCTTAAAATTTGGGTTCATATCCAAAACACAAGTGGCACAGTACGTAGCGCTGAGCAGTACTATCGTTGGTATTATGATAACTGTTCGGCCTACTGGAGAGCTACACACCATCACCAACCAGGTTGTGGAGGAGCCAATAATGCATCTGCATTCTCTTTCAGCATTCCGACAACAGATTTACCTACAGGTGATTACATTGTTGTTGTGCGCACATATGATATTTGGGGAAATAATCATTATTGGGAAACTGGAGCAGATGAGTATTACACAACAGCTGTTCATGTCTATAATCCAGCAACTAACACTTGTGTAGCAGACAAGACAACTGTCAATGTTGGAGAAACTGTTACTTGGAATGCAACCGCAGCTGGAGGATCAGGTTCGTTTACTTACAATTGGAAAGATCCTCAAAATACCTTCGGTATAGAAAATTCTTCAATCAAGACGTTAAGCAAAGTCTATTCAGCACCAGGTGTTAAATCTATGTCAGCCGAAGTGTACGATACTAAAGCTAATCCGGGTATTGTTAGTACAGGTCAAGGTGTACGCGCTGTATGTACAAATACTGTAAATGTTTCTTGCGTTGCTCCACAAGTTCTGAACCCAGCAGGAACTGCATGTGTGACACCACTTACGTGTACCGCTCCACAAGT
>JBAXRA010000052.1:0-4022 GCA_037131455.1 bacterium | reverse complement strand
CACATCGTGATATAATTTTTGTACTTTAAAATATAATTTTTCAACATAAAAACCAAAGGCTTCACTCTTGTAGAACTTCTCATTGTAATTGCGATTATTGGAATCTTGTCATCTGTTGTCATCAGCAATCTCGGAGAAAGTCGTTCTCAGGCAAATGATGCAAAAATCCAATCTCAACTTTCTAACATCCGAGGTAGTGCCGAACTTTATTTTATAAGCAATGGAAGCTATGGACCTACAAACTACTCTTGCACTGGAGGAATGTTTTCTGACACCACATCAGGAATGTCGGAACTGGCAAAAGTTTCAAATTACCCCGATGGTACCAATTTAATCTGCAACAGCAACAGCACATCTTGGGCGGTCCAGGACAGTCTGGCTTCAACCACTACATATTGGTGTGTTGACAAGGGTGGAGCATCGAAAGAAAAATCTACTTCAATTGCAAGCTCTACATCTTGCGCATAATTGTGCCCTCGCGAGGAATCGAACCTCGAATAACGGCTTAGAAGTCCGCTGTTATATCCATTTAACTACAAGGGCATTATCTGATGACCCTTACGATACATCAATCCTACGATTTCTTCAACTCGCTTATCATTTTTTCAAATTGTTCTCTTTTCTTTGAGTACAATTCGATTGTCTGGCCAAGTTCCAGCTTCTCCCCAACCGCATTCGATTGAACAGTACTTGTGGTATTTGTCGTTTCAGACTCAACTATAGTCTCTTCCATACTGCGATCATCTGCTGAGATTTGACGGTAAAAAGTAAATCCATAAATTAAAGCAATTATAGCAATGATTGCTGCCACGGCCAGAACCCTTCTCCAATCTGTTTGGGGTCTCTCACCTATTATGTAAAATTGTTTTTTAAAGAGTTTCATATGGTGTTATTGATTTGTAACGGCCTCAACGTCTTTTAATTTTACCAAAACCAAATCAACGCCGGCAGACCATTTTGAAGTAGATGATGCGTCACCTGATTTGGCAAAAGAAAGCTTTTTCATTTTTATATTGTAAGGCAGACTTTCTACAAGCTCGATATTTTTTAAAACACTAGATCTTGATCCTTCAATGTTAAATACAATTCTTAGAAAGTCTGCCCCCTCTGGTAAACCGACAGCCTCTTCTGTAGAAACAGATTGCGTTAAGACTTTAGTTCCTGTCAGCGGTCCAAATCCTTCAATCAATTGAACGACATCTGCCGCTTGATCTGAACGGACCAAAAAGTCCTTT
This sequence comes from bacterium, assembly GCA_037131455.1. Classification (GTDB taxonomy): domain Bacteria; phylum Patescibacteriota; class Minisyncoccia; order Phycocordibacterales; family CAIZLB01; genus JBAXAB01. Next base: position 2,787 of record JBAXRA010000052.1, on the reverse strand, counting down.
AGGTCAAAGCCATCCTTGAGATTACTTTGAATTTTATTTTTTAAATTCTTGATGGCTTGTTCTTTTTTCATTGCAAAAGAAATTTCATGTTTTTTTTGTTCAAAAGATGCACTGGTTAGTTTTGTGTCATGGATTATATAAAAATAGACACTCCAGATCAAAACCATGATAATCAAATTTAGTATTAGAAGATTTAAAGTTTTATTCTTCATATTTTTAATTTAGATAAATTAATTACCAAATTTAAAGTAAAACTTAGGTTATCCTGCTTGGCCAAACTGCTGTATGGAAGCGTCGCTCCGCTAAACCATGGATCTTTTTTTAAGGAATCGACAAACTTTATAAGTGCATCTCTGTTTTTTGAAATACCACTGATTTGCACCGAGGCATTTTCGTCAAAATGATTAATTGTAAACTGATTAATAGAATTCTTATCGCCTGCCAGCTTTTCCAGATGATTAAACACATCTGATGCAGATAATAATTGACCAAGCGGTTCAAGATACGCAGCCGTGTTTGTAATATCAGCAATTTTTTTAGACAAATCATCTACGTTCGTCGATGATTTTCCTTCAATACTCTTTATTTGAAGATTAAGTATTTGCTCATGAGAAGAGACAATTACCTTTGAGGGAACAATCGAAACTACTGCCATAACCCCAACAAAAGATAGTGCGATCGTGCTTACGACCATTAGGCGCATGCGGTACTCTCGTAAAACTTTCTTTTTTTGTTCGTCAGTTAATAAGTAGAGCATAAAGATTAATATCGATTTTTAGGAAGCGCCAAACCTATAGCGGTAGCAAAATCCAATGAATCATTAAATTTAATATCTGGAACAATGTCTTTCAAGTTCAAAACATTTTGCCACACATTTGCCACCTCAACCTCTACATTCAAACTGGTGGCTAAATATTCTTTTAAGCCAGGAAGCAGTGCATCGTGACCCGAAAGAATAATTTTCTTAATCATAGGTATAGAAGTGTCACCTGACGACTTCATCTTGTCCTGGAACGATTGCCAATAAACAATAACACGCTGGGTCTCATCTTTGATGGCCGAGAATCCATTGATCATTCCAGCAAATACTTTATTATCATCCAAATCCATGTTTTCATATTGCGGATCAGATTTCATTTTTTCTGCCTCATCCTTGCTTATTGAATACTCTCTCATTAATCCATCCGTAAAGTCTGCTGACCCTAGTGGAACTGATGATGTAAATTGTAGTGCATGATCAGACACAATAGAAAGAACTGTTCGCTTGTCTGAAATTTGAAGCAATAAATATGCCGCCGTATCATCATAATTAATTACAGCACGAGACAACGCTTGGTTTTCAATCAAAAAAGAAATCGGTGTCATACCGGACTTTTCAAGAATAACAGTGTAGTCACGCACAATCTGATACGGCACAACTGACACAGCAACAGTGATCATTCCTGTTTTTTTGTCTGTCCTAATTGGAAAGTATTCAAAAATCGCTTCTGCCAAAGTCAGCGGTACGTTTTCTTCAAGGTGCATTTCAATATTCGCGCGCATACCAGCATCATCCCCTGCTGGAACATCGGTCGTATAGAGGTATGATTTTACTTCTGGGATAGAAACTTCTACAAAAGAAATTTTTTGAGTCCGTTGAATGCGAGTTAGAGCATCTTGCAAGTCTTTGTTGTTAGCCAGACTCTCATCAAAAATCAAATGCTTTGGGAGAGGCTCGCTACCGTATTTGCTGATTTTTAAGTGTCCAGGTGCTTTGATAAGTTCGATATATTTAACAGAGGAGGGAGTAATATCCAAACCAACATGCGACATATCTAAAAAATATGGTGTTGGGAAATATGTTCGTAACCTTACAGAGAGCTTCATATGATTTTGCAAAATCATGTCGCACGATGTCGATTGAAGTGCGACCTGATTATATCACCTCCTACGAAATTCTTGTACCAGCTGGAATGTCAGCTGTGGGTTTCAAAAGTCCAAGATTGTTTTCGTGAGATGCGGCCAAAATCATCGCCTGACTTTCAAGTCCCATAATCATCCTTGGTTCTAGGTTTGTTACAAATGGAAAATTTTGATTTACAAGTGCAGTTAAATCTGGAAAGTATTTAGCGATGCCGGACACAACCTGACGTGGCGCAGGTTCTGCAAAATCTACTGCCAATTTTAAAAGCTTTTCAGATCCAACTACAGGTTCAGCTGAAAGGATCTTCCCTATCGTTATCTCGACTTTTGCAAAATCATCAAAGGTTATTTTGTTCATTTTTATATTTAACTCTATTTAAGTAACTTTGTAAAATGATTGAGGCGGCACCGGAATCGATATTTTCTGTATCTCCTTGGATTTTTGAGACTTGGTGAGAGGATAAAGTTTCGGGTTCGTAGACTAGTGTTAAATTTGAAATGGCTTTGAACTTTTCTACAAACTTTTTTATATCCTTCATAATCGGGTTTTCAACATTGTTAAAGTCTTTTGATTCCCCTACTACTACCAAATCAACCCCATTCTGTTTACAAAGCTCTTGTATTTGCTGTGGTAATTCTGGATCATTTTCAATAATCGAATGCGGAAATGCAATCTTTTTGTCAGGGTCGGACATTGCGATGCCGACTCGTCTTTTTCCGTAATCAATTCCAATGGCTCTCGTCATATGGAGAGAATACTAGCATTTGAGATGGTTTTTTGATAGGATGTTCCGCGGAGGAGTGGCAGAGTGGTCGATCGCAACAGTCTTGAAAACTGTAGTCCTCGCAAGGGGACCGTGAGTTCGAATCTCACCTCCTCCGCAC
>JBAXRA010000051.1:0-4161 GCA_037131455.1 bacterium | reverse complement strand
CCCGGCGGATTTCCAGAAGGAGGTGGAAGTTCGTTTACATCAATTACAGGAAAACCACTTTGGTCTGAGACTGTGGATGTTGCCGCTGCGGACACAAGATTATTTGTAAAAGAACAAAGTAACACTACTGCAGATAACACGAACGAAGGTACTAATAATTTTTTAATCATTTGAAAATGTGAATTGTTAATAACAAATTAATTATACCAGATTTGGATAAAAAAATTTGATTACTGTGCACAACTAACTTATCAGAGCCACAATCGCCCCCAACAATCCACACACCACAGAAATAACCCAATACCGCATAGTAATCTTTGCCTTTGGCCAACCCATCGCTTCAAAATGATGGTGAAGTGGTGCAATTTTAAAAACTTTATATCCAAAGTATTTTTTCGAAAACATTTGAATTGAAGACGAGAGAGATGTGATAACAAGAGGAAAAGCCACGATCGGAAGCACGAGAACTTCATTTGTAAGAAATGCCACAACTGCAAGTGTCACTGTAATTCCGATCATCCCAGTCTCTCCTAAATAGAATCTCGCAGGTGGAATGTTAAACCATAAAAATGCAAGAATTCCTCCAGCTACAACTGCGCAAAACGCGGAAAGGTCAATTTGATGATTTCCGAAAGCGATTACAGAATATGCGACGAATGCAGAGGACATTACCCCCGCTGCCAATCCATCAATTCCATCAATCACAGATCCAGAGAAGGTTGCCATCACTACGAAAATAAAGAATGGAATGAACCAAAGTCCTAAGTAAAGGTCCCCATCGAAAGGAATATGTATTGAAAGATTTTCTAGTTTAAAGTAAAACCACCATGCGCCAATTGCTCCGATTAAAATAACCATAAGAGTTCGAAGTGTTCGTGAAATTCCATCACTCATTTTTAACCCCTTACCGTAAATTTGTAGAAAGTCATCCACCAAGCCCATAATTGAAGCGAAGAGAAGAATTGCAAGTGGTAAAATTGTTTGGTTACGACTTAAGAAATTAAGTTTTTCGGTAAGAGCACCTGGAATTATGTATGGCAGAACTGAAAAAATAAGGCTAATTATTGCGACCGAAAGCCACACAACAATTCCACCTACCCTTGGGGTTGAAATTTCTGCGTCTTCATTGTGAATCTTCATGAAAGCCTTAGACATCTCTTCGGTGTTTTCATGGCTACGTGAAGCCTTTTTCCACATTTTGTACTTGTACATGTAGCGAGTTAAAATCGGCGTAATCAAAATTCCCACGATAAAAGTGAGGAACGCTGGCAGAGTGATTTTTATTACGTTTATGATGAGGTCGGTCATTATTGTGTTTGATTATTTTTCTCCTTTTGCTCACGAAAAGCCTGAATTTCAGTTTGTACTTTTTCAAAGTCAGGGAGCTTGGCAACCTCTGTAATTCCTAAATGTGCGAGAAGCTCAAACGATGGAGAATACACAAATGTGCGTGAATCTTTTGGATCAGTTTTTTTATCAATCAATCCCCTAACAAGTAAGTTTCGTAAAATAAAAGAAGAATTTACTCCTCGGATGTAATCGATGTCGCTACGGCGAATTGGAGATTTGTATAAAACAATCGAAAGCGTCTCGAGGGATGCTTTTCCTAATTCGGCTGACTCTTCTTCTTTTGTGATTTTCTTAATCAATTCTGAAGATTCTGAGCTTGTTGCGAGGTAAACACTTTCATCTTTTTTAACAAGGACAATTCCCCTATTTTCTAAGTTTTTTTCTAGTTCTAATAAAGCTTCATCTATTTTTTCCTCTTCAGTAGAAAGCATTTTAGAAAGTTCCTTCAAAGAAACCGGCTCAGATTTCCAAAACAACAGTGCTTCGATTTGATTAGATAAATTTGTCATATATTAAATGTATGTAGGTGTTCCTACATGATAGCTCTCCATTTGAATTTCATCAAACAGCCCTTCTTGGCGTGCATCCACAGTTCCCTGTTTGACAAGTTCAAGGAGAGCAAGAAAGCTCACAATCACATTCACCTTTTCTACTTTTCCCTTCCCACTAAAATCTGAGAATGACATTTTTATTGCCGATTTTATTCGTACTGTAAGACTGTCCATCATTTCCTCTAGACTGACTACTTTTTGGACTTTTAGTTTTGGAAGTGGAGCTTCGGTTTTTGGCAGACTGTTTAAAACACGAGCAATCGCTTCAGAAACATTATTAAGTTTTACATCCGCTCCTGGGTTAAAAAAGACTTCTCTCTGAGGTGAGTTTTCCTGAAAAAACAATATATTATCTCCAAAGATTTTTCTAATTTCATTTGACTGACGGCGCATTACTTCTAATTCACGTAGTCGAAGTTCCAAATCCTCAATGCTTCCCTTTTCATCTTCGGTTAATGACAAGTTTGGGAGAAGTGACTTGGCCTTGATTAAAAGCAAAGTCGACGCAATTAAAATAAACTGCGTACGATCATTCATCGAATATTCTGGCAGTTGGTTGATGTGATTTATGTACTCGTCAGTGACAGAGGCAAGAGAAATGTCACTGATAAAAAGTTTTCTTTTTTCAACCAAGGAGAGTAGCAAGTCCAAAGGCCCTTCAAAGACTTCAGTTTTTATTTTGAATTCTGGAAGGGTGGCGTTCATTTTTATTCAGATAATCTTTTATCGATTCTATTAATGTCTCGAGGGAAGAGAGTTGCCTCCTTTACGTTCTGTAGTCCCAAGAATTTTGCAGTTAGTCTTTCAAGACCCATGCCCCATCCACCGTGCGGAGGCATACCGTACTTGAAGGCCTGAAGGTAGAATGAGAAAAGATCAGGATTCAACTTTTTATTATTGATACCTTCAATTAAACTGTCATAATCATGACGTCTTTGACCACCGGTCGTAATTTCTACTCCTCTAAACAACAAATCGAAGCTCTTGGTAAAACCCTTGTCATTTTCATCCTCGTAGATATAGAAAGGTCTTTTTAAAACTGGATAATGTGTCACGAAACAAAAATCAGAATTGTGTTCTTGCTTTGACCATTCACACAACCAGCGCTCATCTTCGGGTTCCAAATCTGGTTCATGTTGTTTATCCTTACCAGTTTTTTCAAAAATTAATTTCTGGGCTTCACGTAATTTTAACCGAGGAATAGTTTCTGGAACGTTAGGAATCTCTGCCCCCATTAATTTAAATTCATTCTCACAGTTTTTCTTTAAGTGTTCACAAATATAGGCCATCAATTTATTCTCCAGGTCCATAATGTCAGTGTGGTCTTTAATAAAACCAAACTCTACATCCATAGAAGTGTACTCGCTTAGGTGGCGACTTGTGGCGTGTTTTTCAGCACGATACACGTTACCAATTGAAAAAACCCTTTCAAGTGCCCCTACCATGATCTGCTTATACAGTTGTGGACTTGTAGCGAGACTGGCTTTTCTATCATAGAGATATTTCACCTCAAAAACCTCTGCTCCTCCCTCTGCATCGTTTCCAACTAATTTTGGTGCTTGAAATTCTGTAAAACCTTCGCTATTCAAAAATTCGCGATATGCCTTTACAATTTCTGCCTGCACCTTAAAAGTCGCTTGGCTTTTATCACTTCTCAAAGTGTATGGTAAATAATCTAGGTATGTATCTAAATTAACCTCAGACCCAAGAGCAAATGGAAGTTCTTGTGCGCTGCTTAAAATTTCCATACTTAAAATCTCTAACTCAATATCCCCATTCTGCTTTTCTGTCTGAATATTTTTTGGCGGTCGAGCATTTACTTTTCCAGAAACTTCAACAACCCATTCCGAGCGAACTTTTTCTGCCACCTCTTTTGCACCTGACCCAGGCAAAACTACCCCCTGAACCTTCCCTGTCATGTCTCGAAAATCAAAAAAGATCATCTTTCCTTGATCTCGACGAACATCAATCCAACCTTTAATAGTAACCTCCTGTCCTGCTTGAGCCTTTAAATCCTTGATAAATACGCGGTTTTTCATGCTAGTTATTCTAGCAAAAATGTGCTTATTTTCAAAGGACTACAACCCCAACGACTGCAGCTGGCTGAAATTACTCAAAAAACTTGGTATCGCAAATAATAATCCAATAGCCGGCAAAACCACCGCCAACACACTGATAATAAAAGCCCATTTTATATACTTTCTCGTTTTTTCTACCGAAACATAAATTGCATTAATTTTTTCCTCTAGAGATTTTAAAG
>JBAXRA010000050.1:0-4226 GCA_037131455.1 bacterium | reverse complement strand
CACAGATTACGCGTGCAAATGATTATAAATATCCTCCAGTGCCTTCACCGCGTCACCTGCTGCAATATTATTTTGATGATAAAGCCCGTCAGTACAATCCCCAGCCGCCCAAATTCCAGGAGTTTTTGATTCTTGTGTACGAGGATCAACAATAATTTTTCCAATAGGATCGAGTTCAACAATATCTTTTACAAAATCTGTACTTGGTAAGAGTCCAATTTCGACGAATATTCCCGTGACAGGAAGTTCTACAATTTCTTCGCCATTTTTATATGAAAAACTACTAACAAATTTATCACCCTTAACTTCATATGGAATTGCGTTTTTAATCGCTTTAACATTTGGCTTTGAAAGTACTTTTTCAACTGTGACTTCATCGGCTCTAAAGACATCACTGCGATTAACAATGGTCACACTTTTACAATATGCTGCAAGCTGGGCTGCGCTTTCGAACGCTGCGTTTCCTCCACCGACGACAACTACATCCTGATCGGCAAATAGGGGACCATCGCAAGTGGCACAATATGTTAAACCTTTATTATCAAATTCTTCTGCGCCTGGAACTTCCAATTTTCTGCGTTTACTTCCTGTAGTAATTAAAACAGTCTTTGTTTCAAAAACTTCATCCTTCAAAGTGACAGAAAATCCTTCTCCATTTTTTTCAATTTTTGAAACCAAACCTCCTTCTTTGATATCCACAATGTTTCCTGCATAAGCGCGAAGATGCGCCTCCAAACTTTTTGAAAGTTCCGCACCAGAAATTTTAACTGTACCAATCCAATTTTCGATCCCTTCAGAAACAGTGCTTTGCCCTTCGAAGTTCTTTGTTATAAAAAGCGTTTTAAGTTTCTTTCTGCTGGCGTAAACCCCTGCTGCTACTCCTGCTGGTCCTCCCCCGATAATTGTTAAGTCATATGTCATAGTTTGGATATTTTAGCAGATAAAAATGAAAAAGTCCCTTTCGGGACTTTTTCATTGTCTTATTTAAGCTTTGATCTCCTCAAAAACGCTGGAATCGCATTCCAATCGTCTTCGTCCTTGTCGTCCTTCTTTTTCTCTATTTTAATGGGTTCTGTTGAATTAGCAGTTGGCTGATCAAATGAAGTTACTGGAATTGAATTGAAAATCTTTCCACGTTCTTCTTTTGCAGGTGCATCATTCGTTGTATCGAAAAGACTTTTCTTGATCGCTTCTGAATTAGGGAAGTTTGCAGCGATAACAGTGATTCTAAGTTCATTCTTTTTCAAACGCTCATCGCGAACTGTACCGAAAATAATCTTGGCGTTAGGATCAACTGATTCTGTAATAAGTTTCGCAGCTTCTTGAATTTCCCACATTGTAAGATCCTCTCCACCAGCGATTGAAAATAGAACACCTTTCGCTCCGTGAATTGAAACGTCGAGTAGTGGGGAACTGATTGCAGCTCGAGCAGCTTCTTCGGCGCGCTTCTCACCGCTTGCAAATCCAATACCCATAAGAGCTGACCCTGCATTTTCAAGGACTGCACGGATGTCGGCAAAGTCGATGTTACCAACAGTTCCAGGCATTGTGATAAGTTCAGAAATTCCTTCAACGGCCTGTTTCAAAACTTCGTCACACATTCCGAAAGCTTGCTTTGCAGTCGTCTCCTTAGAAACTGTTGCCATTAAACGATCGTTTGGAATTACAACAAGTGCATCTACTGATCGAGATAGTTCAGCTAAGCCTTGTTCTGCAAGTCGCATTCTCTGCTGTCCTTCAAATGAAAAAGGTTTTGTGACCACCGCTACGGTAAGCGCTCCCATTTCTTTTGCAATTTTTGCAATAACAGGGGAAGCACCTGTGCAAGTTCCTCCACCAAGTCCACCTGATACGAAAACCATATCAGAGTTTTTTAATGCCTCCTGAATTTCTTCTTTAGTTTCTTCCGCTGCCTTTTTTCCGACTTCTGGATTCATGCCAGCGCCCAAACCTTTTGTAAGATTTTTTCCAATGTGAATTTTCTTTTTAGAAAGTGCGTGATGCAGGTCTTGTGCGTCCGTATTGATAGCGAGAAAGTCTACGCCCTTCACTTTAGAATTAATCATATGATTGATTGCATTTTTTCCCGAACCGCCGACACCGACGACTTTAATTCGAGCAAATGTTTCAACTTCTGGTTTGACTTGGATCATGTGGTATTTATGTATAGTTTAAAGGCAGCTTTTTAAAAAGCTTTCTTGTCTGGTAAATTTAACGATTCTTGCTGATGTATCCCTTCTTCCTAGGGAACATCAAGAGCGGCCTTAGAGGTATAATAGCATGTTTTAAGGGGAGGGCAATGTGGGGGAAGGATTTACTAAGGCAAAAATTGCTTGATCCACTTCCAAATTGTTCCTCTTGTTTTACCTATTAATCTCATACCATCCTTAATATCAACTGTATTTTCATCTTCTGAATTAATTCCTAAAACTCCAAGTCCATAACCAACCACCCATTCAGCTTGTTTTTCAGTGATGAATTTAAAAGTCGTGTCATATTTTATACCAGGACATTTTGAAGGAAGGTGAAGAGAAGTACGGGCAGCATTTTCAATTCCAGAAAGTGTCGAACCGCCCCCAATCATGATAATCCCAGCAGGAAGAAGTCCACTTCGGTCAATCTTTTTTAAATGCGTATCAATAAGTTCAAAAATATCAGATAATCGAGCATCGATAATGCCATCTAATTTTCTTCGAGACACGGCAGGCGCTCCGGCCCCACCAGTTTTTACAAGTTCTGCTTCCTCCAATGAAATCTGCAATCCAAGTGCAATGTCATTTGTAATGTCATTTGAACCAATAGGGAAGACTTCTAATGAAATTGGAATATTATTTTCAAATACAATTATAGAAGTTGTCTCCGCTCCTATATTTACCAAAACACAACCTGCAATTTTTTGCGTCTTTGTTAATGCCACTAAACTGGATGCCATTGGTGCTGCTACTACATCCTCGATTGAAATTCCTGCTTCTTCAACTGCCAACAACATGTCATTTAGATGATGGGTCTGACAAGTGATGTATAGAACGCGGGCCTCTAAACGAATTCCTTTCATGCCTTGTGGGCGTCCTAAAACGCGTTTTCCATCAACACGATATTCAAGCGCCACGCTGTGGATAATTTTTCGATTGCTAATGTATGCAGAAGGAAGTTCTTTCTCGCTCTCTTCGATTGCTCGGTTAACATCAAGATCTGTAATCTCGCTATCTGCTTTTGTAGTATTGACCACTCCGATTCCGACAATTGCTGACAAGCCTACTCCACCAACCGAGAGATAAGCCTTCTTAATTTTAAGGCCCGAATTTTTTTCAGTCTGTGCTACCGCTGCGCGAATACTTTTTGCGACTTCTCCAATATTAGAAATATAACCATGGCGGATACCTTTGGATTCTGCGACACCGTAGCCCACAATTTTAGGTTGAGTAGGGAATGAGACCTCGTCAGAACGCTCAACCGCAATCACTTTGATGCTGGATGTTCCGATGTCTATTCCGACTGATGTGATGCGGCTCATTTTATAAAGATATTTTTGAAGTTATTGAGATGCCCGATTAAACCTTGAAAGCTTTGCGGATTTTCTCTTCTTCGCTCTCCATTCTACTACTATGTTCGTATCCTTTCAAATGAAACAAACCGTGGATAAATATAAATTTTAAATAATTGTCATAAGTACGCTCAAAGAGGGGCGCCTTTTGTCGAGCTTTGTCAGGATTAATCACAATTTCACCGACATTTTTGTCTACGTTAAAAGAGAGGATGTCGGTTGCGTAATCTTTTTTGCGATGTTCTTTGTTAAGTTTTCGCATTCTTTTTGTACCAATAAAAGCCAAACTTAAATCAAAGTTTTTTCCCAAAACTTTATTTTTTATATCAGTAAAAAGCGCACCATTTATTTTAGGCGCGCTTTTTACAGTTGATGAAATCGAAACCTGCATTTAAATTACTTTCGGCGAACCTTAACTGGAAGCTTTCCAAGCTTTGCCAATTTTTCATATTCAGCCTTTCTTCGTAGTCTTTCGAGTCGTGCCATCTTCACTTTGTAAGGGGAAAGTTTTCTTTCTGCGTATCGGATGCTTCGAACACGAGGAAGAACGCCAGAGTCTTGTGTGCGCTTTGAAAAACGTCGCAAAACTGATGCTGGGCTTTCTGCTTGGTTTCTTTCTACTGAAATATTGATTGCCATAGGTTTACAAATGTATCATAGGGCGGAGGGTTTATCAAGGGGG
>JBAXRA010000049.1:0-4394 GCA_037131455.1 bacterium | reverse complement strand
GTATAAAATAGCAAAATATATTATGTAATCTTAAAAAATGAGACACTGTTTTGATATCTAGTTTAGTGTCTCAAAGTGTCTCATTTTTCTAAAACACATTGATACATATAGGTTTTCATTTTTGATGGGTTTTAAGGATGAGACAGTGGATTGCAAATGTTACACTGCTTTTTGAGGTGTATTATTTCTAAAATCTTATAATACCCTTATATTTCTAAGTATTTTAGACTTCAGTTTCAAGACTGAAGTCTATTTGATACACCCTCGTTCGTGTCTCATTTGTAACATTTTGAACGTAAAGCCCCATATCAAACATCCTTAAAGTTGGTATTTAAATTTCTTCAAATGCCAAATCCTTAAATGACACTTAGTTGGTAAATCTCTCAAAGACCCTTGTTTTGCTTGATGTTCTGAACACCCGCTTAAAACCTCTATATTCCTATTTTTGGCATTTGTTGGCATTTGAGACCCCGACTCACTTGCCTGATGGCACCCCTGTAAAAACCTCCCAAAAAGCCTTATACTGCTTGTACCAGTGGGTACTTAACCCACATGGCCCGCCAACACGAGTTAGCTCGACTGTCAAGGGTACGTCGAGCGCTCGAGATACATTAAAAAGACCAGTCTTCCAGACTGGTCTTTTTAATTGCTTATTTATGATACAATTCAAAAAATATCATGAAAATACTTGCCATTGCAGACCGCCCACCACGTAAAGGATTAAAAGAACTTGTTGAAAAAGAAGGTGTAGATCTCATTGTCACCCTTGGTGATTTAGAATATTTACAGTTAGTTGAACTTAACAATATTAATCTTCCTAAATTGGGCGTTTATGGCAATCACTGCTCTGGTAATTACTTTAACGATCTCAATATAAAAAATATGCACTTACAGACCTTCGAATTTGGAGGCCTGATCTTTGGAGGTTTTGAAGGATCGAATAAATATAAAGACGATGAATATGCCAAAATGTATACCCAGGAGCAAGCCAAGGAACTTCTTAAAGATTTTCCATATGTTGATGTCTTTTTATCACATTCCCCTCCCAAAGGAATCAACGATGAAGATGATACTGCTCATGTAGGATTTGAGGCCCTGAGAACTTATATAGAGGAAAAGAAACCTAAATACTTTTTTCATGGCCATACGTATCCGAAAAAAGGAGAGGAGGTCACCAAGCTTGGCGATACAGAAATTATATATGTACAAGGTGATCGTATAGTGAATTTAAGATAAAACTAATGCAAGTAGTAGATATAAAATTATCTTCTAAAGAACTTCTCAAACATGCCCTTTTGGATTCATACGAATTTAGTGCACATTCGAAACGTGATGTGTGGGATTCATATGAACTAAATGGCATCGGTATCAATTTGTTTGTCGGTTTTGACCAAGAAGCCGTACTAAACGATCTAAAAGACAGTAATTGTTCAAAAGCTATTTTGGCCCACACTCATCCTCTGTTAAACGATGACAGTATTATCTTCAGGAGAGACCAGTTGGACCCTAGAATACAAATCGCTTACGGTGAATTACCGCTTCCTTTGGGCAATCCTCCTACTGACGGCGATATTTCTTTGCTAGATTCATTCAAGAAAAAGGTGGCGGAAGCGGGAATCAATATATCCGGAGCAGTATTTGTTTCTAGCGGGATATGGACGTTTGATATAGATCCAAATAAGAAGATCAATATCGAAAAGTTAAAAGGAAGGAAGAAGCCAAACAGGAGCGGTGAGACTGGGGATTTTTTCAAATATGAAATAATCAAAGGCGAGTTCCCTGATTACTTTATGGAAGTAGAAAAGCCAGCAATGCATACGCAAAAATATAGAAATGTTGCTCAACTCACACTTGCATCAAGAGTAGACAGGATTAGTAGTGAAATCAAGATAATTCAAAAAGATTATGCCGAAGAAATTGAAAATCACAAAAAATACTACCGCGAATGTGGCGTTATTTTAGATTTTTTGCCATACAGAGAAAATAACCTAGATGCACTTTTGATTATGCGAAAATGTATAGAAGAGTGGAAGAATAAATTTCTGACAATAGATTCCTCAAAATAAAGTTCTCAATAGTATCCCTAGGTCAGCTAAATCTTTAGAACTTAAGGTTCTTTTTGCATTAGGCCTTTTATTAAGAAGTTCCAAAGCTTTTTTAGATCGCTGATCGTGCATTATCCTACTTTTCCATTCTGTTGTTTTAGAAGAATTAAAAACAGCATATGCCTCCCAGCCAATATGGCGATTAATTATTTCCTCTTGTTTCTTTTCAGACAGGAGTGGATCTTCAATTTCATACTTAGGATCTGCTTGATCTTGATGAGTAAAATACCAAAATTGTTTGCCTAAGTCCCACATAGCCCAAGAATTGCTTTTACCATAAGGCGACACAGGGAGTCCGATCTTTTTGGCTTCAGCTAGCATCTTCTGGGTAAGACCTCTGGCTTTTTCTTGGACACCATTTAGGCTTTCTTTTTGTGCCATTTGTTCTATAGCTTCTGCATATTTTTTTGGACTTTCTTCTGATTTTGACCATTCAAGCATTTGTCTTTTTGCTTCATCAGGCAATTCTGCATCTTGATAGGATAAATAACTAGTGACTATGTGGTCACGGATGAATTCATTGCTTTTAAATGCTTCTTGGATTTGAGGCTCTATGTTTTCTGTTTTTTTTGAAACATCTTCTTTTTCAGCAGAAACAACAGGTTCACTTTCTGGCTTTTTTTCTAGTTCAATTTCTGGCTTAGGAGTATCCTCAATGGGTTTTCGAAATTCAGGCTCTCTGGGTTTTTCTACTATTTTTTCTTTTGGTGGCTTTCTGTATTTATTTAGATCAATTTCTTGATTAAAGAGAGTCCGCGCAAGATTTTCGATTCCTGAATCCATCTGACCGGAAATCACAGCATCGCCTTCAAGCATTTTTCTTCGATAATCTGGGGTTGCGAGATCATCAATTTCCCCCTGATTTTTATTTCGTCTATCAAACTCCAATGCTACTAGCTCCTCCAATTGAGAAAGACTATTGACGTTTCTTGTTAAAACGGTTTCGAAAACACTTTGTGATTGGGGACTATTGGGAGTGTACGTTCTTCTATCAGGATAAGCACGGGAGGCAAGTGACTCAAAAGCTCTTTGCATAGTACCGCCATCATAAACTTTTTTATATGCGCCTTTTATATCTTCAGGTGACAACTTAGGTTCTTCTTTTGGTGTAGAAGTTTTTTCTGAAATAGATTCATTTTTAGGAGCATCTTCCGGTTTGATTTTCTGATCAGTTGCAGTTTTTTGTTCTAAATCAATTTCCTTCTCTGGTTGTTTAGTCTTAGTATTTAAGCCTTGATAAAATCCCCATTTTTCTGGAAATCTCCTAGAAAAAATTTCTCGCGCCGCCTTTTGTTCATCATATCCGGTACGCACTCTGTAAACTTCCTCGTCTTCGCTTTCGGCAAACTGCGCTGCTTTCAAAGCGTCCGCGAAGTCAGGATCCTCTTCAACACTTTTTGGAACTACACCATAAGCTTCTGGATGTTTTTCAATATCTGCTTTTTTCTCCTGCCATACCCGAAGTCTTTCCTGTGCGTTTGGAATCTGGACATCTGACTTTTTTCTTAATTCATCTAGCTTATCTGCTAGCCGATGATATTCAGAGCCTACATCCTTAATTTGCATTCTCAGATTCTCACTTTTTCTTGTAGCCTCAGTATTCGAGGGATCTGCTTCTGCTTCTTTTCTAGCAGCAAGCCGTTCCTGCCTAATACTTTCCATTTCTGTCTCTCGGTCAGAGACTAACTTTTCATATTTCTGTAATCCTGCATTCATATCTTCGGCTTCTTTCTGTACTCGTGCGATATTTTCTGAGGCTTCACCTTCTGCTTTTTTCCGATTTTGTTCCTGTATGAACTTTGAAACAGCTTCTTGCTTGCTCCCTTCCGTCTGGGAGGACTCCTCGATTTTAGTTCTCAGGTCTTCAGTTGTGACCTTACTTTTTATTTCATCCCTTGCAATCCTGTAATATGGTTCGTAATAACGATTACTAGAAGTGTCGTACCTAACGTGTACTTCTCGATAGTTCTTTTCTGCTTCTGCTAATTCCTGTTGGAGAAGGTGTGATTTCTCTTTTTTTAAAGCGGCACTATCAACAGGCTTTTCTTGAATGGGTGCTTTACTATCAAATTCAAATCCTACAGATTCGGGCTTCGACTGTATTGGATTTTCTATCCCAGTATATTTTTCCATGTGGATATTATAACAGGATTTAAAGAACACCCCTCTTACTTCATCTCTATCTGATAAGTTTAAACAACCTACACACTCCTCCGCACTATAGAAAAACACCACCTTATGGGTGGTGTTTTTCTATTTCAAATACTTATTTAACTACTATTCTTACTA
>JBAXRA010000048.1:0-4408 GCA_037131455.1 bacterium | reverse complement strand
ATTTTATACACCCTAAATATAGGTTTGAAATTTATGAGATCATAAGGTTTTTGAAGATCTATAATAAGGAATATTTATCCACCACGTGTTAAAATAGGGTTACTTATGGAATCATTCAAATTTAAACCTGAATTAGAACTACAGGAACAGGTTCAACAAACCGAAGAAACTTTAAATCACGGACACGAGGATTTGACGTCTCTTCTACCTGATGGTGAAGCTGTTTTTTCAATGTCGGAAGAAGAATTATCAAAAAAATACAAAAGAAGATATCTCACATATGTCGAACTTCTTCGTAAGGTAAGAAGAGGTGAACCTGTGGATGAGGGTGATTTCGAAAAAGAATATCAGATAATAAAAGCACTCAATACACTTAAGGAATACATACAGACTCACAAAGAAGGAGGCACGGAAAAGTTTACACTTCGTGAACGACAAATTGAAACCCTTCAAAAAATATCAGATTGGCTTGAGGCAGGTGGTACAAAGGGTCACATCGTAATGCCGACTGGGTGTGGTAAGACTGTCATATTCCTTGCTCTTGTTGAAGCTATGGGTCTGAAGACATTCATATGTGAGCCAACTCAGATTATTCAAGATCAGATAATTACTGAAATACAAGAAAAAACGGAAATGGAAGATGTGGCAAAAAGAAACACGCAAAAGAGAGATATCTCTAAGCGGGTGGTGGTAACCACATATCAGTCATTACTTAACGATGTTAAAAATGCTCGCCTTGGTGAAAATGAAGTAGATTTATTTATCCGAGATGAAGCGCATAAAAGTCTGGGAGAAAATACCAGTGCATCACTTGACCTTGTTGGTGGAATCCAAATTGGATTTACCGCTACAGAAGACTATGAGTACAAGAGTGTTGGAGATCAGCTTCCTGACTGCATTGATAAATTAGATCCAATAGAAGCAATTAGGCTCAAAATGATTAGTGGGTACAAAAACTGGGTAGTTGGAACCGATATTAGTCTTCAAGGTATTAAACTAGATGGATCAAAAGAAGATGACGCACTTCTTGAAAAAGCAGTTGATGTGACAAAAAGAAACATGGTGGCGGTTGATATATACAGGAATGCATTTCGTGAGAATAATTCACAGGGTGTGTGTTTTTGTTCTGGAATTACACATTCTGAAAATGTTGCAGGGCTTTTTAATTCAGAAGGTATCACAGCAAGACATATTGATGGTGATACTTCGATAAATGAACGAAAAGAAATATTTGCCGCATACAAGAGGGGCGAAATATCCATTCTCACATGTTCAGATGTACTTATTGAAGGATTTGATGAAAAACAGGTGGACGTCATATTCAATCTTGCACCTTCGCAATCAAAAGTTCGAGTGATGCAACGAGGAGGTCGTGCACTAAGACAGGATGAAGATAGAGATGCTCCAAAAGTGGCTCACATATTTGATTTTGAAGATAAGGATAGCAAAGCGATACCTTATGGATATTACTTGGAAACTGATGACACCTCTACCTTAGCCATTGAGGATGAGCAAAGATTTCCTGAGAAAGAAGAAAAAGCTAGAAAGGATTATGAAAGCATTCGAGAGCAGATCATGAATATTTCTAAAGGTCTCCAGACTGCACTAGAGGGTACTGCAAATGTCGTATATGACAAAGATTTGTACAATGAGTATCTGGGAAGAGTTGATGAGAGGTTTGAGAAGAGAGGAATTACTGTGACGGTTGAAGAATTAAAAAAGGCATGCGAAGTTAATGGTATTGCAAATGGATTACAGTATTTAGATTTTGTTAAGAAAATAGAAAATAAGGAAAAAACCATCGGTTGGCCTATAGCTTTAGACAGCTTTCTTAGGAGGTATGGAATTAAAACAGGCACTTTTTTTGACAATGAAATTAGGAGGATCACTATTACAGTTGAATCTCTTCAAACACTTTGTGAAGAATATAACATTACAAGTGTTGGCCAATATGAAGATTTTTTAGTAAATCCAGAGAATAAAGATAAAACCAAAGAATGGCCTGTTTCTTTAAAACATTTCCTAAAAAGGAAAGATGTTACGATTTCTGACTTTTTTGGTAAAGAAAAAAGAAAGTTGGTAGATCTTGTTACTTTTGAAAAACTTAAAGAAGAATGTCAGAGACATGGAATTAATAGCTTTAGTAGTTATAAAGAATTTATTAACAATCCACCTAATGAAGAAGTGGTGAAAGACTGGCCCAGAGATTTGAATAAATTTACCAAGAAAAACAAAGGTTCCATAGCAACGCTGTTCGATAAAGACGCTCCTATAGAGCGTAGAGGGGCGATAGGGGTAGATATTGAGACTCTTAAAGAGTTATGTTTGGAACACAGTATTTCATCTAGTCGACAATATAAAAGATTTATCAAAGATCCTTTAAATAAAAATTTGGTAGAAAACTGGCCTTATTCTTTACAATTTTTTTTAGAGAGAAATAATACAAGATTGGCAGATTTCTTTGGAAGAAATTATAGAAAAAATAAAAACGAACAATAATGAAATCTAAATATCTTACACAAATAATTATAAGCACCCTGTTATTAATTGCAGCGATTTTTATTTTCAATATAAACTATAAAAATTCCGTAGTAGAAATTACACAAGATAACATTGGTTCGTACTCCTCAACAATAGAAAGTCAAGAAAAATTTAAAGATAGTTCCAGTCAAGAACCAGACGCATTTTCCACTATAAATATTTTAACAGGATATAAATGGGTATGGACAGAAACCCACAAGGGCACTGGTCCTAGTTCTTCTGATGGAGGTAAGATTTTTCCTAAAAAACCAGACTCATTTGCACTCTTGTTTGATAAAGACGGGAAGTTTTCAGCTATAACCGACTGCAATACATACAATGGAGATTTTAATATTGAAAAAGGTATGATTGATTTTACATTTTTTGATTCAACCAAAAAAATATGCCCTGAATCTCAAGAAAAAGAATTTATATCAATGCTTGTAAAGAGTAGCCTAGGGATTGGGGATGATTTCATTGTTCTCGAGAATAGCCAATCTATAATTTTTAAAAAAGAGGCAAAATAGTCTTTTGAGAGACACATTAGTTACCAACTCCTACCACTTGAGACGCTCTAGACTCCCAAAGGGGTTTGCGTCATCAATGTAGGTATGAAAACAACAGCACCAATAGGCTATGAGATGGCCCAAACAGAGCAAGTAGTGGCAAGGTTGAAATACTGCCTTTACGCACGTAAATCGACAGAATCAGAGGAACGACAAGTCCTCTCCATAGATAGTCAGATAAAGGAGATGCTCCAACTAGCAGAGCGAGAGGGTTTGGAGATTGTCTGCATGAAGCGAGAAAGCCACTCGGCCAAAGAAACTGGGCAAAGACCAGTATTCAATGAGATAGTCGAGGAACTGAGGGATGGTAAGTACAATGCAATCCTAACATGGGCACCCGATCGTATCTCAAGAAATGCAGGAGACCTAGGAAAGATAGTGGACTTAATGGATGCAGGTAAACTGCTTCAAATACGTACTTTCGGACAGACATTCTCAAATAACCCAAACGAGAAGTTTCTCCTAATGATTCTAGGCTCACAAGCAAAGCTTGAGAACGATAACAGAGGTATCAATGTAAAGCGAGGACTAAGGACGAGAGTGGAGATGGGATTATGGCCAGGGGTGGCACCGCTCGGGTACTTGAATCAAAGAGATATCGAAAAGAAATGCCAGCTCATAGTAGATCAACTGCGAGCACCGCTGGTAAAGAAAATATTTGAGAAGGTGGCATATGAAAAATTAAGTGGAAGAAAGATATACAACTGGCTGAGGTTTGAAGCCAACTTCTACACCAGAGGAAACAAACCGCTTACGCTTGCTGGGGTATATAGAATCATAGAAAGTCACTTCTATTATGGAATGTTTGAATACCCAAAAGACAGTGGTAACTGGTATACAGGAAAACACGAACCATTGATAACTAAAGAACTATTTGACCAAGCGCAAGCACAGATGAAGCGTGACAATATACAACGAGAGAATAAGGAGTTCGCATTTACCAAATTATTTACCTGCGGATATTGTAGCTCTGGCATATCAGCGGAAGAGAAATGGAAACAACTCAAGGATGGTACCCATGCAAAATACGTCTACTACTCATGTGCGAGATCAAGAGACAGGAACTGCAAGAATAAATATATCAGAGAGGAAGATCTGATTATTGAAATGTTAAAAATACTAGATAAGGTAAATATCAACGAACTAGGTATGCGACAAAAACTTGAAGATGAAATAGCACGATTTAATATATTCCAAAGGTCAGTGCTCGGAAGTACCGATAAGGTCGGTAACAGAAAAGACACCGACATACGAAATTATGCGAAGTATATTCTCAAAGAGGGTACGGTCACAGAAAAGCGAGAACTGCTGGCGAACTTGAG
>JBAXRA010000047.1:0-4530 GCA_037131455.1 bacterium | reverse complement strand
TTCTTCATTTGCTATTATTATAACACCTCTTGTGTTTTAAAATAAGGTGTATAATGTTAACACTATTAATAACCCTTATTAAAACCGATTATGTTTGAATTTATATTGATTGTTGCCGCGTTTATTATTCTTTTAAATAAGATCCATAAAACTGAGGATAGACTTTCTAAGCTCGAGAAAAAACAAACAGCCGAGCCTATTATCTTGGGAGCCCAGCCGATTCCAATGCCTGCACCGGTTGCTGCAGTTGTTGTTCCTGCTTCAGCACCAGTTAATAGTGAAGAAAAGTGGGGAAGGATATTGGGTATCGCAGGAGTGGTCGCGGTTATTCTTGGGGTTTCATACTTTTTACAATATGCATTCGCGAATGATTTAATTGGGGTAACTGGCCGAGTAATCATCGGAATTATTGCCGGAGTAGCATTCCTCTCTGTTGGACAATATGTTCGTGAAAAATATCGTGCGTATTCGAACATTCTTATGGGTTGTGGTATTGGATTGCTGTACCTGACAACTTTTGCAAGTTTTGCTTTTTACCAACTTATTTCAAGTCCGGTTGCTTATGGGCTTTTGGTTGGTATTTCAGCATTATCAGTTGTCCTAAGTATTGTTGATAACGCAATGGTGTTGGCGACTATAGGAGTGGTTGGAGGATTTTTGACCCCTATGTTTATGAGTCTTTCAAACGCCTCACTTGCCCAGGTTTTGACCTATGCTCTGATTCTAGACATCGGTGTGATGATTACGGCATATGCTTATAAATGGAGAAAGTTAAGTGCCACAGCATTTGTAGGTACTTGGATTTTAGTGCTTATGAGTTTTCTAAATCTGTATGAAAAGACAGACAGGTTAACCATGTGTTTTTTCCTTTTCTTGTATTTTATTGTATTTTTGCTGTCTTCGATTTTCCACCATGTTGTTCGAAAGGAAATTTCAGATTCAACAGACCTTGCGGTTATTGTTGTAAATGCCCTTGGTTACACTGCAGTAACTTATTCATTATTATACGAGCCATTTAAAAATTTCATGGGATTTTTCATGATTGTGATGGCCCTGTTGTACTTTGCGGTAGCCCTTCTTTCATTTAAAACGAATAAGGAAAATAAATTGTTGAATATGTTTTTACCAGCAATGTCTGCATTGTTTCTCACTCTTGCAATCCCTGCGCAATTGGATGGTCCATGGATCGCCCTCGCTTGGTTTGTAGAGGCCATTATTATGTACGCACTGGATTACAATTTGAAAGGTAAAAACTTGTACACCTATGGTTCAATTGTATTCGTAGTAAGCGCTATCTATACGTTTATAAGATACGTGGACAGTGGGGTTTATGGAACTTCATTCAAGTTTTTACTGAACGAAAGATTTTTCATCTTCCTTGTCGGAATTATTACAGCCTATGTGCTGGCGGCTATACTTGGTAAAGCGGTTAAAGAGGGGATGGATGTAACACAAGGCACAAAGAGCCTGATAGCGGTTTACTTTGTGGTGGCACAAGTTGCGAGTATTTTCATTTTGACTTCAGAAATCACACAATTATATTCGAGCAAAGTTTACGCACAAACCGAAAGCTTGAATAAAGAAATTACCCAATTACAGCAAAATTACTACACGACTAATTCATACGGTAGCACTAATGCCATGACGGAGGGGCAGATTAATGATTACCAGAATCTTTTACAAGAAAAGAACATAGAACTTTCTAATGTAACGAGAAGTAGTTCTAACCAAAGAAATACTGTAATTGATATTGTGTGGATCTTGTATGCACTAATTGCTATTGGGATAGGTTTCGTTGCAAAGAGTAAGTGGTTTAGAATTACAGGAATGGTTTTGATGGCGGTTACTGCTGTTAAAATATTTATAGATGTTTGGGAGCTAGGTCAAGTTTATAGAATTGTTACTTCGCTTGTCTTCGGTATTATCGCGCTTTTTGCATCATTTATTTATGCAAAGTATAAAGATAAACTAAAGTCGGGAGCGGTAATGTTGTTATTATTAGGGCTATTATCAGTACCGCACTCTACATATGCTGCAACTGATAAGGAAATAATTCAAGCTTTGCCATTTAAGGCAGAGATAAGTTCCGCCTCGATTGTGCAGGGGAGACCAACACGATTGGTGGTTCCACCAGAGGTTCAAGAAAAAACCAATTTTTCTGATTTGAGAGTGTTTACGGGGATTGGAGCGCAGGTGCCTTACAAGTTAAGCTATGCTGATTATTACGAAGCGGGCGTACAGGAATCTAATCTAAACATAAAAAATATTTCATCGAGAAATGGTCATCTTGAATTTTTGTTAAATAATAATTCAGGAGTGTTTACTCACAATGGAATAGACTTTTCACCTGTAGATAGTCAAGGTGTCCTGTCTATTAATTTTCGTTACAGTGTTGAAGTTTATGGATCAGACACTGATATTTCATTAGATAGTACTAATTGGAGAAAGCTTTCTCTCGGAAATTCAGATCAGGAAAAACCACAATACATCTTTAATTTTTACGATGAAGCCAGTAAAAAAACCGTTTCGAATTGGGCCGTCTCATATCAACCTAGCACTTCTAAATTTATAAAAGTTATTTTATCGCCCCTAGATAATGTTAAAAATAGCGTAACATTTAATAATGACTTGTTAAGCTTTAGACCGAAGTCTGTAAAAATTCTTGGTTTTGGAACGGAGGCGACACTATTGTCCGGTCTTTCAGATACTACTTACACCAAAGAAGCTAAGATTGTCGAGAACCCTACAAATCAGTCGACAGAGATATATGTGGATTTTCCAAACAAGGGAATTTTAACTAATCGAGTTTTCTTTACAACCAATTCAAGTGATTTCTACCGAAATGTTATTGTGCAGGTGAAAAATGATGTGGATAAAAATTATAATGTAATGAACCCGTCTTTTGTGGCTCCAGGTGGGGATGAATGGAGAACGGTTGCCACTGGGAATTTCTATTCGTTTAGTAATAGTGAAGGTGGCAGGTTAGAAAGCCTGACTTTGCCATACGGAATGACCAAGGCTTCGCACTACAGGTTTGTAATTTATAACCAAGATAATCCACCGCTTACTTTGGTTTCAACGGTTTCATTTAATTCGCCTGTGGCGGCGTTAACTTTTGTTCCAAGAAGTTCAGGATTATTCTATCTGTACTTTGGAGGAAATTTGAATGCGCCAGTCTATGATATTGATTCGGTTTTAGAGAATTCTTCATTAAAACAAAGGGATATTTCAACAGTAGTGGTTTCGGGAGTGCTTAGCAATCCCGATTACAAACCTGTTGTTGTGACGGTGCCATTTAGTGAGAAATATTCGTGGTTGCTTAATGTGGTGTTGGTTTTGTTGGTTGTGTTTATAGCAATTCTGATTATTTCTTATGTTAGAAAGATAAAGAGGGTAGTTTAGGAATACAATTCGCTGTGGGTGCCGATCGTAAGAAAAAGATACATGTTGTCAGAGATTTTTCTGTAAATAACCCTAATATCACCAGATATATTGTTGAGATTAAGGAAAAATAAAAAAGTTATGAAAACACAAAGCCCGCTATCATTCACGACAGGGGGCTCGTGTGGATTGCGGGCAGTTAAGCGGCTACTTTTACAGGTATTCCTGTGGTTGTTAGCAAGGAACTTTTCAGCGGTGGGACATCATCAGACGTTACACCGTTAAGCCTTTGACAGCAGAACTTACAGCCGAAGAAGGGAATGACTGATCCGTGAATGTTTCGGAGTGCCAGGTCTGTTGCTGGGTTCCTGCATTCATTGATCCAACACATATAAGCCTCGGGAGTGTGGGGGAATTCTGAGGATAATGTGTAGAACGTGTGGTAGTCGTGCCCAAAAAGTTGGGTCGCTAGGCTTTTAATGGTTGATTTGGTGATTGGTATGGTATTCATTGGGTACTATGGTTGTGGGTTGGTGTGCATGTGTCTAGTGCCAACGATATACCAGAGGAGACAAATAAAAATAAAAAAAGTGTGAAGAAATTTTTATATAATAAGAAAGCCCGCAGGGAGACATAGGTCTCCCTGCGGGCGAATCTGATGTGCCTGATTTTCAGGCTTTGGCGGCGAACTCAACCGGGGTTAGGACCACTGGTGGTTCCTTCACCGTCCAGGTGGCGTCTCCTTTTGGACTGAAAACGCGTTGGGCCTCGGAGATCACAGCGCTCAGGGCGGTGGATCCACTTTGAACCACATACCCGATCTTGGTGTTTTTGAAGGTCCGATACTGGACTTCGATTTCATCGGCGATGTAGACTTCCCACTTGTCGGCATCAAAGATGATCGAGTAGGTGTTCGCGCCCCTCCCGACGCATATACCGCTTCCCAAGGGGGAAACGTTGAGTGATCCCAATTGGGCTGCGAGATCATACAGTGGTTGATTTTCGTCTTTTCTCACGGTTATTATGTGGTTGGAGTTGAATGTACTGAAGTTTTTGCCCCAGCATAAAGCTTGTACATTTCTGTACCGGCCTTATTGATAGGGCAAAATCTAAAATTACGATACTGTAGGTTTGTGAAGTTGTCAAAAG
>JBAXRA010000046.1:0-4646 GCA_037131455.1 bacterium | reverse complement strand
GCGGCGCGCTCGATGTGCCCTTGGGTGAGTTGCTACCATTAGCACTACTCGGTTCTGGCAGAACCGTATTTGAGTTTAACTCAAACAACATAGTGGCTAGTGCATAAGCACTCGTCTACAATCACCCGCCTAAACTGGAATCGACAAGAGACCGGTCATTGGCGGGTTTTTTGTTGGTCTACCCCAACAAAAAATCCTCAAACGCCACCACCCCTTTCAAATCCGTACTAAATTCACTAATATCCGGAAATTCCAGATTTTCTATCTTCTTATACACAACTACCGCCAGTTTTTTCACCCTCTCCTCCAATTCCACAATCTCCGGATCATTCATATTCAAAGTCAGCGAAGTCAGCCTTCCATTTTTCGGTTCAACAAAATCAATCACCCCTTGTGTCATTTTAAGGTGTCGATAATTTCTAGAATTCTCAATCAAGATTTTGTAAAAAACCAATTGCTTTTTATAATCATAAATTTTTGACTTGCCATCTTTATCATCCCAAGATTGAACTGGCTTTCCAGTTTTGTAATCGTGAACAATAGCCTTATTTCCATCGATAACAATGCGATCAATTTTTCCTGTAAGGTGTGCTCCATCGATAATGACGTTTTGATCTTTGAAATCTACTTCGGTCATGTCTTTGGGAGAAAATTCCCTGTCTTTCAAAAATTCAATTAAACAAACTTCCCCCTTCTCTGAAAGCTCGTTGAAGTCCTTGCGAGCCAATCTCTCTCTTTTGAGGGCTTTAGTGAAGCATTCAAGTGCAAAATCCTCACTTGGTTTATCCCCTGTTTTTAGCTTTAAAACATACTGTTCTAATGCATGGTGAATGGCAGTTCCAAAAGCACTCGATGTGGTTTTCGCTTGGGGGAAGCGGAGTAGGTTCTGTTCAATAAATAATTGAGGTCCACCTCTTTCAATGTTTGTGAAATTTCGAAGGTGTGTAACGGACAGTTTGTAGTCCTCTAAGAGAGATTTTAGTAATGCCTTTTCCTCATTTAAAAAAGGTGCTGTTAGATAATTTGTCCACGATGCAGTTAAAACTTCGTGATGACTTGGAGAATTTGCATCGGCATATTCGTTTGGTTTTGGATGAGTTGGCTTTAAATTTTCATTATCAACAAGGTAGCTTAGAATATTTGAGTCTTTGCCGGTATCTGTTTGAAGGTATGAGGTCAAATAGAGGTTTCTCTTTGCTCTGGTTAATGCTACATAGAAAAGACGTAGTTTATCATCCTCATTATCGCCCGCAGGATAGATTGGCAGGTTGGCCGGCATTGGCAAGATGTGTCCGCGACCACGACCTGCCCAGACTTCGTTTTGACACGACATGACAAAAACCGTATCGAACTCTAAACCTTTTGCTTTGTGAGAAGTGAGAAGTCTTACTGCCTCCAACGCATTACTGAATGGACTTGAGTCATTTAGAGACATATTATTTTTTTCGTGAACATCTACAAATTCGATCAAATCCTTTATTTTAATGACATCAGCGAGTCTAAAATCTCTAAGGGCTCTGATAAAGATTCTTAGTCCTGAAAGGAATGTCAGGTACTCTGCAGTTTTATGTGTCCGCTTTTTGTCATTGAAATAATATTGTTTGAATGGGCTTGTAAAGTCTGCATTTCTAACTTCGACTTCTATTTCTTCATCTTCATTATCTGGCACCAACGGCACATGCGCCCCAATCATCAAGTCTAGAATTCTTTCTGCAGGTTCGTTTTGCGCCAATTGTGAAAGTTCCACCAAGAAATTTCCTACCGCTTTTATCTTTGCATTTGAAGAATCTATGACCAAGTTTAAATACTTAAAATCATCTTCGTATCGCTTCATTCTTGCCTCTGAAGCTAACTTGAAAATTTCAATGCGTGGAATTTCCCAAAAACCGAAGGATAGAATCTGCGGTAATAATGATTCATCGACAGCACTGTCATTATTAACCAAAGAATACACATATCGAGACATTGTAATTAGCTCTTTAACATGAGGTTCCTGTAGAACATTCTGCTCTCGATCGTATTTCACAGGAACCTTCGCACCCTTCATAAATGGCACCAGATTCTCCAAAAACTCGTGTTTACGGGCAATAACGGCTATGTCGCCTGGTTTCGTACCATTGTCGATTAAACGCTTAATTTCCCGCGATATATAGTGACATTCGTGTGAGGACGATGGAAGCTGTATATGGTGAATATTCCCCTTTTTAAGCTCTTTATTTTGGGCTATAAGCTCTTTGTCAGCTAGCCTTATATTCGCCTTTTTTATAATATGTGAAGCCACGTCGAGAATTCCCTGCGTCGATCGATAGTTTTCAGTCATTTCAACTATCTCTACATCCTTAAACATTTTTTTAAAATTGATAATGTTTGAAACCTCAGCCCCTTGAAAACGATATACGGCTTGATCATCGTCACCTACCACCATCACGTTCGGTCGTCCCTCATTTACCTCGGCACTTGCGATCATGTTCACAATGGTCATTTGCGCATTGTTGGTGTCTTGAAATTCATCAACCAAAATATATTGAAATTGTTCTTGAAGTTCAGTTAAAAGACCTTTGTGTTTTTTCAAAGCTTCAATCACGTCCAGAATCATGTCGTCAAAATCATACAGTGCATTATCATGCATATTTTTTCTGTAAGCTTCATAAACGTCCGCAAGGGCAAACATTTTTTCCTGATAGGCAGATTCCTTGAGAAGCAAGTTCCCTTCCTCATCCGCCTTTAAATAATTATTTTTCCATTCGGTTAGGGGTTTTGTGCTGTCTTCGGATTGAGCTTCATCAATTGCTCTTTCAAGGGATGCGAGAATAATACCTTCAAGGGAATTATCCTCTGTCTTCTTAATTTTAAGTTGCAATGCCAATTCAAGGGTCTTTTTTGAAACCCTGCCATCAGAGAATATTTTGCTTATTACTTTATTAATTTTCTCTATATCGGTTTTGTTACTTTCAAGTATTTTCTTAAAATCCTGTGGACTTTTTCCATCTTTTTTTAGCGATTGAATCGCCATGTTAATTGCAGACAAGTACACATAAGTCCCGTCTGGTTTTACACTGCGAAACGGATTGTCTTTTTCTAACCCTTCAACGATTGATTGTAAAATTTCCGATTGTGTAACCGGATCAACAGCATTGAATGGAATTCCCTTGTAGAAATATTCTGGATAGCGATTAATGATGCTAACGCAGAAATTGTGAAAAGTATGAATTGAAACTCGGTATGCTTCGTCACTAATAATTTTTGAAAGTCTGTCACGCATGTTCAGTGATGCAGAATCGGTAAAAGTAAGACAGAGAATTTGCGATGGCAAGACTTGGGTTTCATTAAGTATTTGAGCCACTCGGAGGGATAGAATTTCGGTTTTTCCAGATCCGGGGCCTGCGATTACCAAAACTGGTCCGTCGATGGTAGTGACGGCTTTTGTTTGGGCAGTATTGAGGTTTTTTAGGCGAGCTTCAAAAGTCATTTTTGTATTATAGCTCATGATTTTATATTTGACTAAGTTATATTTTTATTTTACAGTACTAAATAGATCTTTAAATTATGGCTGCATCTTTTAGAGCATTTAAGTGCTCTAAAAGATGCAGCCAATAACTGGTTTGCACAAAAAACCCAACCACCCAAAAAAATGTCAGCAGCAACAAATACAGTAGAGGAAGCCAACCCTTCAGTCATTTACCGCCGAGCCGGCTGGCCATACATTCTCGAATGGATCAAGGAAAAGCGCGTTGACATCGGAACCTTCAGAGGAGAGAGGCCACTGATTCGCTGTCACCGCGGCCCAATCGGGGAAGTTTTCATGGGTGATAACGTCGTCATCTTCCGTCGTCGGTGGGTTGCCCACCGCGACCTGGCTGTCGAGGGCGATCGTTGGACCTATGACGGACTGGAGGGTGACATTACAATCAGCCTCAATCAGTTTGCCTACATTTCAGATGAAGGCAGAGTAAGGATTGATACTATCACCCAAAAAATCGTCATTTTTCCGGAGGAGTTCATGCTTGATCCTGACTTGGTTCAAGAACTGCCGTTGCACCTCCACTAACCGCCTTCACATCAAGGAAACCGCCCTGGCGCTTCTCTTGGTCGGGGCGGTTTTTTTATTGACAACATTCCGTCCAAAAATTATAGTATCGAAAGATTTAGCTTAAAATATAACCAAGAAAGGAGTACCCTCTCGTGAAAAAAACAAACCCCCGAGCATCTCAGAAAACTATACCGTCAAATTGGGAAGAACTTCTCTCGATTGCGATCGGTGCGGAAATAAATGTCAGAATAAGCATGCACCAACTGGTGATACTTGCAAAGGGAGAAGTTCTTGGCTTTGAAATGACAAAAACTCATGTAATTTTTCATCGCAAGTGGATCGCAATAAGGTCAATACTCCCTCGGACAATTCACCACCAGTGGAAGATGTCTGACGAAACCCCTCCTCTTATCGTTAGCAAGGATATTCAAATCGTAAAATTTCATGGTGAAATACATACCCACTTTGGACTTGAAATTTCAAAGACGAGTAATGCAAGTCTGGTGCCAGTCGGCAAACAGAGAATTTACGATTGGAACCGGATCCTAGGCTACCGAGAATATCTGGAGAAAAATCACAAGACCGCCTGAGTGAAGCTCGGCGGTCTTTGTTTTTG
>JBAXRA010000045.1:0-4660 GCA_037131455.1 bacterium | reverse complement strand
GCCTACATGATCACAATGTACGTCATGGATATTTGGATTGTGACCAATATGCGAATTATCGACAGCACTCAGCAAGGATTTTTTAATAGAACAGTTTCAGAAATCAGTTTAGGAAATATTCAGGATATTTCAACAATGATTAGCGGCCTGATTCCTACCACCATGAATTATGGAGATGTTGAAGTTCAATCGGCCGGAGCGGTAGATCACTTTAAATTTAGACAGGTTCCAAACCCATTGCGTGTGAAGGAGGTGATCTCGAAAGCGTTAGCAGACTACAAACACTCACATTTTAAGGACGAGGCGCTCGAGGTCGTGAAGGAGGTTGAGGAGGCGAAGGATAAGCTTTCTCATAAGGAAGAACCGGTTCCGGAAAACCTTCCCCAATAGACAAAAAAACCGCCTTTCGGCGGTTTTTTGTTATTTAGCTGTAGCCTTTTTGACCATCGCTGCAAGTCTTGATTTCTTTCTTGCTGCTGTGTTTTTCTTTAAAGTACCTGACTTTGTAGCTTTGTCGATAAGAGCGTAGGCAACAGAAAGCATTTTCAATGCCTCTTTTGCATCCTTTTTATCGCTTGTAAGGAATTTCTTAAGTCCCTTTGTAGCTTCGTCTGCTTTCTTCTTTCGGCGTCCATTAAAAGACTTCTTTCGAAGTGAGTTTCTTAGGGCTTTTTTGGCTGATTGTGTGATTGGCATAATTAGAGACACATTACCAGATGAAGCGTGGGAAATCAAGAGGTTGACAGTGTTCTTGAGTTGAATATAATACACTCATAAGGCTTGCGGAGCGAAAGCTCCTATCGGCTAAAGCTGGTGGCAAGCCTAAAAAATACCACTCGATTGAAGTGGTATTTTTTATACTTATGAAAATTTCCTAAATATTGCTAGAATACCTGCATGATTGCCCAACTTACCGGAACGATTGCCCATCTAGACTTAAAATTCGTCATTTTGAACGTAAACGGGGTTGGTTATAAAGTCTTCACGATTAACGAAGACCTCGCTGCCCTATCGATTGGCGCTGAGGTTGTGATGTGGGTTCATACAACCGTTAGAGAAGATGCGCTTGATCTATACGGATTTACCAAAAAAGAGAATCAGGATTTCTTTGAACTTTTAATTACGGTTTCTGGAATTGGACCAAAATCTGCCATGGGAATTTTGTCCGCTGCGAGTGCGGAAAATTTAAGGGAGGCTATTGTCTCTGGAGAAAGCTCATACCTTACAAAAATTGGTGGTATCGGAAAGAAAGTGGCTGAAAAGATCCTGTTAGAATTGAAAGGAAAGGTTCAGGGTGATGATGGAGAATTCACATCAAAAAGAGGTAAAAATGATGTCGATGCCCTTGATGCACTGCGAGCGCTGGGATATAGTCACAAAGAGGCTCGTGAGGCTCTAGAGAAGGTCCCAACAACCGTTAAGGACCCTGGAGAGAAGGTAAAGGCTGCACTCAAGAATCTCGCTTAATATGCCAGAACTACCCGAGGTAGAAACAACTTCACAGATGCTGAACAAGTTCGTTAAAAGACGAACGATTTTGGATGTTTGGACTGATTACAATAGCCCCTACTATGCTGGAAAGGATAATATAAAAAATCCAGTTTATTTTAAAAAGTTTAGAAAAGAAGTTAGCGGAAAGAAGATTTTGAAAGTTTTTCGTAGAGCCAAAAATGTTTTGATTGATATTGAAGGAAAAAATACTATTTTGGTTCATATGAAAATGACTGGGCATTTGTTGTATGGCAAGTATAAGTTTGAAAAGAAGAAGTGGATGCCAGCGGATCCAAAAAGTGCTTTTGCCGATCCATTTAGCAGATTCGTGCATTTGGTTTTTGTTTTAGATAATGGAATGCATATCGCTTTTTCGGATATGAGGAAATTTGCGACGGTTACACTGGTTGATGATTTGGATGCACATTTTAAAAAGATTGGTCCGGAACCACTCGATGAGAGTTTTACAGTGGGGGTTTTGAAAGAGAGGTTAAATAAGCAGCCCAATGGTGTGATTAAAACAGTCTTAATGAATCATGAAATAATTGCTGGGATTGGAAATATTTATAGCGATGAGATTCTTTGGACGAGCGGGATTCATCCGGAGAGACAGGTGAAGAAACTTAGCGATAAGGAAATGAAGGATATTCATAAGTGGATCAAAGTGATTCTACGCAAAGGAATTGATTTTGGAGGAGATTCTATGAGTGATTATCGAAATCCTATGGGCTTAAAGGGAAGTTTTCAGCATGAGCATAATGCGTATAGGAGGACTGGAAAGCCTTGTAAGAAAAAGGGTTGTAAGGGGGTTATAAAGCGAAAAGTGGTTGGTCAGAGATCGGCGCATTTTTGTGATGTGCATCAGGGGTAGAAGTTCTTGACGCCCATTGTTAATTAATTGAATTAATTCATTTTTATTTAATGTGCATTCGGTAGATTTTAGATATGAAAGATTTCGACGGGTGGAATGGTATTAAAAAAATCGTTGATAACACATCACAAAACAAGCTCTACCACAAAAGAGAAGTTTGGTGGTGTTACTTAGGAACCAATGTAGGCTTTGAACAAGACGGCACAGGAACTGGTTGTATGCGCCCGGTTCTTATACTTAAAGGTTTTAGCCCACATGTATGTATCGTTTTACCATTAACAACTTCAAAAAAGAAAAACCCTTACCATGTTTTTATTGGAGTAGTGGGGAAAAGGGAGGCTTCAGTGATTATTTCACAGATTAAGTTAATAGATACAAATCGATTAGTAAACAAAATAGGATTTATTAGTATCGATATTTTTGAAACAATAAGAAAAGCCGTCAAGGATTTATTTTGACGGCTTTTCTATTTTTCTCCCTACTTACCGTAGGGCAAGCCCGAAGGCATTTGTACAGCAATAATATCAAAATGATCAACAAAGTCAAATACCCAACATCCGAAATAGTGCTATTGCCCCAGCAACCGAAACATTCAGCGACTCCTTCTCCCCTTTCATCGGAATTTCTGTCGCCCATTGTCAATTATCCATAAAACTTCATGAAAAATTCATCAAGAATTTATGAAGAAAAGATTAAGAAATTTACTTAATTGACAATGGGCGAGAAAAACCTAAACAACCTAAGATATTTTTAATATCTTCCGTGCTGTTTCCAACCCACTTCCAAGCGCTCCTTCAACAGTGGCGGTACCCTCTCCCGAGTACAAGGCTTCGCCGGCAAAAAAAACTTGGTCTCTGTATGGTTTTGCTAATTCTTTATATGAATCCTTAGTATCAACTGTTGTATAGCTATAGGCTCCTTTTGTAAATGGATCTCCGGGCCAATTAACAACTTTATAGGTTACTAGATCATCTAAAATTACCTCTTTTTTTATTTTAAAAATATTAGTGAGAGTGTCTACTGCCAAATTAAAAATTTCTTGACCTGCGTAATTTTTATACTTGAGAGCAACTGGTCCAGCCATCCAACCAGTAAGGACTGTGTTTATTTGCGGGTATTGAGTCCACCATGTTAAAAACTCTTCATTACAGATTATAAAGGCCATTTTGCTTAAATCTTTTTCAGTGGCATTTTCCCACCACCTCGTCTTAAATTTCATAAGAACTTTAATTGCATTTCCGTACCCAATATTATTCACAATCTCCTGTTTATGCTTTAGCTCTTTACTCAATTTTATATCTTTCATTATAGGAAGCGGGACAGTAATGACTACTTTTTCAACATTAAATGTTTCACCTTTACTTGTATAAACAGAAACGAATGAACCTTCTGCTTCGATCTTATCAACATAAGAATTAAAATGAATTTTTACCCCATTTTTAATACATTCCTTTTCTAAAAAATTAATCAAAGCACCGTAGCCTTCTTTAATTCTGTGATCATTATCCAGCTCCATCATTTCTCTCTTACCTAGCCACTCATCTCTCAGTGTAAATGTGCTTATAAGTTTTGGATCAGCCGCATCATATCCCTCTACAACTTTTAAAATGGAGTTTTTAAAATCATTATCAGATTCCTCTGTGAAGTTCTTTTCTAAAAAATCCAAGACTGAAATGTCCTCTTTCAATTCTTCTAGTTTATTTTTTAAATTCTCATTATCTTGAATAAAAGATTCGTGCAAAGACATTTCTCCATTTCTTATGCTCCAAATTTCACCACCCTCCCTAATCAAAGTAAGGCCTGCTTCTTTTATTAAAGCTTTGGTTATAGGAGCTTCTCCATGCACCCACTCGGCACCACCTTGGGCTGGATAGCCAAAATCCTCTTGATTTAGGGGCATAATTCTTCCACCTATTCGATCTCTGGCTTCAACAATGGCAACTTTTTGACCTGCCTTAGAAAGCTCTCTAGCCGCCATAAGGCCTGCAGCTCCCGCCCCTACAACTATGATTGTTTCCTTATCCATTTGTTTATTTTATTCTAGCATTCTAAATAAAGCCACTGCCCCTGCGACCGACACATTCAACGACTCCTTCTCCCCTTTCATTGGAATCTCTGCAATAATATCGCACATTTTTAAAAGGTTATTGGGGGCTCCTTCAACTTCATTCCACAGAATAATTACCGTATTTACTTTTACTTTTACTTTTTTATAATCGACGGAATTTTTGGCTTGTTCAATCGCAATAATTGTAAATTTTTCTTTCTTAAGTTTTGTTAAGACTTTCTTAATGTCTT
>JBAXRA010000044.1:0-4779 GCA_037131455.1 bacterium | reverse complement strand
AGTAGTTCAGCGGATTCGATAGAGATTGATTTAGCCAAGTCTCCAGGGCGCAGGTTGTCCCAGCTTCGTTCTGTGAGGTATTGTTTTATGGCTTTTTCGTATTTTTTCATATGTTTATATTAAAGTTTATTATATTTTGTACTTTTTCCTTTGAATTTTTCTATTGGATATCTTTTCTCAGTTAATTCTATTTTTCTATCCATTGCTTTCTCAATATCGATTTTTAAGTCATGAGACATTAACAGTACCCAATACAACACATCAGCTAACTCCTCAGATATTTCGACTTTACTTTCCTTCACATATTTTTTAACTTCCTCAGGGTTTTTCCATTGAAAATGTTCCAAAACTTCTGTTGCTTCTAAAACTAGCGACAGGGCCATATCCTTGGGATTATGAAATTGCTTCCAGTTACGCTTGTTTCTAAAGTCCAGAACCTTCTTGGTAAGTCTCTTGATTGGATTCATTCGTAAATATTCGCATAAAAACAACACTTAAACAACCTTTGTTTAAGAAACTATTTCTTAGGCTTTGGTTTTTTTTCAGAGACGAACTCATCCAACATACTAGCTCTTTTCTTAGACAAATATCGTCGGATAACAGTGTTCATATAGGAATTCTTAAGCCTAAATGCTCGTATCTCAGCATACTCATTACTAAAAGGCTGCTTTGTCTTAGATTTTTTATCATTTGGGTTTTTGAATGTTCCTCCGTGTTTAGGACACAATGTAAGATGCTTATGCTGATACTGGTGGATATGATGTGCCTCCCCTTTGATAATATACCCAAGAATTTCTAGGTAATCATCATTAAGTTCTTTGAGAATTTCATCGCTCATTTCCCATAAAAAAACATATTTGATTAGGTATTCTGACCGAAGATTATCTTCATCGTGTATGTACCATACAAAAAGAATCTTTCTGTTCTTCCTATATAGTGAAGAATCTATAATATTTTTATTTTTATGCTCTTCGACATAATTAATAATATTCAATGACAAAGGCTCCTTTACTCTGAGTTTTCCGTCTTTACCTCGCACCAATGGGCAGGTTTTAACTTCTACCTGCAAATCCTTAATATCAGGTTCCGCACTATTATTTCTTGGTATTCCAAAATAACCTTGCTCTATTACAGACCCCACACCGGCTTTTGTACTGCCCCGGGTGCTGCCGTCAAGATTTATTATTGACTGCTGTATTTGCACTAGAGTCTTTCCTTCTAAATCCCTTTGTGCCATTTCCTCTAAATCTTCGGCTGATTCGATTTCACCCAAATTTAAGATTGCCATATAAGGATATTATAGTACAAATCTTGATCTTCTTCACCT
Organism: bacterium; assembly: GCA_037131455.1. Classification (GTDB taxonomy): domain Bacteria; phylum Patescibacteriota; class Minisyncoccia; order Phycocordibacterales; family CAIZLB01; genus JBAXAB01. The sequence continues at coordinate 3,452 of JBAXRA010000044.1, read as the reverse complement.
TTTGTGTTGTCCTGATAAAAGCCCTTGATCAAAGCCGAGCGAGGTGTTAGAATCTATGCGCAATGAAAAATAGGTCAAAAAAGCCAATAAAAGTTGTGGAACTGTTTGCAGGGGTTGGGGGTTTTAGATTGGGCCTTGAAGGTTACAAAGGAAACAGAAAGCCACATCATGAGAACTTTAAAACCGTTTGGTTCAATCAATGGGAACCTTCAACGAAAAAACAACATTCTCACGAAGTTTATGTTAAAAACTTTGGAGATATTGACGGGTATACAAATGTAGACATAGCAAGGGTAACAGATAAAGTGCCCGCTCATGACTTATTAGTGGGGGGTTTCCCTTGTCAGGATTATTCTGTTGCAAGAAACTTAGGCTCAGCTGCGGGACTTGAAGGAAAAAAAGGTGTGCTATGGTGGTCAATTTATAATATTTTAAAGTATAAAGGAAAAAAGTCTCCTAATTATTTGATGTTGGAAAATGTTGACAGACTTTTAGTTTCTCCAGCAAGTCGAAGAGGAAAGGATTTTGCTATTATACTTTCGTCATTAAACGAGCTTGGATATGTAGTTGAGTGGCGAATAATAAACGCCGCGGAATATGGATTTCCACAGAGAAGAAAAAGAATTTTTATACTTGGATATAAAAAAGGTTCAAAGATTGAAAAATCGTTTAGAAAAGAAAAAAATCCAGAGAGATGGATTCAGAAAGATGGGCTTACACAACAAGCATTCCCTGCCAGAATAGAGGGTGTTTTGACTTCTTTTAGCATAGACGCAGACCCAGTTTCTGTTTCAAATAATTTTAATAAGGATAATCCCAAACAATCCCCTTTTTCAAATAGCGGCGTTATGTTTGACGGAAAAGTATATACAGTTAAGGTAAAACAAGATTACGAGGGACCATTTAAAACACTAGGAGATATTTTGATTTCTGAAAACATGGTGCCTCAAGAATATTATATTGATTCTGATGATTTAAAACGATGGAAGTATCTTAAAGGTGCAAAAAATGAACCCAGAAAAGCATCTGGTGGATTTGAATTTATTTATAAAGAAGGATCTATGGCGTTTCCGGATTATCTTGATAGAGCCTCTAGAACAATCATTACAGGGGAAGGAGGCCCGACACCATCAAGATTTAAGCATGTAATAAAAACACCTAAGGGATATAGGAGATTAACACCTTTAGAACTGGAGAGGCTGTGTATGTTCCCTGATAACCACACAGAAGGTCACGGTGACGCGAAAAGGGCATTTTTCATGGGAAATGCACTAGTTGTTGGGGTGGTTGATAAATTAGGAGAAGCATTAATTAAAATGCATAATAATATCTAAATCTGACTAAATGCCCTTCCTGTATTTATCTAAAAGCATTGTAATTATGTCAGTTTCATCCAAGTCATTTATTCGACTAAACAGAGGAATATCTTCATCTATTATTTTTTTCATTCGTTCAATTTTTAAATCAAGCTTTTCATTGATACAACTATCAATTGAATCGTGAGAAACTAGATAAAAATACTTTGTTATAACATCTTCCTTTAAACCTACTCTATGTATTCTGTCTTTGGACTGCAAGAAATTTGCAGCATTATAATCTCTTTCCATATAAATAGCATTATGACAGCCTTTATGTAAGGAAATTGATTCGGACACAGAAAAGGGGTTTGCAATTACTATGTTAAAATCATGATTATCTGGATTATTAAACTTTTTAATAACATCTTCTCTTTCTTCTTGTGGAATTCTTCCTATTAATAATCTTGATTTTATATTGCTTTTATTTAGGTAGACTTGTAAATCCTCAGCATTCTTAATAAAAATTGTCCAAACTATTACCTTTCCATTAGTTGGGCTAACTTCTTTTTCATATATTTCCTTTATTTTTAAAAACTTCTGAGGTGTTGAAAATTTATCGTATGCTATTAAATTTTTTAAGATATCTGAATCATCAAAATCAATATCGTCACTTAAAAAATTATTACTTTGCACATCATCATAATCTGAAGAATCCATAGAATCTTTTAAAGTACGTAGGAGTAGCGATGGATTTGTGGCTGCTTGCCTTAATCTAATTAGACGCGCTTTGTTTAAAACATCCTTCACTGTGGCAACTGGATTTTTTACAAAAGATTTAATATATTTCTCTTCTATAAAATCATATATTTTTCTTTGATTCTCATCCATATCAATAAATACAATCTTTTCTTCTACTCCTGGCAATTTTAAATCACTCTTTTTAATTCTTATAAAATATGGTTTAATATTGTTTATAAATGTCTCTATCCTAAAGTCATCAGTACTTATATTATTTTTTGTTAACTCTTTTAACTGTTCATAGTGAATTTGTAAAATATCTTTATATTTAAACGGATATAGAAATCTAAAAAGATTATATAAATCTTCATAACCATTTGGGACGGGAGTACCTGTTAAAGCAACCCTTGCTATTGCCTCTTTAGAAATTTCTATAATACTTTGACCCCAGACACCCTCAGTATTTTTTATTCGATGAGCCTCATCAACGACAACCATTGTTTTATTTTTCTTTAGAAAATCAATGATTTCCTTTTCTAAATTAGATATGCCTGCGTGAGAGATTATTGTCAATTCACTGGGATTATCAGAATACAAGTGCTGTTCTTTATGATCTCTTAAAATTTTCGAGTCACCAGAAAGTCTCTGGCTTTTTACGGGGACACCAAAACACTCTTCATATTCATTCTCCCAAGGAGCAAAAGATGATAAAGGACCAATAACTAAAAGCTTGTCGACGTGCCTTTTATCACTTTTTGGCAAACTTTTTAAAAAAGTGTAAGCTCCATAAACAATCGATGTCTTACCTGCACCCGGTACTGCAAAATTACATGAGTGTTGTGAAAACGCCATGTGGTAAGCGGAAAGCATTTGCAAATCATATAAATTTCGTTTCATGTTTTGTTGTAGGGTTTCTTTAAATTTTAAAAAATCAGAAACCAAATCTGGATTACTTGAAAATTCGTTGTTTCTTATCTTTCTAGCCTTTTCTGTAAATTTACTGAAATTCTTATTCTCTTCATTATATACAGATATTTCATCTACTACTGATTCACTTAATTCCTCATTGAAATCAAACTTTTTTAATAGTTCCTGAATATCCTGTAAAACCTTAATTTTTTGATTATTTTCAAAAGGTATTTCTATGCTCAGGTTGATTAGACTAAAATTTAATCTTTTCAGGGCAATGGTAAATCTTTTATCTTCAAGTACGGCTTTGATATCTCCTGTTAAAATATATCTGTCATCTTCAATATCTATTAATAATTTGCCTCTCATTTTAAATTTTAATTACTTGTCTTGTTTAATTATTTTCTTTATTTGAAATGTTTCTTTTTCAATCTCATTTATAAGACCCAGTAAAGCACCTTCTCCTTTTGTATCTCCTCCGATTTTAAATAATCGTAACAATTTAAG
>JBAXRA010000043.1:0-4815 GCA_037131455.1 bacterium | reverse complement strand
TAGCAAGCGCCGACAAGCCGATCACTTTGCACATATATATAGACAATGTGAAGATGAAAAACGTGGTGGTTTCGGAAAATACCTTGTATACATTATTAGAAGGTGCGGATTACGGAGAGCATTTGCTTAGAATTGAAACTGATGGGGCGGGGTTGAAGGCGTTTACGTTTACTTTTGGATAAAGTTATCCCTGTACACTATATATATAGCAGGTTACAATTTGGGTATTAATTAAAAATTTATCCTTTAAAAATGAAAAAATTACTTTCAGGAATTTTGGCGGTATTATCAATTGCTTTGGTTTTTAATTTGGCCACGGCAATTCCTGCACAGGCACAGGCGTTGACTTTAGTCAGTGCAACCTTCTCTCGAGATCTGTATTTGACTTCTCCTCTCACAAAAGGTGATGATGTCAGCGCTCTGCAAAGTTTTCTGGTCAACAAGGGGTTTAAAATAAAGAAAATAACTGGAAACTTTGGTAAAGAGACAGTTGCTGCGCTTATTGCGTACCAAACTTCTAAGGGAATTTCTCCAGCTAATGGACGTTTCGGTCGAGCCACTCGTGCTGCTGTAAGTGCTGATTTGGCAGCTAGTAATAAGACTGTGGGTTCTTCAGGCTCAGTTTCAACGACTCTGCCTCAATTGTATCTAACAGGTACTTCAAATCCAGTCGTTGCTAATAACCACATCATCAACCAATACGATACTGTTCCAGTTCCTCTGCTTAATTTTAACGTTAAATCGGAGGGAGGCGATTCAAAACTAGATGCTATCAACGTAACTATGAATGCTTCCGGAACAATCCCCACAACACTTTATCTATACAACAGCTCGGGAAGCCTCATAAAGTCCATGTCTACACCTGCTGGGTATTCTCGAATAAGTAGTACTTTCGAATTCGGTCTCCTAAACATCACGGTTCCGAACGGTTCCGCCCAGACATACAGCATTCGAGGCGATATACCGGCCAATGGAATCTCAGGTTCTGTTGCATCAGTTAATGTCAATTCAATTAGATACCAACAGTCAAACGGCACGACTGTAACTACATCAGGCAGTCCAGTTGTCGGCGCTCCGCAATACTTCTTTAGTGCGGCACCACAGTTTGCTCTTGTCAGCGCACCGACTTCTTCTGCAACAACACATCCATATTCTGGTCTAACAACATTACTTAATGCAACATTCTCGATGGACATTACTGCATACGGAGGAAATATGACCCAGCCGGTTGGTTCTGATTTCGAAGTAAAATATGGAATTAGTCCTCAGAATGCTTACACGGCTTCAAATATAAACGTTGTCACAATTCCTAACGGTAATATTTCACAGAATTCTACTGCTCGAGTAACCGTTACGGCCTCTGTTCCAGCGAGTGCTATTCCTGCAAGTGGTCCGTATGTTTTCTCAATCAATTCAATCAAATATAATATTGGTGGAACAACAAGATTGCAAACTTCTGGATTAGAAAACTTTAAAACACCGAATGCAGTTATGGCAATTGTTGGAGGAACGGCAACTCCGACTCTTTCAATTACTGTTCTCTCTCCAAACGGAGGGGAAACATTCACAGCAGGAGGAAAAGTGAACGTAACTTGGAAAGCAACAAATGTACCTGCAAATTCGGCGATGGTCATACAAGCAATCGGAACATACAATGAAACTTTGGCAGGAGATTTGGCAAATGATGGAAGTGAAACCGTTACTATTCCAGATTATTTGATGACAGGAAGTTATAAAATAAGAGTAGGTTGCACTATGGTTAATTCAGAAGCAGACTGCGGTCCTGGAAGTCTAGCGTATAGTGCTGGAAACGTAACTATAAATGCACTTCCTCAGTTCATTACTCTTTCTAAAGTTGAATACGGAAATCCAAATGTCTTGAGCGGTAGCGCAACTGAAGTTGTATATTCAAAAAACTTCTCTGGATGTATGACTCTGATGAATGAAAACGGAACGACAATTTCTACTTCTGGAGTTCTTTGCAGCGATGTAGGGGTGAAAAATGCTAGCGGTTCTGCTCAGATGCCAGTGACAGTGGGGCAACGAGTTAAGCTTTGCGCGAATTCGAACTTGAATCTTTGCAGTAATGTTGTCGCTGTTAATAAATACGGAGTAGTTGCTCCAAACATAACAATCTTGTCTCCAAAGGCGGATGAAAACTTCACTCTTGGAAAAAATGTTCCTTATACATGGAAATGGAATGCAGCAAATGCGCCCAAAAACCCGATTGCACTATACTGGTACAACACTGCCCTTACTCAAGAAGTATATGGAGACACATTGACTTATAATTCAAGCACACCGATCCAGTCAGGTGTCATTCCATACCACGCCGGAATTAATCTTCAGCCTGGAAAGTACATGATTAGGATCTGCGATGGGTATGCTAATAATAATCCATATGTTACCTGCGATAAAAGCCCGGTCTTTAATATGGTAAAAAGCACGGTTGTAGAACCGATCCGATCGATCACTGTTCTTTCTCCGAACACATTCATGACACTGAAGGAAGGCGATACATACACAATAAAATGGTCATCTAAAAATCTTCCAAGCAATGCCAAGGTAGGTGTTAGTATTTTTAGATCTGACAATCAGAATGCAACAATCGTAAATGATCTTCCAGCAACACAAGAAAGCTATTCATGGAAAGTTACCCCTACCTTTAAAGATTGGGGATATGGATTTTTGGAAAATAAGCTTAGCAAGTTGGCACAATTCCTTGGTGTTAAGGTTGCCGAAGCAGATGGATACACATATAAAGTAGCGGTAGGTGCATATTGGACTACATCAGATTCAGGCGGATCGGTTGGAGATGAAAGTGACGCATATTTTGCAATCGATTCCGCTTCTCAGTCTAAGATTACCGTCACTTCTCCAAATGGAGGGGAAACATTTAAAGGTGCTAGTACATTGAACATAAATTGGAAGTCATCCAATGTCTCTAACTCGACAGCAATTGACGTTATCAGACTTCGTTCTTATCCGGGCGGGGTAGAGTACAACTTGGCTAATTATGTCTTAAACGATGGACAAGAAACTGTGTCGATTCCAAGTAGCGTTCCATTTGGTTCATACGCTCTTGAAATGAAAACGTATGTAAACGGAGTTTTGGTTACGGATTCAAGTGATTCGTATTTTAAGCTTTTAGCACCGGAAACTCAACCAACAATCACTCTTTCATCTCTCCCTCTATCTCTTACTAGCCTAAACCAAGGACAAAAAAATGTGGAGCTTTTGAAGATTAATGCTCGATTAAGCAGCGGTTCAACCGAAATCACCAGGATCGTCGCTACTAATATAGGACAAAATAGTCAGTCCGTCTTGAGCAATCTGGGTCTGTATTTCACGGACAAATACGGAGTTACCGGAAAAATAGCTTCGCTTAGTCGTACACACCTATTAAATAATCAATCCTATTCTAACGCTACACAATATGATTTTGATCTCCCATCATACTTGCCTTTGGAAGCAGGTAAAGATTACGTTCTTACAGTTATGGGGGATGTGGCTGTTGATGCTAAAGATAATGTAAATATGCAGATGGGTGGAATTGGCACAAATACGACTGTAGTCGGGGTAGGTTTCTATGGGCCAGTGCTTAGTATTCAAAGAGCAATCACAGAACCAAAAATCACCATCACCTCACCAAACGGCGGAGAAACGTTGCAAGTAGGAAAAACATATGGTGTTACGTGGAACAGTTCACCACTTCCAGCAAACTCAGGTTTCCGCCTTCAGTTGTCGTATGTAATCGGGGGAAGTGTTATGGAGGATGTTATCGGAAGTAACATTACTGGCAACAGTTACCAATGGACGATTCCGGAAAAATATTTTGCTCCACAAATTTCACCAAGCTCATTCAAGATGCGAGTAGTAGCTGACGGTCCGAATGTTCAAAGTACAAATCCACCTCAGGACTACTCGGATGGATACTTCTCTGTAAATTGGCCTGTTAACGCCCCAACCGCCTCTATCACCGTAAACAAACGCGACACACCAACTGATTTAAAACACGATATCGCCATTAAATCTGGTACAACTCTTGACTTTAAGTGGACAGGAACAAATGCTACTAACTACACTTCAACTTACCAAGTCACTCAATCAAATACTGCAAAAACATGTGGACCAACAGCTCCAACTGTTTGGAGTGCGAACAGCTCTTCAGGATCAACCAGCTTCACATATACCTCACAGTATGAGGGATGTACGTGGGTAGTAGTATATTATGCTGATGGTGTGGTAAGTGATAAAATCACTGTCACGGTTGTTAAAAGTACACCGAACTCTGCTGCCGTCATAAACGCAGTTGAATGGTTGATGAATTGGATAAGAAATGGTGGATCATTTTAGACAAAAATAGATTCGGTAAGTTTTGATTTGTTTTACCACAACACATTCCAACACTTGACAATAGCCTAAAAAAGGCATATTTTCAGGGTATGAAAAACTTAATTAAAAGTATCCTAAAAGCTAATAAAGCCTTATTTGCAGGCGTTTTTAGCCTTAGCTTAGTCCTTACAAGCGCTTTTGGAATTGTTGATGTTGCCCTTGCTTCAACTCCGTCCCTTAGTGTTGTTAATAACAGCGCTAATATGGTGCAAATTACAGTTAATGGTGGAGATGTAAACTCTACTATAAACCTTTACTACAACTTCTCATCTTCATCGAATGTGTATATTGCAAATCTAGGCACCACAAATTCTTCAGGATATTTTTCAACTAACCTAAATCAGAACTCATATTCAATCCCTCAGAACGCTTATGTCTATGTAATTGTAAATGGGCAGACTTCAAATACTGTTTTATGGC
>JBAXRA010000042.1:0-4884 GCA_037131455.1 bacterium | reverse complement strand
TCTTTTGGAGTAAGGGCTGCAACCGAGTCGATAACAATCACATCAATCTTTCCTGTTCGAACCAAACTTTCAACAATTTCAAGTGCCTGCTCTCCTGTGTCAGGTTGTGAAATTAAAAGGTTATCAATGTTTACACCAAGTTTAACTGTGTAATCAGGATCCATAGCATGTTCGGCATCAATATATGCGCACACTCCGCCTTTTATTTGCGCTTGCGCAATAACATGAAGGGCAAGTGTGGTCTTTCCAGAAGATTCAGGTCCAAAGATTTCGACGATTCTTCCGCGAGGAAGTCCTCCAACTCCTAATGCTGCATCAAGTCCGATTGATCCAGTAGGGATGACATCAATGTCTACTTTTGGTTTTTCACCCAAAGTCATAATCGAGTCATCTCCAAATTTTCCTTTAATCTGTGCCAAGGTGTCGCTGATAGATGCATTGTTTCTGTCCACAACTTTGTCAGAATCCTCCTTGTCAGACTTCTTTGTTTTTTTCTTCATGTAATTTTGTATTTAAATCTTGTAAATAACCTCAATCTTTTTTTCTGTACTTGCGCCGAATTTATCCTTACCAAAGAGCTTGATGACATTTAAACCATGGAAGAGAAGTACCTTCTCATTGAACACTCCGCTTTCATCAATAGAAATTGGGCGGTCATCCAAGGTGATTGATGCGATATTTTTAGCCGTTCCGCTGAGGGTCATTATATCATCATTCACCACAGTTGGTGTACCAAAGTTCTCATTTAGGGTAATTCTCGGTCCATATATAAGGTTCTTTGATTGATAGAATCCATATCCGGCGATAAACAGTACAAAGACCAGAACTATGATTGTCTTTATGATCACTTTTCCGTCGTCGTACAGTCTTACCATAATATATATAGATTAAATTTTAATAAATTATTGCTGAATTTCTGATGAACTATCGTCCTCCTCTCCACCCTCTGATCCTCCTCCGTACCCTATAACCTCACGAGGTCTGGCACCATCTGCAGGGCCGATCACTCCACGCTCTTCCAATATGTCCATCAATCTTGCTGCACGGGCATAACCAACACGCAATTTTCTCTGTATATATGAAGTCGAAGCCTTACCAATCTGCATCACCATTTCTTTTGCCTCCTGGTACAATTCATCATCGTCTTCTGGATCAACACCACTTTCTGCGGCTGCGTTAAAGATTGGATCATTTACTGCACTTCCGCCGTTTTCTTCGTTCATAATCTGAATCTCCTCGACTGTTGAATCTGTGTGATCGATTAGGTGTTTAACAACTTTCTTTAATTCGCCTTCTGACATAAAAGCAGACTGAATACGACGAGGGGATGACATTTCTGCTGATAGATAGAGCATGTCTCCGGCTCCGAGTAGTTCTTCCGCTCCTCGCATATCTAGAATGGTTCTAGAATCGATTTGTGAAGCCACCTGAAGAGCGATTCTTGAAGGAACGTTGGCCTTAATAAGTCCTGTGATGACGTTTACTGATGGACGCTGTGTTGAAAGGATAAGGTGAATACCAACGGCTCGTGACATCTGCGCAAGTCGAACAATGGCAGATTCCAACTCGCGAGGATATGTTTGCATGATGTCGGCCAACTCGTCGATGACAATCACAATATACGGCATGCTATCTGGAAGTTTTTCTTCTACTTCAATCATTTCGTCGTCACCAGTTCCTGTTACCTTTAAATTCTTGTCACCCTTAATTTTTTCAAGTTCAGGCAGAAGAACATTTTTATGATACGAAGCAATGTCTCGAACCGAACTCTTTTCTAAAATGTCATATCGTCTATCCATTTCCTTCGCTGCCCACCTTAGCGCGAGGATGGCTTTCTTGGCGTCAGTGATAACCGGTGTCAAAAGGTGAGGGATCTTATTATATAGAGTAAGCTCTACTCTTTTTGGATCGATCATAATCAATTTCAAGTTATCAGGGGCATTGCGATATAGAAGAGAACATATAACAGTGTGAATAGTCACAGACTTTCCAGAACCTGTGGCCCCTGCAATCAATAGGTGAGGCATCTTTGCCAAGTCATCAAAATACGACTTCCCAGAAATACCTTTTCCAAGTGCCACATACAATGGCTTGGTAGAATTTTTAAAGTCTTCATCCGCAAGCATTGATCCAAGGCGCACCATTGTCTTGACGCTATTTGGAATTTCAATACCAACTAGGGATTTGCCAGGAATCGGTGCTTCGATTCGAATTGGGTGTGCGGCAAGTGCTAATGATAAGTTGTTTTGAAGACCAAGGATACGAGACAGCTTGACACCCTCTGCTGGCTTTAATGCGTAACGTGTAACTGAGGGTCCTATAGAAACTTCGTCCATTTCTACATCGATTCCAAAGTTCTGCAGTGTCCTTTTTATAATATTTGCATTGGCCTTAATGTCTCCAACATCAGGTTTTCCGCTGTCTCTTTCAAGTAAAGAGAGCGGGGGGAACTCCCACTTCTTACCCAACAGAACGCTTTTTCTAATAAGGATGTTTGGTAGGGCAGAGTCCTTAAGGTCACCTCCAGATCCTTTGTTTGCAACGTTTTTAGTTGTGTCCTTTTGCGCCTTAGAAGCCTTGTCCTTTGAAGTTTCATCCGACTCATCTTCAGATTCACTGTTCTTATTTTTGTCTTTTATAGCCGCTGTTGCCTTGTCCAATTTATCTGCTTCGGCTGAGTCTAGAACCTGTCCCTTCAAGTTATCCACACCTCCAACATTCTTTCGTAAAAGACGCCAGAAAAAGAAATATTCCTTTTTGATTGCTGTGTCAAAAATAACAATTAGAGAAATAACAATTAGTCCAAAAAGAAAAATATAAGTCACCGGTCGGTCAAATAGAGGAATCAAGGGCTTTATAATCAAGTCTCCCAAGAACCCACCCTTGCCATCAGAGATCATCGAAAAGAATCCAAGGCCTGACACAAAAAAGATAAATGATCCTATAAGTTTAGAGGTAGGAAATGTCCTTTCTCTATCAGCGAAAAACGACATAGACAGTATTAATAGCAACAGGGGAACTAGGTAATAACCGAGGCCAAAAAATGAGGATAACCATTCATGCATTTTTTCACCCACAAGCCCTGCCTTTCCAAACGCTGAAATAATAAAAAATATTGATAATAAAAATAATAGAATCCCCCAAACGCTCTGTATTGTTGAATGACCTAGATCCGAAAAGGCACCGCCCTCTGTTTCATCGTCATCAATCCTTCTTTTCTTTTTTGCCATATGTTCAAATAATAGCATCAAGACACCACATAAAAAAGTTGCATTTATTAATGTCTTAGATATACTTTGCCAAGTCAATAGGACAAGGGAAAAATCCTAAACAATTACTCGCGTATAGGTCACATTTTCGGACAACATTTTTATAAGACAATTAACTAAAATTTAAAGACATGAACGAACACAAAATCACTTCAAAGAACCTCCACGATATCGGATATAAGACATTGTTTTCTGACAACGCATACCTAATGCATGTGCATAAAAAATCTCACGGTATATCAAGGGCTGTATACCTAATAACAGACTTCTTTGATAACAAGGAACCTATAAAGGTCAGAATGCGACAACTTTCTATCGATCTAGTTGAACAGGTGTTGTCTTTAAGCATCCAACCATCTCCGGAAAGAAAAAGTCTTTTAGACAATTTGATTAAAACAAATCTCTCATTAATTTCATTTTCCGAGATCGCTATGTTTTCCGGAATCGAATCTCAGATGAATCATTCTGTCCTATGCGCTGAAATTCAGGGCCTGATGTCCGTTATAGAAGAAAGAGAAACACCTGGGAGATTGGGCGGACATTTTGTCCTAGATGAGGCTTTTTTCTCAAAAGAAAACAAACCTGAAATTAGCACCCCTGTTCATCCTGTAATTAAAAAGCCCACTATACATACCAAGCCTATTACAGAGGGGACTGACACTTCAGACAAGAGAAAATCTGAACGAAGGAATGCAATTCTTGGTATTATAAAAAACAAGGTCAATGCTTCAATAAAAGATATCGCAGAAGGTGTCGTTGGGTGCAGTGAAAAGACAGTCCAGCGTGAACTCTTGGACATGGTGGCGTCAGGATTACTCAAAAAAGAAGGGGAAAGACGCTGGAGTCGCTATTCGTTGATTTCTCTATAACCCTTGGTAATTAAGCCTATTTGTGTTACAATGTCCTTATAAGTCATTTTAAGGTCATTTAGGACATTTATAGTCAATGATATCAGACTCAGATCCTGCCAGTAGATATCCCCAGAAACCCTTGTACAACCACACTATAAACTGTAATATTAGGTTTCATAGAACGTCATAGTTCTTGAAGGGTTTCCTTTTTTGTTAATCCGCATTGTTTTTCTACACTATATATAGAAAGTCATTGCGGGTTCATAAGATCTTGACCCGGAGAAGATGGGCGCTTGCGCATTATAAAAACTTATAAGATAAAGCAAGTTCGTATCTTCTATTACAAAATTAAGCTTAATTAATAAATTTACAAAATGAAAAGAATATCATCGACAGTACTTTCATTGGCATTGGTGCTTTCAGTTGTTGCTCCGGTAGCAGCTGGCGCTCAGTCAATGTCAGGTACTTTCAACACAACCCTAACAGTTGGATCAACAGGTTCAGCTGTAGTTGCACTTCAGTCATTCCTAGTCTCTAAGGGACTTTTGACAATGCCTGCAGGTGTTTCTATGGGATCCTTCCGAGGACTTACAAAGTCAGCCGTTGCCGCTTACCAGATTTCTAAGGGCATTCAGCCATCAGCTGGATACTTTGGACCTATGACACGAGCAGCAGCTAATGCTGATTCTGTAGGAGGAACTACCACTACTACTACAACAACTCCTGGCTGTTCAGCTGGCGCATTGTTCAATAGTATGACTGGT
>JBAXRA010000041.1:0-5076 GCA_037131455.1 bacterium | reverse complement strand
ACTTGACCACTATGCTATAATGCTCACATATGCCCGAAATACCCGCATTTAACCAATTTACTACCAAAGCCAAAGAGGTGATCCGCAAGGCGCACGAATTGGCTATTGAACGTGGTCAAAATCACGTTAACCCAATGCACCTTTTGACCTCTCTGGTTGTTCAAGAGGACAGTTTAGTTATTTCTATATTAGAGAAACTTGATATCGACTTGGTCCTCCTTACAGACAACGTTTTAGAGGGAATTGAAACCGGCCAGTCGTCTGCAACTATTTCTCCTTCGTATCAATTGTATTTGACCCCTGACATGGCGCAGGCAATAGAGGTTTCTGCAAAAATCGCAGCGGAATTAAAAGACGATTTCGTATCGGTTGAACACTTGTTCGTGGCTTTGATTGATGTAAAAAGTGCTGCGAGGGATCTGTTGGCTAAATTTAAATTGAATCGTGAAAGTGTTTTGCGCGCGCTTGAAGCTGTAAAAACTACCAAGACAAATGGTGGTGGAGAAAAACAGAATAAATTCAAAGCTCTGCAAAAATACACAAGAAATTTGACGGTACTCGCGCGCGAGCACAAATTGGATCCGGTTATCGGTCGCGATGCGGAAATCGCGCGCGTGATTCAGATTTTGTCTCGAAGAACAAAAAACAATCCGATTTTAATCGGAGAAGCCGGTGTTGGAAAAACTGCGCTTGCGGAAGGGCTTGCGAATAGAATTGCCATGAATGATGTTCCTGAATCTTTGAAAGACAAGGAATTGGTTTCACTTGATTTGGGGGTTTTGGTTGCTGGTACAAAATACCGCGGAGAATTCGAAGAACGCTTAAAATCTATTTTAAAAGAAATTGAAAAAGCTGAAGGAAAGGTGATTTTGTTCATTGATGAAATTCACACAATTGTAGGAGCAGGTGCTGCGGAAGGATCACTTGACGCATCAAACATGTTAAAGCCTGCGCTTTCTCGAGGGGAATTGCGCGCAATCGGTGCAACAACTTTGAAGGAATATCAGAAACACATTGAAAAAGATCCAGCCCTCCAGCGCCGATTCCAGCCTGTGTATTTGAATGAACCATCTATCGAGGATGCGATTTCAATCATGCGAGGATTAAAGGAAAAGTACGAGCTTTACCACGGAGTGCGTATTACGGATGATGCAATTGTTGCTTCTGTAAACTTATCAAGCCGATATATCAGCGATCGATTTTTGCCTGACAAAGCCGTTGACCTTGTTGACGAGGCTGCTTCACGACTGAAAATTTCTCTTGAAAACAAACCGGCTGATTTAGAAGCTTCTCATCGAACAATCATGCGTCTTGAAATTGAAAAAGAAGCATTGAAAAATGAAATCAATACTAGTAAAAGTGCGAAATCCCGCATCAAGGATATCGAAATTCAAATTGCAGACATGAAGGACAAGACTTCAGAAATCGAATCTCGCTGGGCAAATGAAAAAGAGGCACACTCGAGCATTAAGGAAATTAAAAAATCACTTGAAGTTTTGAGACAAGAGGCAGAACGCGCTGAAGCCAAAGCCGACCTTTCAAAAGCGGCGGAAATTCGCTATGGAAAAATTCCTTTCCTTGAAAAAGATTTGGATTCAAAGATGAAGAAATTAAAGAAATTACAATCAACTCGTCGAATTTTACGAGAAGAAGTAAATGAAAACGATATCGCCGAGGTTGTTGCAAAATGGACTGGAATTCCAGTGTCTCGAATGCTTGAAGAGGAGGCAAAGAAATTGTCACGTATGGAAGAAGACTTGCAAAAAGTTGTCATCGGACAAAACGAAGCGGTGAAAAAGATTTCTGAGACGATAAAGCGCAGTCGTGCAGGTATCGCCGACCCAGCACGTCCAATCGGTTCGTTTATTTTCCTTGGACCAACTGGTGTAGGAAAGACAGAGCTTACAAAAGCCCTTGCGAAATTAATGTTTGATGATGAGAAGACACTTATTCGAGTCGACATGTCAGAATTCATGGAGAAGCATTCAGTTTCAAAAATCTTGGGTGCTCCACCGGGCTATGTTGGACACGAAGAGAGCGGAACTATTACTGAAATGGTACGTCATCGACCGTACTCGGTAATTTTGTTTGATGAAATTGAAAAGGCACATCCCGAAATTTTCAACGTTTTGTTGCAAGTTTTGGATAACGGAAGATTAACTGATGCGAAGGGCCGCGTTGTGAACTTTAGAAACACAATTATTATCATGACTTCAAACATTGGTGCGCAATATATTGATAACATGCAAAAGATTGGTTTTGCGGTGAGTCATGATGACAAGGTTCAATACGAAGAAGTGAAAGAGAAGGTGAATGCAACTTTGAAGGATCATTTCCGACCGGAATTTTTGAACCGATTAGATGAGGTGATTATTTTCGATATTTTGAGCCATGAAGCGATCCGAAAGATTGTGGATATTGAAGTTAAAAAGGTGAAGGATAGATTGAATGAGAAGGAGATTGTGATGAATATTTCTGAGAGTGTTATGGATTATCTTGCGAAGGAGGGGTATAACCCGCAGTATGGTGCGCGACCGTTGAAGAGGTTGATACAGAATAAGATTTTGACTCCGGTTGCATCGCTTATGATTACGGAAGGCGTAATGCGCGGTGGGACTATTGAGGTGGATATTAAGAAGGGGGTGACTCCGGTAGAATTTTCATTTGAAGTAAAGAAGGGGAAGAAAGTGGCGGGGATGAAGGATGGGTTGGTTAGACATGATGATGAGGCGGTGGAGGTTAAGGAGAAGAAAGTGAAGGAGAGGGTGGGGTAGAAAGTAAGCTTTTTTGTTGAAGATTGTGTAGGTGTGGTATAATTTCGCCATATGAAAATCACCAAACTTGGCCACTGCTGCCTTCTACTCGAATTCAAAGATGTTCGCATCTTAACCGACCCTGGCATGTACACAGTCGAGGAACATTCTAAGCTTAAAAAAATCGACTATATTTTCATCACTCACGAACACTCTGATCACTACCATCTTGATTCGCTTCGCGTAATTATCGAAAAAAATCCTGAAGTTTTAATTTACACAAACACCACTGTCAGTGAAATCCTCACAAGAGAGGGAATTTATCATCACTTGATAAAGGACGGCGGAGAAGTCCTGATCGACGATGGAAAAATTTCTGTAAAAGGAATTGGTCACAAACATGCAATTATGCACAAGTCTATCCCTGCTTCAGAAAATACTGGATTTCTTTTTGATGAAAAGTTTTTCCTACCAGGGGATGCATTTACAAACCCAGGACAACCGATTGATATTTTGGCTTTGCCAGTATCTGGTCCATGGATGAAGATGTCTGAAGCGATAGATTATGCACTAGAGGTCAAACCAAGAGTGTGTTTTCCAATTCACGATGCGGTTCGGTTTGGAACGGCGCATAGATTGCCTTCGATTATTTTACCTGAGAATGGTATTGAATTTGTAGTGATGGAGGAAGGGGATAAACATGAGTTTTAAATCTTTTGACAACTTTTTGACAATGGGCGACTCGGACACACCCTTTCCAACCCTTCAAAACCCCCACTTTGCCCTCCACCAACCAATATCGTATAATAAACCCATGAAAACACATTTAAAAAAATATTTCGCCGAGTTGCTCGGAACATTTTCATTATCATTGGCAGTAGTCGTTGCGGTACACGCAGGAGGGCCTATCTCAGTACCGCTGGTTGCGGGGCTTACGCTCGGATTATTTGTATATTCTTTGGGACACATGAGTGGTGCACACTTTAATCCTGCTGTAACTCTCGGGGCTTGGACTGTTGGAAAAATTAAACATCATGATGCAATTCTGTATTTAATCGCACAATTTATTGGCGCAGGTCTTGCAATGATGGTTGCGGTCAATTCAGGAGCAAATATAAGCTTGATCGTCGCAAACACTGGTGCAATTGCACTTGCAGAAATTATCGGAACTTTCTTCTTCACTTTTGGAATCGCAGCTGTTGTTTTCGGAAAGACACCTGCACAAATGAGTGGTCTTACTATCGGTGCGTCCCTAGTTCTCGGAGTAGTAGTTGCATCTGCCCTTGGATCAAACGGTGTTTTGAACCCTGCAGTTGCAATGGCTCTTGGATCATTCAACTTGATGTACCTTATCGGACCAATCATCGGTTCAATTCTTGGAATGAACGTTTACAGAATCTTCACAGAATAATGAAAAAAAATATTTTAATTGTCACAGCGCATCCGAGTTCACTCGGGTTCACACATAAAATTGCTGAAGCGTATAAGGCCGGCTCTGAAGAAGTTGGAAACACTGTTGAAATTCTAGACTTGTATAAAACAGATTTAAAGCAGGATTTTTTGAAGTTCGAAAATCCACATGATATGGGCAACCCAGACACAGTTCGTGACATCATGAAGAAAAAAATTACCGATGCAAACGAATTGGTGTTTGTTCACCCAATGTGGTGGATTTCTCCCCCGGCTATAATGAAGAATTGGTTGGACAATAATCTATCCAGTGGTTTTGCTTTCAAGTATGAAAATGGCCGTCCCGTAGGGCTATTAAAAGGTAAAACGGCAAGAGTCTTCATCACTTGTGACGGTGCTATGTGGTTGTACTGGTTGATCGCTAAACCGTTCTGGACTATTTGGAATTTCGGAATTTTAGGTTTCTGTGGATTGAAAGTGAAAGGTATTACTGTACTGGACAAAAAATTTAAAAGAACTGATGCAGAGAAAGAAGCTTTTCTTGATAAAGTTAAAAAATCTGCAAAATGATTAATGAGGACGAATTAAAAAATAAAAATCCAGAGCTCTATCGTGTCGCTCGTGAAAGGGGAACTGAGGCGCCGTTTACTGGAAAATTTGTTCACACAAAAGAGAGCGGTACTTACAATTGTGCGGTCTGTGGCAATCCTCTCTTCGCTTCCGACGCAAAGTTTGATTCAGGAACAGGCTGGCCAAGTTTTGATGACGCGCTTCCAAATGCTGTTAAACAAATTGTGGACGACAGTCACGGTATGCATCGCGTCGAAGTGGTTTGTACAAAATGTGAATCGCACCTCGGACATGTTTTTGAAGACGGTCCGACTAAAACTGGAAAAAGATTTTGCTTGAATTC
>JBAXRA010000040.1:0-5209 GCA_037131455.1 bacterium | reverse complement strand
TCCTATACGTCTTACGAATTGAGTAGTCTATATAATGTGCTATTCTAAAGCCAATGGAGACAAAGAGACAAAACATAACAATTGAAAGCGGAACCCTTTTTAGGGTGTTGATTTTTGCATTTGGCGCCTACCTTGCTTTTGAACTTCGTGCTCTAATTGTTCTAGTTCTAGCTGCAGTAGTGCTTGCCTCAGTCATCGAACCCGGAACACGATGGTTTATGCGACGAAGGCTACCACGACCAACCGCGGTTGTGCTGATGTATCTTCTGGTTCTTGGTCTTGTGATAAGTTTCTTCACATTTATTTTACCTCCGCTTTTTACTGAAACAGTAACTGCATTAAACGGATTACCAAAAAGTGTTAAGACGGCGGAACTTATTAGTGCAAAAGGAAGCCTCTCAAGTATTCGTAGCTTTTTTCCAGACTTACCATCATCAATTTCATTAGGTGATGTGACAGGATTAATTGTGAATGCAATCTCCAATTTTTCAGGAGGGGTGTTCGACACTGTATCAGGATTTGTTGGAGGAGTGGTCGGCCTCGTTTTAATAATTGTTGTTTCTTTTTATCTTGCCGTCCGAGAAGACGGAGTGGGAGAATTTCTAGACATTATTGTTCCTCTTAAATATGAAAAACATGTAAAGGATTTGTGGCGTAGAACACAAAATAAAATTGGAAGATGGATGCAGGGGCAATTGGTACTTGCATTAATTGTGGGATTTTTAACTTATGCGGGGTTGGCACTTTTAGGAATGGTATTTACAGATATTCGACATCCATTATTATTGGCATTTGTTGCAGCTGCGTTTGAGCTTATTCCAGTTGTCGGCTTGGTTCTTGCTGCGGTTCCTGCCTTTTTGTTTGCGACGCTTGATGGAGGGCTTGGTCTTGGACTTATCGTAATTGCACTATATTTAATTATTCAGCAAATTGAATCACATGTGATTTATCCATTGGTTGTGAGAAAGATTATCGGAGTTCCGCCACTTCTTGTAATTCTTGCTTTGGTTGCCGGTGCCCAACTTGCAGGAATTATTGGTGCGCTCCTTGCGGTGCCGGTTGCTGTGGCAATTGTTGAAATATTGGCTGATTTAGAAAGACGAAAACGTGTGTCTATGATAAGTGCATCAATTGCAGAACCGATACCAGATGAAGTTATGGCGGGGGATATTACGACTAATGAAATATAAATATATAGATGCACATGCTCATGTTAATTTTCCTGAGTATGAAAAGGATCGTGAAGAAGTGATTTTGGAAGCGGAAAAGCAGGGAATTATTATCGTGAATGTTGGAACTGATTTAGAAACTTCAAAGGCAGTTGTTGCTTTATCAGAAAAATATGAAAACTGTTACGCAATTGTAGGGCTACATCCAACACACAATGAGGAATTTAATTATGAAGAATTTAAAAAGTTAGCAGGAAATCCAAAGGTGGTTGCCATAGGAGAGTGTGGGCTGGATTTTTTCAGAGAGCCTTTTAATAAAGAAAAGCAGGAAAAAGTTTTTAAACAACAGATCGATTTGGCATTAGAAGTAGGCAAACCCCTTATGATTCATGCTAGAAATTCATATAAGGAAATTTTAACTATTCTTGATAATTATTTAATGTCTGATGGGTTAAAGTTGCGGGGGAATGTACATTTTTTTGCAGGCACAGTAGAGGAAGGGGCTGAATTTATCAAGCGAGGGTTTACTTTGTCCTACACCGGGGTGATTACTTTTGCTAAGGAGTATAAGGATCTTGTGACGGCTACCCCTAATGAATCAATTCTCTCTGAAACCGACTGTCCATTCGTGACCCCGGTCCCATACAGAGGGCAGAGGAACTCTCCGCTCAAT
This sequence comes from bacterium, assembly GCA_037131455.1. Taxonomy (GTDB): domain Bacteria; phylum Patescibacteriota; class Minisyncoccia; order Phycocordibacterales; family CAIZLB01; genus JBAXAB01. The sequence continues at coordinate 3,367 of JBAXRA010000040.1, read as the reverse complement.
ATTCCCCTTATAGTGGCAAAAATGGCCGAAATCAAGGGAATTTCAGAGGAATCGATGTCTTCCACTATTAGAGAGAATTTCTCAAGGCTCTTCAATATAAGCTTGAAATAGGCCAAGTAGTGTGTTACATTGTGCCAATGACAAATATAAATGAAACGACTTTCGAGGAGTCAATGGGCCGAGTATACGAGCTTGGTTTCCACTTACTTCCGACCGTAGCTGAATCAGATGTGCCTGTACAATTCTCTCAGCTGAAGTCAACAATAGAAAAACAGGGGGGAACTTTCATCAGTGAAAGCGCTCCGAAACTTATTAAACTCTCGTATTCAATGTCAAAGACAATTAAGGCCGAGAAGATGCACTATACAAATGCATACTTCGGATGGGTTAAGTTCACTCTAGACCCTGAAAAGCTTGAATTGGTTGAAAAGGACATTAAGGCCTTTGATCCAATGCTTCGTTACATAATCGTCAAGACTGTAACAGAAAGCACTATGATCACAGAAGGTGTTAAGGGAATCGGTGCTGACAAAGAAGAAGAACAACCGGACGGGGAAGCGGAAGTGAAAAATGATATACTGGTAGATGAATCACCAAAAGAGGTAACTAACTAATATAAAAAATGTATCTAAACAAAGTATTTATTATCGGGAACATTACAAAGGATCCGGAATTAAAAGCTTTACCATCGGGAATGCAGGTTGCAAGTTTCTCAGTTGCAACAAACCGCACTTGGAAAGACCAATCTGGTGCCAAACAAGAAGCGGTTGATTTTCACAACATTGTGATTTTCGGCAAGCAAGCAGAAGTGATCGGCCAGTACATGAAGAAGGGCAGTAACATCTTCATCGAGGGACGAATCCAGACTCGAACTTGGGACGGTCCAGACGGCAAGAAGAATTACAGAACAGAGGTCATTGGTGAACGATTCCAGTTCGGTCCAAAGCCGACAGGAGCAGGGGGAGGAAATTACGAAGCTAAGGGCCCTTCTGAAAAGAAAGCTCCGGCTTCCGCTCCACTTGAACAAATCGAATACCCACAAGAGGAAATTAATCCTGAAGACATCCCGTTTTAAGACACAATTAACAAAATAAAAAATTATCATGAAAAAGCAGTGCTACTTCACACAAAATAATATTAAGCATATCGACTACAAGGATGTAGATCTTCTTAAGAAGTTCTTGAATCCTCACGGACGAATCCTTGCTCGAAAGAGAACTGGCGTTACGGCTAAAAACCAAAGACAATTGGCTCTTGCTATCAAGCGATCAAGGTTCATGGGATTGATTCCTTTCGTAGCGGCGTAGTATTTAGGTAAAATTCGATTGACAAAAGTATACACAGATGTGTATACTTTTGTTATGAGTAAAAAAATTATTATTACCAAAATCTCCCAGTGGGGAAATGGGTATGGTATTCGACTTCCAAAATCTATTGTAGAAGATGCTCCTGATATGAAGGGGTGTGAATTGGTAGTGTCTTTAAAAGAAAATTCAATGATAATTACAAAAAATAAGACAAAGAAAGTGATATCAAAGAAAGAGTTTAAAAAAGCCTTGAAAGAAATGGGTCCTGTAGACGAAGAAGATCAGCACGAATTAATAGATTGGGGTAAGCCTGTAGGAAACGAGATATGGTAGATAAAAATTATATTCCAAAACCTGGTGATATTGTATGGTTAAATTTGGACCCCACTCTCGGACATGAACAAAAAGGGAGGAGGCCAGTTCTTGTTATTTCATCTCGCGAATTTAATTCACTTACGAATTTGGCCTTTATATGTCCAATAACAAGTACTGAAAAGAAATATGCTTACCGCATTTCCATTAATGGGCAAAAGATATCTGGGTTTGTGATGGCAGATCAATTAAGGAGCGTGGCTTGGAAAGATAGGGCGGTAGAATATATTGAGAAAACTGATATGGAAAATTTGAAAAACATAACCAATCTGATTGAGGCCGTAATTGACCATACTTTGTAGGTTGAAGAGAAAAACAAAAAAAACGCTCCATATGGAGCGTTTTTTTTGTTTCCACCAGTCATTTACTGGTGGTTTTACGCTAGCTACCGGTGTTTCCTGATCCCGTCAGATGCAATTTTACTCGCATGCATGATTTAGTCAAATTCAACGGTATTTTTAGGACGTGGACGCGACGGGAGTTGAACCCACAAATTCTGGTTGACGGGACCAGAAAACCACACCGGTGGCGCGCCCGTGCACATGATTAGTCAAATCATGTGTTGATAATATAATTCATAGAAGACTAATAAAAATAAAGAATATATAAAAAGAAATTCAGCACCTTTCGGTGCTGAATTTCTTGCTACTGACCTCCAACCTCATCAAGAACCAAATTATATACTCCAATAGACTAAAGTCAAACTACTTCGTCACGCGATCCACATACTCTCCAGTCTCTGTATTAATTCTCACAATATCGCCCGGTTCTACGAACATCGGAGCAGTAAGAGTCGCACCAGTTTCCAGTGTAATAACCTTGTTTCCACCCTTTGCGGTGTCACCACGAACAGCGGGAGGGGCATCTGTGACTTCTAATTCAACTTTGATAGGAAGCTTCACTCCGAAAATCTTGTCTTCAAATTGTAGAGCTTCGATAACGCTGTTTGGCTTTAAAAACTTTCGTGCATCGCCAATCAAGGTGTCAACCAACTGGAATCGATCAGCAGGACTGTTTTCACTGCAGAACCACCATTCGCCTTTGTTTGTGTATAGGTATTTAACTTTCCTTGAGATAATTTCAGCTTCTTCAACTTTGTCAGATACGTGGAAAGAGTGTTCCATCACGCGACCGTTTAATAGATTTCGAAGCTTTGTGGCATTAACTGGCTTTCTCTGTTGCTTGCGGAAAACGTGAGCGTCCAAGACTTCCCAAGGTTCCTTGTCGAAGATGATGTATTTTCGTAATGTGATTTCGTTGTATTCCAGCATGGTGATATTTGTTTAATAAGTATTGTTAGATTCTATACGAAAATAGGGGATTGTCTACCTATATAAAAAGGCCACAATTACTGTGGCCTTTTTATATGAATACGATTACTCTCCGCTACTACTACTCACTAAAGCAGGGTCTTTCAAACCTGATCGAATCTTTTCTAAAACCTCCTCTGCAATATCCTTATTCTCTCTCAAAAACTGTCTTGTCGCGTCATATCCTCGGCCCAATTTTACCTCTCCATAAGAGTAGGAGATACCAGTTTTTGTAATAAGCCCCATCTTTTCTCCCAATGCGATAATTTCTCCTTCTCGAGAAATTCCTTCGTTGTACATTAGATCAAATTCAGTCTGGCGGAAGGGAGCGGCCACCTTGTTCTTGACCACTTTAACTCTTGTGCGTCCTCCCATAAT
>JBAXRA010000039.1:0-5254 GCA_037131455.1 bacterium | reverse complement strand
AATCGAACCCTTGTCTACTGCTTGGAAGGCAGTCATTCTACCACTAAACCAATCCTGCATGTGAACAATATAGCAGAGAGTTCCCTTTTATACAATTTCTATCTTTTAAGCTTCCAGCTCTCTATTTTCTCCTTCGCAAAATCTTTTGCAACTTGGGCCACTGCATCTATATCATCATCCTTCTGAATTTTGTTGTTTTTCTCCGCTGCACACTTTACACACTTGTGTACTATTTGCATCTTATCAATCCCTGTCCCCTCTACCCTTATAGGTTTCATAAGGGCACAGCATTCATTAGCCCGGTCTCCAGGTGAAACATCCACATGCTTACTATAAAGACACTGGGGGCAGTGGTTGGTGAAACCTGTCCCCTTAACCTCCTTTCGGCACTTTTCACAAGTAAAATCCTCTTTGTTTTTGATAAACTTTTTCATTGATATTGCCAATATAGCATAAAGTGGCTAATCTGCACGAAAACCCATTTTCTCCTTAGGTTCTTCCTTTTCTGTGATAAGTAGCCTGATTACCCTGAATATCTCACTAAAATTAACCTCATTGTTCTTTTCCATCTCTTCTACCTTCTCGCGAAGTTCCTTGTATGCATCGATCATTTCACGAAGTTTGGTGAAGATGCGAATGATTTGAATGTTTACCTGGATGGCACGTTTACTGTTTAGAACACTTGAAAGCATGGCGATTCCCTGCTCGGTGAAGGCGAGGGGTGGTTTTCTAAGGCTCTGTTTGAGCGTAGAATTGGAAGTCACAAATTGTGACTTCCAATTTTCGGTCTCACTATCACCATTGGATATGCCAATTTGGCATATCCAATTATCCATCTCTTTTTTTGTAAGTTGAAACATAAAGTCCTCTGGAAACCTATCTACATTTCTCCTTACAGATTGATTAAGTTGCTTAGTAAGTATTTCGTATAGAATCGCTAAATCCCTATCAATCATCACCTTTTTACCTCTTATAATATATATCTTTTCCCTTATGATTTCGGGGGTTAAAGGAATTTCCGTGATTATGTTTTCGTTCATACCACCTATACTACAGGTCGTATATGAAGAGAAAGTAAAGAAATGTTAAATTTCACTTAACTTGATATCGCAAATTGCGATATCAAGTTAAGAATTCACTCTTCGTTTAAGGTCGCAATTTGCGACCTTGAAATTGGAGGTGCCAAATTGGCACCTCCAATATTTCCCTCTCTCAAAACTTGTCGGGGTGCAGGGATTCGAACCCTGAGTCGCCTGTTCCCAAAACAGGAATGTTAACCGTTACACTACACCCCGATTCGTTGAATCCTAACACAGTTATCCTTATATCTCAATCTATTAAAGTATTTGTGTAACATCCAAAAATCTCCATATCGATATTTTCCATATAAGTAGACAAAACCTGCATTTTCCCCTCAGTGAAACAATGTTTTAAGTCGTCTAACGTCGAAACATCTCTCATATTGTCTGGTACCAACTGGAGAAAGTAGGCGTCAAACTGCCTTTTTGCATATGCATACTTGCCAATCTCCTTCTGTGAGAACCACTGGGCACATTTTACAATCTTGGACATTTTGTGCCTCGTTAGTCCAATATTCTGCAGATCTGTCTCATCTTTGACCTTTTTGACCACTCTAGTTTTCACTTCATTAAAATACATAACACCATCTTTAGCTGAAACAATATCTATCTCCCCTTCCCATTTTTTATACCTAGTCCTTAAAATTTTATGACCTTTAGACTCTAGTCTTTTAGCGACCAATAGTTCTCCGAAATCACCTAATATTTTTGTGCTTATCATCCCTAAATCTTACTTTAATGAAGACAAATAAAGCTTAAATTAAAATGAAGTTTTCTTCATGTATTTATGTTTCACGTGCGACATACCAAACACTATTTTATTGATTATACGTTGATAAATAAGGATATAATATCAAAAAGAGCATATTTTCAATGTCTTTTAAACTCTGTCTTTTATACACATATCCCCTGAGTTATCCACAGTTTTCCACATTTTGTGTATATCTGAATCCAGTACTAAATTGGTGCAGGTAGAGAGAATCGAACTCTCGTCTCGTCCTTGGCAAGGACGCATTCTACCACTAAACCATACCTGCTTATATTGTCCCTTATCTATTGGTGCGCTCGGCAGGATTCGAACCTGCAATCCCTTGGTCCGAAGCCAAGTGCTCTATCCATTGAGCCACGAGCGCATGGACAACATAATACATTAAATTGATAAAAAAACAAAAAGATACTAGTATTCATGGGTGAAGATAGATACAGCTAAAATTCCACAGGAAATCAAGGATGTTTCTGCAAAACTAATTGCAGGTGGTTTTGAAGCGTACATTGTTGGAGGGTGCGTTCGAGATCTTGTAATTGGAAGAATCCCAAAGGACTGGGACCTCACTACTAACGCTACCCCTGAGCAAATCATCCCCCTATTTGATAAAACTTTTTATGAGAATACTTTCGGAACTGTAGGTGTAGTAATTTCAGATGAAACAACCGTTGAAGTAACCCCGTATCGACTAGAATCCGGCTATAGCGACAACAGACACCCAGACAAGGTGACTTTCAGCGATAAATTAGAAGATGACCTTAAACGCCGAGATTTTACGATTAATGCGCTTGCAGCAGATGTGATTAAGGGAGAAGTGGTAGATAATTTTGAGGGACTGAAAGACATTGAATCAAAAACTATTCGTGCTGTTGGAAGTCCTGATAAACGTTTTACAGAAGATGCCCTTCGATTAATCAGAGCAATTCGTTTTTCTGCAGAGCTTGGATTTACCATTGAACATGAAACTCAAAATTCCATTATTAAACATTCTGATTACATTAGAAACATTTCTATAGAGCGTATTCGAGATGAAGTGACTAAAATAATCGCATCGGACAACCCAATGATGGGATTTGTATTTCTTGAAAAGCTTGGATTGTTAAAGCATTTTCTCCCTGAAATCTCTACTGCAGTAGGAGTTACTCAAAACCAAGCACATTCGTTTGATGTGTTTGAACATTTATTGCGAAGCCTTCAGCACGCTGCGGATAAAAAATACCCTTTCTATGTTCGTGTAGCTGCACTTCTTCATGATATTGGGAAACCTAAAACTAAAAGACTTGTAAGTAGTGGAAAGGACTGCACATTCTATGGACATGAGGTTGTAGGAGCAAAGATGGCATCAGAAATTCTAAAGAGAATGAAGTTTACAAATGAAAATATTAAACTTGTTGTTAGTTTAGTTAGATGGCATATGTTTTTCTCTGATACAGAACAGATTTCCCTATCGGCTGTAAGAAGAATTATTCGAAACGTCGGACCAGATCATATTTGGGATTTGGTGAATCTTCGTATTTGTGACCGTATTGGAACAGGAAGACCAAAAGAAGATCCATATAGACTTCGAAAATATATGTCGATGATTGAAGAAATATTAAGAGAACCTGTTTCTGTTTCAAAACTTAAAATTGGTGGGAATGAACTTATGAAGCTTGCGGATTTAAAACCGGGACCAAAAATCGGTTTTATTTTGAATATTTTACTGGAGGAAGTTATAGATGATCAGGAAAAAAATACAGAAGAGAATTTAAAAAATAGAGCACTCGAGCTAAATGAATTAAGTTTGGAGGATTTAAAATTAATGAATGCGAGAGCACTACAGGCGAAGGAAAATGCAGAAAGTTTGGAGATACAGGAATTGAGGGATAAGCATCGGGTGAATTAATTTTAAATTAAAATATCCCCAAAACAAAAACCGCCAGTGGGAAGATGTGGCGGTTTTTTAGACCACCAATGTCTTGGTGATCACCATGTTGTACTCCAAGTGTGGAGTAAACGATTAAATTGTTGAAAGAACATTTTAGGGTTTATGCCCTGTTGTGTACTCATGGAATGGACTCCATGAACATCGTGATTTCAGAGAATCAACGCACGGATGGCACTTGCTAGAACATTTTTTAGATAAAAAATTGTGTGTCTGCTGGCCAAATTGTTGATTGCCTTTCTTCCACTTTGTTGCCACCGGGTTTAACGCCCTCCATGACACTGATCTAAATCTGTGTCGGTACTAACCACCGAAGATCTCTAACTACCGAAAGCTTAATTACTGAACTTACAAAGTGAAACGAATCGATTGGAAATCAACTCGCGAAACGAAAGAACTAGATGTGACTTAGATTCTATTAACAGTCCGCTAGGATCCTGCTAAATGGAACTTCGAAATGAGACTCTAACTTCGAAACTTTCTACTAACCTTGAAAAGAATCCAATGATCTAATTGCGCTGTCTGTAATGCCGCCTTCTGATAAACATTATAGTCCTATATAAATTATTTGTATAGGACACAATGTGTGGATAAGTGTCTTTTATTTAAATTAATGTCCTTTATATAGGACAAAGCCTTATATTTCAATCTCTAATGATATCGGACAGTGGTCTGATCCCATTATTTCATCATGGATAACTGCCCTCTTAACATTTTTTATTAAATTTTCCGTAGTAAAGAAATAATCTATCCTCCAACCCACGTTTCTCTCTCTAGAGCGAGTCTTTACATCCCACCAAGTGTACTTTTTCCTCTCATCCTTATGTGTTTCACGATAAACATCCACATAGTCATGTTTTATAAGACTATCCACCCAAGCTCTTTCTTGTGGTAAGAACCCAACATGATTTTCGTTCTCTTTGGGCCGTTCGATGTCTATTTCAGTATGGGCCACATTCAAATCCCCACAGAATATGATTTTCTTGTATTTTAGCCTTATTTTGTTTAGTTTCACGAGAAACGCTTCGTAGAATTTCATTTTGTACTCTAGACGGTGACTTTCCCCTCCTCCATTTGGAAAATAACAGTTTATAAGTACAAAATCTTCAAAATATAAGGTTACCATGCGACCTTCCATATCCAAATGTTCAATGTTTAAGCCATATTCTACCTTTTCTGGCTTAATTTTCGTATAAACCGCTACTCCACTGTAACCTTTTTTGATTTTTGGGTATTCAAAATATGTGAAATACCCAGTTGGAGCCAGTAATTCAGCCGGAAGTTGATCCGGCGTAGCCTTTGTCTCCTGTAAACATAGAATATCAGGTTTCATATGTAACATTTGGTCAAAACTCCCCTTTTTGTACCAAGCTCGTATACCGTTTACATTCCAGCAGTATATGTTTAGGGGTTTTTGTTTCATGAATAACATTCTACCTCTTATGGAACTTCTTGTGAACATCTCTAAGGTGCCTATCGGTTAAA
>JBAXRA010000038.1:0-5607 GCA_037131455.1 bacterium | reverse complement strand
AATATGCTAGATTAACTCCAATGAAACCACTTTCATTTAATATCAATAAAAAAATCCCGAATGCTTTAGGCAGAACGGGAACAATAAAAACATTACACGGTGAAATCCAAACACCGGCTTTTGTGACCGTGGGAACAAAGGCTACTGTGAAGGGTGTAACCCCTGAAATGCTTAAAGATTTAGGTGCGCAAGTGGTCCTAGCCAATACTTATCATTTATATTTACAACCCGGAGAGAAGGTGATTAAAGATGCAGGTGGATTGGGTAAGTTTATGAACTGGTCATTGCCAACCATGACTGATTCTGGAGGGTTTCAAGCTTTTTCACTTGGAGCTGCTTATGGAAAAAATATTACAAAGTTTGTGAAGGGGGTAGACGCACCAAAAATGTTACCACGTAGTGCTGCAGAAGAAGCAATGTCGATTGCAAAAGTAGATGAGAACGGAGTGATGTTTAAATCAATTATCGATGGATCGGTACACTATTTCACTCCTGAAAAATCTATTCAAATTCAAAATGACATTGGTGCAGATATTATTTTTGCATTTGATGAATGCACTTCACCAACAGAGCCATACGCATATCAGGCTAAATCATTGGATAGAACTCATCGCTGGGCAAAGACGTGTTTGGATTATCATAGATCGACAGAATACGTTGAGAAACAAGCGCTTTTTGGGATTGTGCAGGGTGGACGATTTGAAGATTTACGAAAAGAAAGTGCAACTGTATTATCAAAAATGGATTTTGATGGATATGGAATTGGAGGAAGCTTTGCAAAAGAAGATATGGGCGATGCTGTGAAGTGGGTGAATGAAATTTTACCGGAAGAAAAGCCACGACATCTTTTAGGAATTGGAGAAGTAGAGGATTTATTTGAAGCGGTTGAAAATGGTTGTGATCTTTTTGATTGTGTACTTCCAACTAGAAATGGACGGACGGGAACTTTGTTTACAAAATTAGGGAAAATAAATATTGGAAATGCAAAATATAAGGATGATTTTAATTCTATTGATGAAGGGTGTGAATGTTATACTTGTAAAAATTATACGAGAAGTTATTTGAATCATTTGTTTAAAGGAAATGAAATGCTGGCGGGGACTTTAGCGAGTGTGCATAATTTGTATTTTTTGATTCATTTGGTGGATGAGATGAGGGAGGCTATTAAGGAGGATAGATTTTTTGAGTTTAAGAAAATTACCTTAGTTTGTATATAAAGGAACAGTAAAGTTATACACAGGTGCTTTTTGGGATGTAGCGTATAATTAAATACATATAAAATAAGAATAAATAATGAAAAAAATTAAGTATCTGTTACTGGTTTTGTTAGTTAATTCTCCGTTAGTTGCTGGTGCTACACCTTATCCGTTAGGCACATCATTTTTTAATGATGTTTCAAATTATTCAAACATGAATTCTTTACAGCTTAGTACAATTGTAAAATGCATAGTAGATCCAGCAAACAGTTCAGTTGAATTAAAAAATAAATGTTTTCTCGATGGTTATGTAGTAGGACCGAAGGTGTCAGCATCCCTAACAATTAATGGTATGACAGATATTGTTGTAAACGTCGGTGATGTTGTAAATATGGCCTGGGATTCAAATAATGCTGATGGTGGAAGTTCTGTTTTTTACACAGGTGATGCCATAACTGGTGTTAGAACTTCATGCGGAGGTGGTCCTTGGACTGCACATGATCGTAAAAATAGTGTATCAGCTCCAATTCTTGCATCTCAAGCTGGGTGTACTTACGCGATTAATTACACTGCTACAAATAGTAAAACTGGACAATCGGCTACAGCTACATTTACAGCTGTTGTTAATAAAACAAGAGGTGTGACAACAATGCAAAAATTAAAATTATATGACGTCAATGGAGACGGTAAGCTTAGTTTCGGTGATCTTTCTGTCTTAAGTAACTATGCAGGAGCTTCTCCTGCTTCGACTACTGCAAGTTTGTTATCTAAATATGACATGAACGGAGATGGAGCTGTCAACCTATCTGACATGTCTGTACTTAGAACAAGAATTGGTAATAATCAGTACGATTTCAATGAAGATGGAAAAATTGATATAACTGACTTTTCTAATGTAATGTTTCAGGTACGAAATGCAATTAATAGTACATCTCCAACGTACAGTTCAATTTCTGATTTAAACTCAGATGGTAAGGTAGACTTGAAAGACCTAGACATTATTTCTTCAAAAGTTGGACTAAACACAACTCCAATCAGCGTAAATCAACCAGTTGCAATTGGTATGGTATTACCTGAAGTTGCTGAAGCGCCTGCACCTAAGGAACAAAGTTACTTGGCATCAGTAGGAGAAGCATTTAGTAACTTCTTCACAGCACTTGGAAACGTTTGGAAGTAAAACCTAGAATTCATATTTAAGTCTACAAGCGGCCGCCCTTTGGGCGGCCGCTTGACTGTATGTGCTACAATACTGAAAATGACAAAACCATTATTCCAAATCTCCACTGAAATGACACCTGCCGGCGATCAACCGACAGCAATTAAAACGTTGGTAGAAAGTCTAAAAAATGGCAACAAACACCAGACACTTTTAGGAGTAACTGGATCAGGAAAAACCTTCACTGTGGCAAACGTCATTCAGCAGATTAACAAGCCAACATTGGTGATTGCTCACAACAAAACTTTGGCGGCCCAATTGGCTCAAGAGTATAAGGAAATGTTTCCAAATAACGCTGTGCACTATTTCGTTTCATATTATGACTACTATCAGCCAGAAGCTTACATTTCTCACTCGGATACTTATATTGAAAAAGAAGCCCAGATTAACGAAGAAATTGATCGATTGCGACACGCTTCGACACAGGCGCTTTTAACACGAAAAGATGTAATAATCGTCGCGTCAGTTTCGTGTATTTACGGTTTAGGGTCGCCTGTTGAATATGAAAAAGTGAATATGAAGTTAGAGAAAGGAAGTAAGATGGACAGAGCGGAATTAATAAGAAGATTAGTCGCAGTTCAGTTTACACGTACAAGCGCAGATCTTGATCCAGAAACTTTCCGAGCCATTGGAAACTCAATGGAAATTATGCCAGTGAACGAGCGCACGATTTACAGAATTACATTTGATGCACTTGGTATTTCAAATATCACACAAATTGATGCGATTACAAGAAGAATAATAGGAGATATCGAATCTTTCTTTTTATTTCCTGCGAAGCATTTCATTACTCCAAAAGATGAGCGAGAACGCGCTATTAAGGATATTAAAAAAGAATTGGATGCAAGGCTGAAGGAATTAAATGATGCAGGAAAAATCCTAGAAGCGGATCGGTTGAAACGTAGGGGAAGTTACGACCTCGCTTTAATAAGAGAGGTTGGCTATTGCAACGGGATCGAAAACTACTCGAGACATTTTTCTGGAAAAGCCCCAGGTGAGGCGCCTGATACACTGCTCGCATATTTTCCACATAATGCGGATGGGTCGCCAGACTTTTTAACTGTAATTGATGAATCACACGTTTCAGTTCCACAGATCGGAGGAATGTATGCGGGGGACGCTTCACGAAAGAAAAACCTGATTGATTTCGGATTTAGACTGCCTTCAGCTGCTGATAACCGACCATTGAAATTTGATGAATTCCAAGAGAGAACTGGGCAAATTGTCTATACAACTGCTACTCCTGGAAAATATGAAAAAGAACACAGTGCAGTGGTTGCAGAGCAGATTATTCGACCTACAGGACTTATAGATCCTCAATTAGAAGTTCGACCAATTATTTCTGGTGAAGGCTATACCGGTCAGATTTTTGACTTTATAAATGAAGCTGAAAAAGTTATCAAGAAAAACCAGCGTGCGATTGCCACTACTCTTACAAAGAAAATGGCGGAGGACTTAACAGAATTTTTGAAAGAAAGAAATATTAAGACTAAATATGTTCACAGCGATGTTGAGACACTTGAAAGAATTCAAATTTTAACTGAATTTAGAAAAGGGGAATTTGATGTGCTTGTCGGAGTAAACTTATTAAGAGAAGGATTAGATCTTCCAGAAGTTTCATTCATCGGAATTCTTGATGCAGACAAAGAGGGATTTTTGCGTTCAGAAACCGCGCTAATTCAAACAATTGGTCGTGCGGCGCGAAACGTAGACGGTCATGTGATTTTGTATGCAGATAGTATTACCGGTTCAATGGAGAGGGCAATTGGGGAAACAAATCGCCGTCGAACAGTGCAGATGGAATACAACAAGAAACATGGCATTACTCCGAAAACTATTATTAAAAAGATTCAGGATATTACCGAAGCGATTGCAAGCGAGCATCAGAAAACAGTTTCCAATATTTTAATTTTGGAAGAAAAAGAATTTTCAAAGAATCCGAAGAAGTTTATTAAAATGCGAGAGAAGCAAATGAATCAGGCAGTGAAGGCGCTCGATTTCGAAACGGCAGCGATTTTGAGAGATGAGATTAAGGTTTTGGCCGAGAGAATTTTGAAGGCTGACAAGAAAGCTGAGAAAGAAAAGAAGGAATTGAATAAGGGAGTGAGGGCGAAGAAGCAGTGGATGCAGGGGTAGGGTGACTTGATAAGATTTGGGTAATAGACTACCATAGTCGCTGGAACTATGTTCTAGTGTTTTCAGCGTCATTGGACGTTTGGCAATACTCACCCAACAATTCAGAAACAAAAGGAGTCAGTCTTGAAAGCAAACATCACACCTAAGAAAAAGCGGAAAAATATGCGCAATGAGCGCAAGTTGGGGCATCGTTTCCCTAAAGTCTCCACTGCCATCATTCTCATTGCGTCACCTGGCGGAGGAAAGGGAACGACCGAAGAAGGCCTCGATGGGGCCGGTTTCAGGGTCCATTCCTTGCCATTTCGAAAAGTCCTGGATGAGGAGAAGAAGAAAAAAACTCCAATGGGGAATAAGATCGAGTTTTTCAGGACACGCGGTCGTCTTGTCCCGATCGAGATCATGAGGAAGGCTGTCAAGATGGCCTTCCAACGGATTCCACGGGACGGAGGACTTATCATCCTTGATGGTCTCCCGAGAGATCGGAGTCAGATCGACCTCGCTCTTGAGGGTCTCGAAAAGTTCGGCGTGCAACGTAAGATCGTTTTGCATCTCGAATGCGACCCGATCCTTGCGGCATGCAGGATTATGAAGAGGGCCAGAAACAAGATGGATAAAGACCCTTACCTTGTTGCCGGCAGGATGAGGGAATTCGACAGTGTCACCAAGCATGTTGTCAGCGACTTCCGCGAACACAAGCAAGGATACGGTGTCGAATTCGTTCACTACAATACGAACAATCTCAAAAGGGAGTTTCCGAACCTCCTTCGTATCCTCAACCTCTGACCGGCACCACAGCCACATCTGTCCAGGGCGCGCTTGTATTGGCAGCAAGCGCGCCCTTTTTTATATCTACATTTACAACTTCCCCAAAAAAGCTTAATATACCCTCACATACCCCAACACGGACCGTCCATGGGGTTTTTCATATAATATGTCAAAAAAAACATCAAAAACCGGTTTCCACGCAGAAAGCGATAAAATTATCGTAAAGGGTGCGCGTACTCACAACCTTAAGGATATTACTGTCGAAATGCCACGAAATAAAATGGTGGTGATTAC
>JBAXRA010000037.1:0-5727 GCA_037131455.1 bacterium | reverse complement strand
CCGCTACTATTCGCAATATCCTTTACAAACGCAAAAATATTCATCAAATCATGCCAAACCAACGCCAAAATATCCTTCACATACAGCGCAAATTCTCGAACCGCAGGCTTAGACAACACACTCACGATATTTATACCGAGCAAATGAAGCATTACAATAGAAATAACGATAGCAACAATGAACTCTACAAATCCTCCTGACTGATTGCGGTATCCTTTAAAGTTTTTTTTCATTTTGTTAACAAGCTGGCTAATTTGTCCTGATTTATAGCTTTTATGTATATATCATACCATAACGCCAACATCAGTAAAATAAAAATTCGTCGTGAGTTATCCACTTTACCCGGATTATGGTTTTTAAATAGTGCACCAATCACATCAACATTAAAATCTGATTTTATAAGCTCGTTATTAAGTACATAAGCCCTTATAGCATCTGGATTATCCTTCAACCAGTGTTTTATAGGCGTTGGAAAACCTAATTTTTTTCGTCCAGCAGTCGTTTCCGGCAAAACTCCTTTGAATGCTTGACGTAATGCGTATTTTGTGGTTCCGTTTTTATACTTTAAAGCATCTGGGATAGTTGATGAGACTTTGTAAACTTCCATATCAAGAAATGGTACACGAGCCTCCAGTGAATGCGCCATAGTCATCTTGTCAGCCTTGGCTAAAATGTCTCCAGTTAACCAGTAATTTATATCTACCATCTGCATTTTTTTTGAATCAGAAAGATTGGCAATTTTTTTATAGAAAGGAGAGAGGAGATCAGCACTTCCCCGCCCACTTCCCTCTTTCAACAGTGAAACAATTTCAGATTTTGAAAAGACGCGAGCGTTCCCGATATATCGTTCTTCTATTGATAGCAAACTTCGTTTCAAATAATTTTTTCCAAAAAAGTTGAATGGTAATTTTATGAATGGTTTTATAATCCATTTTGGAATCCACGAAACTGCGTTTAATGCAAAAGGTTCACGGTAAATATTGTATCCACCAAAAAGTTCATCTGATCCTTCACCCGAAAGAACCACCTTAACCTTTTTAGCAGCTTCACGTGCCAAAAAATATAATGCAACGGCCGAAGGGTCTGCCACGGGTTGGTCGAAGTGCCAAGCGATATTGGGTAAATTGCGAAGATACTCATTAAAATCAACTTTTATTTCTGTATGATTTGTGCCCAAGACATCAGACACCTCTCGAGCGGCTGTGTGCTCGCTTACTTCATCAAAACCTATCGTAAAAGTCTGCACAGGATCCAATCCGTTTTCCTTTCGAATCTTTTGCATCAAAGTCACAATAATTGCACTGTCGATTCCGCCTGAAAGAAAAGCTCCGACCGGGACGTCAGAAATCATATGGTGTTCGACTGAATCCTTCATGACATTAAAAATATCCTTAGAAAAATCTTTATCTATATCCGCCCCAAACTGATACTCCCAATATTTTTTTATTTCAAACTTATTAGTATTTAAATCAATCTCTATAAAGTGTCCCGCTGGCAGTGTGTAAATATCCTTAAAAAGAGTTTCCTCAAGCGGGTTATATTGAAACTCCATGTATAGCGAAAGTGCCGATTGATTAATTTCTCTCTTGTATCTTTCATCCTTTAAAAGTGCTTTAACTTCGGAAGCATATCCAACAACATCTCCATTTTCCAATCGATAATAAATCGGCTTTATTCCAAATTGATCGCGTGCAATAAATAAAATATTTTTCTTTGCGTCATATATAGAAAATCCAAACATACCTCGCAACTTGTTAAGCATTTCTTCACCGTATTCTTCATATAAATGCACCAAGGTTTCGGTGTCGCTTTCAGTTTTAAAAACGTGACCTTTAGATTTTAAATCCACCGACAATTCTTTGTAGTTATAAATCTCGCCGTTAAAAACAATTGTGACAGTGCCATCCTCATTTGAAATTGGTTGATGCCCACGCGACAAATCGATAATCGAAAGTCTACGCATCCCAAAGGCAAACTTATCCTCAATCAAAAAACCATCATCATCGGGTCCTCGGTGGGTGATTTCACCCACCATTAATTTTATGGTTTTTTCACTAATATTTTTTTCTGCAATAATTCCTGCAATTCCACACATAGATTTTTAAGGTTTAGGAGGAAAGTATAACACAGGGTCCAAATATGCATCGACCGCAGACACTGGCATCGTTAGGCTTCTTCCAGGACAAGAAGAACTCGGCCTAGTAACCACGTTTACAGCCGTTGCTACATATGCGCTAATATGGAGGTGTGGCCCCGTAGAATAGCCCGTATTACCGCTATAGCCAACAATTTGTCCTGCATCAACCTTATCCCCTGCTTTGACACTTATGACCGATAAATGGCCGTATGTGGCCGCTAGACCGTTGTTAAACTTGATAAGTACCCATCGACCAAACGAGACCCTCCGGCATTCCAAATCCGTGTCCCCAGTTCCGGCTACGATTCCTGATGCGAGGGCTTTTACAGTCGTACCGATTGGTACACCAAAGTCGACCCCGTTGTGTGAACCGGAAACATAAAGTTTTTTAGCCCCAACCGTTTTACCAAAAAGTTGCGTGATCCTGACACTATCAACTGGCCACATTAAGGGCGAAGAACCTGACTGCGGAATACTATTCGGATCCAATTGAAATTTTATTTTTGATTCATAGTCGAAAATCTCTTTTTCAAATGCGGTTTTCTTGGCCGTAGCATCCGCAAGGAGTTTTTGATAATTAGCTTCTTCTGATTTTGTATCAATCAAAGTTTTTTGCTGTTCGGTCTTGGTCACTTCAACTACCTTTTTCTTTCCTGTTAATTCCTTCTGGAGGTCTGATAATTGCTGTTTAGTTTTTTCTACTGCAGTTTTATTAGTCTCCAACTTTTGCTTTTCATTTTTAATTTGATTAACTTTATCTTGAACACTCGCGTTAAATTGTGACTGTTCATCAAGTTTTCCAAAGAAATCGGAAAAAGTCTTATTATTTAATAAATTAATTACTACGTGAAAGTTATCATTCTGCGAAATTTCTCGAAGGCTTTTTTCAAGCCCATCTTGCAGTGACCCTATTTTATTTTTTGAATCAGTAATTTTTGAAGAGAGCTGTTTGATGCTTAAATTTGTAGAATCAATCTTAGTTTGAATCTTTGTAATTTCCAAAGTCAGAGCTTTACGACTTTGTTCTAAAACATTAATCTGCTGTTTAAGGCTCAATCCTTTATCGCTAGCTTGGGAGGCGAGGTTTTGGTATTTCGCAATTTCAACATTTAAGGCTTGGATCTTTTGGTTTTTGTCATCTATTTCCTTCTGAAGTGCGGTCACATCAACAATTTGAGCACGGGCAAAAGGTGCCGCAATCAAAAGCAATATTAAAAAGATAAGTTTATTCATTTTCATGTGAAAGGCCTATTTTAAGAAGCTCTTTCGCAATGATGTGTGCCGCGTCTTTTTTAGCAATTTTTTCTGTAGCGGTTCGCATTCTAGCGCTAACATTTTCATTTAAAATAATTCTATCAATTTCGTTCGCTATAATTTGTGGACTTAGATTTGATTCTTCTATTACAACTGCGGCGCCTTCTCTTGCATAATTGTAAGCATTTTTTCGTTGATGATCTCCGTTTGAATTAGTTATTGGAACAATAATACTTGGAAGTCCCCAACACGCGATTTCAAAAATAGTTCCACCTCCGCGCGATATTACAACAGATGCACAGCCCGCGCTCATGCGAAGTGCAATCGTAGACAAGTAATCAAATGGTCGATAACGATCCTTGTGAGGGTGTCCTTCAAGTGCAACGTCTGCAATGCCTTTTACACTTTCAATGTTAGCTTTACCAACTTGATGAATAACTTGATATTTATTTAAAAGCCCTGGTAACGCATTCAAAATCGAATCATTAATTATTTGAGCACCTGTTGAACCTCCGAGGATTAAAATAACTGGAATATTAGGTTCTAAATTCAAATATTCAAGGGCCCCTGTCGACAACACTTCGCGAATTTCTTTTCTCACAGGCTGACCGGTGTAGGCGACTTTGTCCTTTGGAAAAAATTCTGCTGCTTCCTTGAATGAAACAGCTACTTTGTATGCAAATTTTCCTGCCCATGCATTTACCCGTCCTGGCACACTATCTGAGTCATGAATCACCAACGGAATACGTAAAATGCGAGCTGCCAAGTACGCAGGAAACGATGGGTATGCACCTTTACCAAAAACTACATCTGGAAAAATTATAAACATTTTCAAAAGTGCAATAACACACCCCCACCCCATCTTGAAATAATCGAAAAAATTCGAGGCTGACTTGTACAAACGTTTTTTTCCAGCGGGTACTTTTTCAAATTGAATATCTAGATCAAAAAGTTCTTTCTCGTTATATGGATTATTCGACATGAAATAAAGCTTGGGATCAAGAATTTTTTCTTGACGAGCAGTCTCCCTGATGGCTTCAGCCACTGCAATTAGAGGATAAAAATGACCTCCACTTCCCCCTCCTGTCATCAAGATTTTCATATACGTTTATTATACTATTTTCTTCTGAAACCTCGAAATGTTAATAACTACTCCAACAGAGGCTAGGGCAAAGAACAAGGCGGTACCTCCGTGACTTATGAAGAGAAGCGGTGTCCCCGAGAGCGGAATTATGGCAAGCATAGCCGCAATATTTAAAAATGACTGGAGAGCAATGAGCACAATAATTCCAACCGCAAGTAGTGACCCGTACATTTCCGTCGAGCGTATGGCCACTTTGAAACCTTGGAAAGTAAAAAGTAGGTAAAGAATTATAATTGCAAAAGATCCTACGAATCCGAATTCTTCTGAGGCCACTGCAAAAATTGAATCCCCTATTGGTTCTGGTAAAAATTTGAACTTCTGAACGCTTTGTCCGAATCCTCGACCAAAGACTCCGCCTGAACCGATTGCGATTAGTGATTGTTCGATTTGATAACTTGAACCTTGCCGATCTTTTGAAGGATCAATAAAAGTTTTTACTCGCTCCATGAGATATGGACGCATGAAGATCAAACAGACAAGGCCAATAAGTCCAACCGCACCAATCCCAAAAACATGTAGCCATTTACCACCTGCCGCAACAAACATCGCAGTGCCCGCTAGAGCAATCACAATAAAAGTATCAGTATCTGGTTGCATCAAAATTAATCCCGCCGAAATCCCAAGCATGATAAGAAATGGAACGGTGCCGTGTTTAAAAGTACCCATCTTCCCTTTTGCAGCAGTTAATAATGTTGCCAAATACATAACGAAACCAATCTTGTAGAACTCTGCCGGTTGGAAGTTAAAAGACCCTATAGAAATCCAACGTCGCGCACCACCATGGAAAAAGCCTACTCCTGGAATAAAAACCGCGAGCATTGCAAAAAATGAAAATAAAAATATCCAAAAAGACATTTTACGCCACCAGCTAAAATGAATGAGCGATGCCACGAAGCATGCTATACCACCCGCAAGTAATCCTAAGACTAACTGATTAAACATCACTGAGTAATACTTAACCTCACCGTTATTGGCATTTGCTAGAAGTCCGCTTGAAGCAGATAGGAAAATAAAAACTCCGAAGATTACGAGAATCAAAACAATGATGAAAAAAGGGCGGTCGACTTTGCGGTGCATGAAAGTATTATAACAGAATTACTTGTGATGAGAAATTCTATACTTCAATCCTATCTCTCTGTTCTCGAAGGGTTAAGCGAACAAGTAGCATTTTTAGATACAGTTTCAGTTCCCT
>JBAXRA010000036.1:0-5767 GCA_037131455.1 bacterium | reverse complement strand
GTATCAAACCTTCTGAAACACGAACAAATGTTCATGCATTATCAGTAGAAAGTTAGCCTCTTTTGATTTATTAACCCAAAATCCAGTAGCCTTACAGTTAAACTGTCTTTTTATTATATCTTCTTTAAGTAAAAATCCAGCTTTTAAAAATCTATCCATTACTCTATAGGCAAGTGGTTGGTACATTTTATTCCTTCTTGTATCGCCCATCAAAATTGCACAAAACTTTCCTGGTTTAAGTACTCGATAAAATTCAATTGCCACTTTTTCCATTTCATCACAAAACTTTTCAATATCATGGATGTTTGATAAGTCATCAACAAGTTCACCTTCACTATACTTAATAATATCTACATAGGGTGGATGAGTTAAGACCAAATCAATTGTAGAGTCTTCTACTTTTGAAAGATTTCGTGAGTCCCATTTGAAACCTCTTTGCCATGATTCATTTTCAACTTTGAAGTTTAAAGACTTTTTTGTACGATCAAGGGCTACTTTGTTCACATCGGAATAAATAATATTTCGATTAAGTATTTTTGCTTCGATTGCAGTGGTGCCACCGCCAATCATAGAATCAAGTAAAACTTCACCTTCTTTTGAGTATCGTAGAATTAAATTTCTAGCTATTTCAGGAGACCAGTTTCCTCTCCAGTCTGAGGCATGTGTGGCCCAGTTACCACGTCGTGGAAATGCCCAGACAGTGGTGCATTCTAGTTCGAATTGTTCGGGGTGGAGGTTTAATTCTTTTATTACCATTAATTTATTTCTAAAATATATTTTTTACTTTTAGCTATTTTCATTCCAATATTTGACTCTGATCTATCGTGTACAAAATCATACGCCCAATACTCAATACCATTTTTATTTGTTTCTGCTAACAAAACTAAGGAATGAACCTTCTTGTTTTTTAACAAATTTTCCCATTTAAGCATTGGGATTAGGGCTTGGTTAACATCGAAATCTTTTTGTTTGAAAGAACTTTTCATTTCTGCAATAACAATATTTTCTGGCCATTCAAAACCAGCATCTATCTCAATCTGGGCTTTTGACATATCAACATCCCATTTTCCCACAATAAGGTGTATACCAGCCTTTTGACGACCCCCTGTAAAAAGGACTCCCTTTTCACTCAAATTATAGAAATCTGCAATAACCCCAGTGTGATTAGCGATAGCTAAAAGGGTTGTTTCACCTGGGTTTGCTTTTATATTCATTGTCTCTCTTATACCTGCAAGCATCCCCTCAGTTAGTTTGTTAATCATTTGAAATTTTCCACCTTGTTCTGGTTCATTAAATTCAATATGAGGAGGACTTTTAATAATCTTCCAGGAGCTGCGACTTATAGGAATTTTAACAACACCTCTATTTTTAACAGCATTTATTTTCTTGGAAGATGAATGAAATATACGTATTTCACCCTGTCCAGATTTTGTGTATTGAGATAAAATTGGATCTAAATCGGACTTTGTATATTCAACCGAATCTACACCCTCAGGTCTAGCGTCCCATTTTTTTTTTAATAAGATTTCCCAAGCGTCCTCTTTCCATGAATTATTAGCCATATTTTTTATAATTTAATAATTAGTCACCAACACCTCATTTATCTACCCCCTGCCAGATCCTTTTGAATTTATTGCTCTCCCGGCTAAAACTTTGGTAATCCTGATCCCTTTTATTCCAGTATAAATCTTATTGATAAACGGTGCATCTGAGTTTGAAAGCATAACAAAGCAACCTCGCTTTGTAAGCTCAACCACAGTATCCCTCAACTCAATCTGCTCCTTATCCAGAAATGCAGTTGCAGTATAGCTAGTAAATGATGATGTTTTACTCATAGGATAGTATGGTGGATCAAAATATACGAAATCTCCCTTTTTTGCTTTGGATAACACATGCTTATAATCAGTATGTTTTATCACAACATTATGAAGAGATTTTGAAGTTTTTCTTAAGTTTTCTTCATCACAAATTAGTGGATTTTTATGCTGCCCATAAGGAACATTGTATTGCCCCTTACTGTTTACACGGTATAAACCATTAAAAGCCGTCCTATTAAGGAAAATAAAACGAGAGGCAATTGAAACATCACTCATTTTTGAAACGTCCTGAGCCCGAACCTTAAGGAAGTAATCTTTATCTATCTTGTGCTTCTTGAGAGCTGTAATCAATAATTCAACTTTATTTTTAATTACATTATACGTAGTAACAAGTTCAGCATTCAAATCTGAAAGAACTGCATGTTCTGGTAACAAATCAAAAAAGACAGCACCTCCTCCAACAAAGGGTTCAAAGTAAGTGTTTTTAATTGGATCAAATTTTTCTGGTGGATAAAGATTTAATTTTCTAAATTGAGAGAGTAATTGCCTTTTTCCGCCAACCCATTTTATAAAAGGTTTGGGTTTGTTGGCAATTATCCTAGCTACGTCTTCTAGAAGATTTTCCTTGTCGGCAGAGTTAAATGCTCTCCTAGCAAAAATAGCATTTATATCAAAATTTTTCTGTATTTCTTGGATAGATTGCTTGTCTGACATGGGGTAATTCTAGCATTATATGCGAGAGGTGTTAAATATTTGATTATTCTCACACAACAAAAAGAACCCTTACGGGCTCTCTTTGTTGTGTGATTTAACACCAGAAAATACTGTCTAGGCTGTACACTCATCCAACTCCAGTAAATTATCTGATAGTTTCCCATCAGAATAAGTCTGAACATACTTACTTCCATTTCTTGACATGACTTTCAAGTAAGCCTTGTTTCCTAAAACATCGCTTACATAAGCATTACCTCCTTTCTCAAGAAAATCAACCATAGCACTTAAAGTTGCTATTCCTTTATCTCGCGTACTTTCATCTATCCACCCCAAACTTTCAATTGCTTCGTGTGGATTGTAGTGATTTCCGTTGTCCTTATCTACACATGTTATTCTTACTGCCATTTATTTTTACAAGTTACACACTACCGCTCTGCTTACGGTGTGCATAACTCGATTTGCCTTACCCTAGTACAATCGCATATAGTAATTGTATTAGAGCTTTTCGACCCAACCTTACGGTTGTATTGAAGATTTCTAGTAAATTGTTTGAAAGAGGGGTTTGGAGCGAAAGCTTTAAGCCCCTCTTTCATTTGCGATTATACGCGGCAATAGACTAAAAAGGAGTGGATAACTCGAAAAATTGGTAGCTCAATACAAATTTCAACACTTGTAAATAAGACCGTCAAAATAACATTGACAATACAGTAATATTAAGGGGGATTTTATGTAAAAATTTTGTTATCAGAAAAATTATTTCCCTGATTTAGTCCTATTATCTTGTTTACATAGCATCTGACAATTTTTAGCAATCGTCTTTCCACCTTCGTGCCATGGTGTTATATGATCAGCTTCCATTTCTGAAATATCAAAACTTTTTTTACAAAATGGACATGTCCCATCTTGCCACTCATAAGCTTCACGCTTCATTTTATCTGTAAAAGCCCGAATTGAGAGATATTTCTCCTGCTTATTTAAAACATATGGATAAACACCGGATTTCTTAGTCACATCTTCATCCTGCATCAATACCTTAATTTCATCTTCAAGTTTCTTAGCGTTTAGTTTTTTATCTTTAAATTTATTGTACAACTCACCCCACCCTACACTACTCATTTCTCGACGATAATTTGGAAAAACCTCACGAACCCATTCAATAACCTTTTGGAAATAATTCCACAATTCATCAGCATTCTTCTTGTGCTGGTTTTTTGCCATATAATCTTCTATTCTGCCATCGTTAATCCAAGAAAGTGCAGTCTCCAAGTATTCCTGTCTAATTGGTGAACCACTGACCAATTGCCCTCCATCGTTCGCCAGTAGATATGCAGCACAATTTGTTTTACTGAATTTAAGTTTTGCATCTGAAAGCCAAGTACCCGTATACACTGCGTTGCGTAATTCTTGATCTGTAAGCTTCTCTCCGGCAATATTAATAATCTTAAACCAATCTAGTTTTTCTTTATCTGTTCCCTGGCAGTGATAAATCATTAGTTCATAATCTAGAATCTGCTTTTGTTCTTCGTCTGTTAGGTTGTGAAAAAATCGATCATTGAGTGAGAAATCACTGTTTACATACTGACCGATACTAATCGTTCGCTGTTGACCGTCCAAAACTTCATAATTTCCTTCGTCTGTTTTAACCCAGTACATAACGTTAAGTGGAAATCCATTTTTAATTGTCTCGATAACTGCAGCTCGTTTTTCATCATTATAAACGAACTCTCGTTGGTATTTAGGACGAATATCGAGTTTTCCACCAAATGCAACAACACCTTCTTCAGCACTGTCCTTATAGCCAGCGATTACTTTTTTTACAGGAATTCTGTGGAGTTCGATTTTCATATTATTTTTTTATTTCTTATGATAACTCGTGCAAACGGAACGTCAACAATTCCATTTATCATCATATATAAATCTCCATCAACCGCACCTCTTTTTTGTATTTCTTTCCTGTATTTTTTATGTTCTTCACTGTATGGCTTAACTCCAATTTCTATTCCCGAATTTGATATACCTAGGCCTACAATCTCAAATTGATCTGGATTATACTTATCAATAAAGGTAATAGGCACACCCATATGCCCACTATAGTTAAGTGGAATTTCAGAAACTTTATCAACATTAATAGCATTGTAATTTTCGTATTTCGAATACTCTTCAGGTGTATATTTTTTGTAAAGAGTAATCTCTTGTTTGTGTTTTTCAACTTCAAGATTTGTAAACCAACATGAAGTTGAAACTCGTGCAATTTTCTTACCATTATCATCAATATGGTGAAAAAGTTCCCAATCATCAGGTACTACAAAAAACATGCCGACATTAAAATTAGTGTATCCCGTACGAAGCTTATTATCTTTAATAAGCCTGAACACTTCCTTGTAAGTCATAGCGTTGGTGTTTCCAATAATTAAAAACTTTTTGTTGTATTCCACCAATTGTGCTAGATATTCACGAAATAGCGAAAATGGTGGATTAGTTACTACAATGTCTGCCTCTTTTAGAAGTTTAAGACACTCCTCACTTCGAAAATCACCTGTCCCAATCATTTCAGTAATAAATTCACTTGGATCTGGCATGCGATTGCCGTTTTTATCACCAGTATATTCCATTTTGTAAGGCAAATCTTTCGTAAATAAGTTTGCGTCCTTATAGTGAGTCGCAATCAATTTCTTCAATCCTAAATGTTCAAAATTCATACTAAAATACTTAACGAAGTTACTTTCCTTTGGATCATCACAATTGCAAAATACAACTTTACCGCGAAATTGGTCTTTATAGTGTTTAAGCTCCTTTTCAATATCAACAAGCTGAGTATAAAACTCATCTTTTTTTGCCTTACTCGCTTGGTGTAATCTGCTATTTGATGATTTATCAGTCATTTTTATTAATAATATAGTAAACCATAATGGCTTATTATTTACTAGGGTCGTGCATACTTTACCTCCATAACTGATATAACATAGACTAACACCTTTTCTAGCTCATCAAGTCTTTTTTCAGTGAAAACATCCTTTTCGTTTATTTCAAAATTATCAAACCAATTATATATATGGATACGATTTCTAAAGTGAGTTACTTTTTCAAGAGTTTGGTAAATTGGGCTATCTTTTTGCTCTAATAATTCAAATTTTTGAAGTATTTTAAAAATTTGAGAAAGACTGTAGTTTCTTATTCTTAATAATTTTATCCCTATTCTCTTTGAATGAAAGTGGATCTTTCCACCATTAATATAT
>JBAXRA010000035.1:0-5985 GCA_037131455.1 bacterium | reverse complement strand
GTGGTTGTTGGATCAGGACAATTTTAATGTTCTATGGGGTTACGGCACAATATATGGAATAAAAGGAGAACTTCAAAAATCTGCAGATTATTTCGATAAGGCAATTGAAACATATTCGGAAGCAAAAGCTGTAACAGCTAACGATTACTTGTCGCTTTGGGATGATTCATCTTTAAGTTACTTAAACCTATCAGATACTTATTTGAAGGACAGTCCAAAAAAATCTAAAATGTATGCTTCAAAAGCCATCAAGTTACTGACTAGTTTGTTAAGTCAGACCGATAAGTTGCCAAAAAATATTATTCCACAGGTGATGTTTTTGCTTTCAGTTGCCTACTTTAATAATGAGGATTATGAAAAAGCTAGGGGACAGTACGACATGACTGTGAAGGCATATCCAGAGATAAAAAGCGACACCAGTGCTGTCTCGTTTGAAATGGCGTTGAAGGAAAAGGGGGTTTAGGGTTTGCTATCGAACATTTGTTCGAATATAATGTAGGGGTGAATTACAAGGAGAAATTTTTCAAATTTTATAGAGACAACAAGCGCATGCCTTCTGTAACAGAGGTCATGAAGGTGTGTGGTTTTACATCGCGAAGCTCGGCTTTTTATCAAATTGAAAAGTTGATTAAGGAAGGTGTAATTGAAAAAGATTCTCAAGGGAAAATTTTGCCCAAAAATTTACATGAACTGCGAATGGTTGGAAGTATCAAAGCAGGGTTTGCCTCTCCTGCTGAGGATGAACTTGCCGATACGATTTCAATTGGTGAATATTTGATCGGGCACAAAGAATCCAGTTTTATTTTGCAGGTAGACGGAGATTCTATGATTGATGCAGGAATTTTAAATGGAGACATGGTTATTTTTGAGCGCGGACGGGATCCCAAAAATGGTGACATTGTGGTGGCGCTCACTGAGGATGGATATACTTTAAAATATTTGAAAAAGACTAATGGTCGTGTTTATCTAAAAGCCGCAAATCCAGATTATCCAAATATTTATCCGAAAGAAGGCCAGATTATTGGCGTGGTAACTGCATCATTTAGAAAATATGCATAAAGCCATTGTTCATTTTGACGGCGACTCTTTCTTTGCTTCAGTAGAGCAAGTTTTGAATTACAAATTTAAGGGGAAGCCACTGGTGACAGGGGCAGAACGCGGAGCGATTACTTCGGCCAGTATTGAAGCCAAGAAAATGGGCGTGGGACGTGGAATTTCGCTTCGAGATGCTAGGAAACTTTGTCCAAAATTATTAGTTGTCCCTTCAAATTATTTAGCTTATTCGATTTTTGCGAGGAGGATGTATAACATTGTGCGGGAATTCACTCCGTTTGTTGAGGAATACAGTATTGATGAATGTTTTGCGGATATTACGGGACTTGATAAGAAATATAAAAAAACATATGAGGAAGTGGTGTTAATGATTAAAGAGAAGTTAGAGAAGTCACTAGGTGTAACGTTTGGTGTTGGACTTGGACCAAACAAGGTCTTAGCCAAAGCCGCTTCAAAACACAGAAAGCCAGCCGGGTTCACTTCGACTTTTAAGGAAAATTTGGAAGAGTTTTTAAAAAATATTCCCGTGGGGAAATTGTGGGGAATTGGCATGAAGACTGCGATTTATTTAAATAAAAGAGGTGTGATGACTGCACTTGATTTTGCCCAAAAAAACGAAGGGTGGCTTGAAGCGCATGAACTTGCAAAGCCGTACAAGGAAATGTGGATGGAACTCCAAGGGCATTTTGTTAAAGATTTAAGTGTTCAGCACCAAATTGCAAAATCAATCATTCAATCGAGAACTTTTAGACCAGCTTCGAGCGACGCTAAGGTTCTCATGATGCAACTTTCAAAAAATATTCAGGGAGCGTGCGATCACGCGAGAAGGTCAAAGTTAAGAGCGGCACGGGCGCGATTTTATTTAAAGACTCAGGAATTTAGTTACAAAGGTTTTGAAATTGAAATGAGTGTGCCGACCGCTACTCCGATGGAAATTCTTAAATTAGTGCGAGAGAATTTTGATAAAGTCTATCGACCTGGGGTGCTGTACCGTGCCACTGGGGTTTGCCTGTATTCCTTGGTGACAGAAGGAAAGGTCGCAGTGGATTTGTTCGGAGAAAGCGTAAAGGCACAAAAAAATGTAGAGATTTTTCAGGCTGTCGATCAGATAAGTAAAAAATATGGCCAAGGAACGATTTTCTTGGGAAGCGGAATGAAGGTGACAGAAAGTGGGGAAAAGGTATTGGACTTACCTGTGGTAAAATAATCCAATGAAAGAAACAGTTGCCATCATTGCGGCGGTCCTTGCGTTTATTGGAAATATTTCATATCTCAAAGACGTAATCAAAAAAAATGTACATCCGCATCCGTATACTTGGTTTATTTGGTCAATAGTTTCAATGACTACGTTTTTCGGAGGACTCGCAAAGGGTGCCGGTATCGGAGCGCTTCCTACTGGAATTTCAGAAGGATTTACTATTATTATCTTTCTTTTTTCTTTGCAGTACCTTTTCAGGAGAGAGGTCGGGCACATTCGCACTATGGATCATTATTTCCTAGCAATCTGTATTATAGGGCTTATACCGTGGGCGCTGACGAAGGATCCGACATGGTCTGTGGTTATTGTGGTCTTGATTGATATTGTGGCTTTTATTCCGACTTTGAGAAAGACTTGGTCACATCCGAAAACCGAAAGGCCGCTTTTGTATGAGATGAATGTCGCGAGGCATGCTCTTACGCTGTTTTCTTTGGGGGCGTATAATATAGCGACAACTTTTCATTCGATTGCGATGATTGTGACAAATACGGTGATGACGATTTTTATTAGGAGGAGGAAGGGGTAAAAAATATGCAGCACGACACTTTTAAAAAACTCTTCGGACCAGAAGCCAAGAACTATACAAAATACAGAACTCCATACCCAAAGGAGCTTTTTGATTTATTAGTAAAGTTAATACCATCTGAAAGCAAAAATATTCTTGATCTTGCATGTGGAACTGGTAAATCAACTGAGCTATTACTTGAGACTGGACTAAAAGTCACTGGATGTGACCATGATTCACAAATGATTGAGGAGGCGAATAGCCAAGCGACACTTAATAATTTAGACATTGAATATGTTGTTTCTGAAGCAGAAAATTTACCATTTCCAGATGAGCATTTTGATGTAATAACTGTTGGGACAGCTTTTCATTTTTTTGTAAACGATATTGCGATAAAAGAAATAAAGAGAGTGTTAAAACCGAATGGACTGCTTTTTGTTTACTGGACTTTGACTGTAAAAGACACACCTGAGGAAGATGAAATTCCAGGATCTATTTTTAGAAAGTATAATTGGATCAAGATTCCATCAGAGTTGCGTGATTTAAAAAATATTTCAGATTTCCTTAAGAAGTCTGGTCTAAATAATGTTTCGACTCAGGGTATTCCAACTTCATACAACACTACGGTTGAGGAAAGAGTTGGGCTTATGACAACCTCAGGAACATATGAGTTGCTGTCCTTGGAAGATAAGAAGAATTTTCTTGAGGATATAAGGACGACTTTGACAGAAAAGCTTGGGAAAAGGCCATATTTTACCCTTGAGGAGGAGGTTCAGGCTTGTTGGGGGTATAATGGGTAATGCTATGGAAACACCTAATAAATCACAAGAAAAAATACACCAATTAAAATTCGCTGAACTCGCACCAGAGGTTTGGGAAGTTTTAGGAACCATCGAAAGATCAGGCTGGGTCAAAAGAGGCGTAAAAAATCCTGAAACTGTTAGGGACCATACTGAATCACTTTTGCAGTTAGCGTGCACACTAGAAGGTTTAAGCGAGGATGAGAAAGATGGATTGTTAGAAATGCTAGAAATTCACGATTGGCCGGAAGCTATTCATGGGGATGAGATTGCGAGAGCTGAGGATCCTGAAGAGAGAAAAAAACAGAAAGCACTTAAATTTGAGAATGAACATAAGGCTTTGGAAATAATCTGCAGTGGACTTGGTGAGACTGGACCGATAATCCTGGATTTATGGATGCGCTTTGAAAAATTGGAAGATTCCGCAGCTCAATTTGCAAGACAGCTTGATAAGTTTCAGGCTGTTCAGAAGGCGCTTGAGTACGAGAAAACACAGGGGTTGCCTATTTTTAAGGAGTTTTATGATGGAGATGTGGGGAAAATTACACACCCGGTTCTGGTGAGGGGGATGGGGAAATTAATGGAGGAGTGGTTAGAATTAAAAAAATAACATGAGACGCTGTATAGTTTATTTAGCTAAGGGTGAAGTGGAGGAATACTTTAAGCAGATTACTTCTGAATTAGCTCTTAATTTTAGTGAAAGAAATCTTTCTGAGAGAGTTCCTGCCCACATAACTTTAAAGTATCCTTTTGAAACGGAGGATGTAAATCTGATTGAAAACAAAATTGCAGATGTCCTGAAGAATAAATCAAAGGTCTTATTCAAAGTTGGAGGTTTTGAAAGGTTCGAGAATAGTAAAGAGACAATTTTTCTTTCGGTTAATCATTGATAATGAAGGACGTTCTGTTGTGAAGGAAATTATTTCTGAAATTGGAGAAATAGGAGAAGATAGGAAATTTGAAGTCTATAAACCGCATTTGTCAGTGGCGAGGCATCTTACGGAGCATAAATCAGACACCGTGTTTGAGTATTTAAATAAACTTCCACAACGACGTTTTGATTTAGTGTTTGATAATTTGGCTATTTTGGTTCAGGGTCAGGATGGGGTGTGGAAGGTAGAGAAAGAGTTTCCGATGGTGGGTGAGTAGAATGTAGCTTTTCATAATATATTTAATTTTTATTAATTAAAATTTTATCTGCAATTTCTACTATTAAATTGTAAGTTGTGATTACTATGTCTAAAATTATGTACATATGTGTGTCTTGATTTACGTACTATAGATATGTATACTACAATTATGACTAATAAGTATGTCGAATCAATAAAATCTATAAGGTTAGAAAAGGCCATTTCCCAACTGGACATTGCTAAAAAACTGGATATTTCTAGAGCCTCGTATATTGCTATGGAGCAAGGAAAGAGAGAGCTTTCTGTTTCGGAGTTGGAAAAAATCTCCAACATTCTAGGTGTCTCTTTCGAAGAGCTTGAAAGTGGCAAATCCGCCAATTACGAGAAATACAAGCAGATGATATTGGCATTCCTCCGAACAGGGGGAAAGATTCCTAAAACAAAATTAGCGAAACTCCTATATTTCGCTGATTTTTCATGGTTCTATTCTCACCTTGAAAGCATGAGTGGTATGCAATATCGAAAGATACAATATGGTCCTGTACCAGACGCCTATTTCCGTATTATTGATGAAATGTTTGATGGTGGACAAATACAGATTACCCAAACAGAAGATGGTGCGATGCTTATCTCTCAGACACGAAGCGGCGCAAAGACTTCTCTATCAATGGTCAATAAAGAAGAAGAAAAGCTCATCAAAAAAATTGAAGAAAAATGGAAAGGAAAGAAAACCGCTGAAATAGTCAATTTTACCCACAAGCAATTTCCGTATCTTTTCGCCAGAGAGAATGAAATTGTGTCATATCCCTTATTTACCCAAGAAGATCCAGATGAAATCTATTAATTATGAAGTAATATTCGAAAAATTTACAGAAAGACATTTTATAAAATCCTTTGCTAAAAAATACAAAGGATCGTGGGACATCACCTTACAGGTTATTAAAAAAGAATTTGAGCAGGTAGATTTATTGTTTTTGAAAAATGTAGCTGAGACGATTGTTGAACAGGGTGATGTTTGGATTTGCAAGACAGAGTTTAAAATAGCCGGTACGAATGAATCAAGGCACGGTTC
The DNA here is from genome assembly GCA_037131455.1 of bacterium. GTDB lineage: Bacteria > Patescibacteriota > Minisyncoccia > Phycocordibacterales > CAIZLB01 > JBAXAB01. The sequence continues at coordinate 167 of JBAXRA010000035.1, read as the reverse complement.
GGGCAATCGGTGCATTATTGCTGTGAATAAAAAATTAAATCAGGTCAGGGTTTTGTTGATTTATCTCAAGAACGATTTGGGTGGACATAATGAAACTGCAGAGTGGAAGGGCATTGTAAGGGAAAATTATGAGGAGTGGAGGGGTTTGATGGGTTGAGGGATAACGA
>JBAXRA010000034.1:0-6134 GCA_037131455.1 bacterium | reverse complement strand
AATTTCGTCAGAGCTACGTACCTTTTCTTTTTATCCACGCTTACTTTGCCTCCGCATCATGCACCTTTCCGTCGCCTTCTGTCTTTGGAGTCTCTGCTGCGCCACCCTTCGACATTGCCTCGCCTATCTTTGACATCTCTGTAGAAAGCGCTTCAGTCGCAGTTTTTATTACAGCAATATCAGTTCCCTCTTTAGCCTTTTTAAGATCTGCAATCTTTACTTCAACTGCGGTAATAATATCCGCACCAACTTTATCTTTGTTGTCTTTGACCGCCTTTTCAGCTGTATAAATTAATTGTTCCGCAAGGTTTCTTGTTTCAACTTCATCCTTTTTCTTTTTATCATCTGCATCATTCATTTCTGCATCTTTTTTCATACGTTCGATGTCATCTTTTGAAAGTCCAGACGAAGCTTCGATTCGGATTGACTGCTCTTTGTTAGATGCCTTGTCTTTTGCCTTCACGTTCAAGATTCCGTTAGCATCCACATCGAATGAAACTTCTACCTGTGGCATACCGCGAGGAGCTGGTGGAATTCCGTCTAGAATAAATCGTCCTAGGGATTTGTTGTCCCGTGCCATTGCGCGTTCTCCCTGGAAAATATGAATTTCTACAGATGTCTGGTTATCAGCCGCAGTTGAGAAAGTTTGTGAACGGGATGTAGGGATGGTTGTGTTCTTTTCAATAAGTTTTGTACCCACTCCTCCCATAGTTTCAATTCCGAGTGACAGTGGAATTACGTCCAGCAGTAAAATGTCTTTTACATCACCACTGATAATTCCACCCTGGATAGCAGCTCCCAAAGCCACCACTTCGTCTGGGTTGATTGATTTGTTTGGTTCCTTACCGAAATAGTCTTTAACCATTTGCTGAATCTTTGGCATTCGGGTTTGACCTCCAACCAAGACAACCTCGTTAATATCAGTAATTTTAAAAGGAGAAGCCTCGAGTGCGCGCTTTGTAATTTGCATCGCACGAGTTAAAAATTCATCTGCAATTTCTTCCAATTTTGCACGAGTAATTTTCATTACCAAGTGTTTTGGTCCATTTGCATCAGATGTAATGAATGGAATATTGATTTCAGATTCTGTTGCAGTCGATAATTCGATTTTGGCTTTTTCAGCAGCTTCGTCTAATCGTTGCATAGCAAGTGCGTCCCCCCGAACGTCAATTCCACTGTCCTTTTTGAATTCATCTGCAATCCAATTTAATACCTTGTAGTCAATATCTCGTCCTCCTAATCGGTGGTCTCCATCAGTTGATTTAACCTCTACAACATCATCACCCACTTCTAGAATTGAAATATCGAAAGTTCCTCCTCCAAAGTCAAAAATCGCGATCTTTTCATCTTTCTTTTTGTTGAATCCGTAAGCGAGAGCAGCCGCAGTAGGTTCGTTAATGATTCGTAGAACATTTAAGCCCGCAATTTTCCCAGCATCCTTTGTTGCCTGTCTTTGTGAGTCATTAAAATAAGCAGGAACAGTAATGATCGCCTCAGTGATTTTTTCTCCAATTTTGGCTTCGGCGTCATTCTTTAATTTTGTCAGAATCATGGCAGACACTTCTTCTGGTGAGTAATCTTTGTCGCCCATTTTTACTTGAACTCCATTTGTAGAAGTTTTACCCACTTCGTATGCAATAGTTTTCATATCTGCCTGAACACCTGCCTCATCAAAACTATGACCGATAAATCGCTTGATACCCTGAACGGTATTCTTTGGATTCGTTACCGCCTGACGTTTAGCCAAAAGTCCAACCAATCGTTCATTCGTCTTTGAAATCGCGACAATAGATGGAGTAGTACGAGCACCCTCTGCATTTTCAAGAATACGAGGATCCCCCGCTTCCATAATAGCGACCGCTGAGTTTGTTGTTCCTAGATCGATTCCAATGATTTTTGCCATATTTTCTTTTTTTAAATTAATTTGTTTTATTATTATACACGACGTGTCAATACCCTACTCAGTTTTAGTCTCATACACCGCAACCATCGCTGGTCTTATGATTTTCTCACCTGTTTTATATCCTTTCTGAAGCACTTGGGCGATGGTTCCATCCTGTGTTTTCTCTTCTGTTTCTACCACTTGAATTGAATGGTGAAGGTTTGGATCAAAAGTTTCCCCAATATCACCAAATCCAGTAATGTTATTTTTATTAAACACTCCGAGAACTTTTTGATAAATTCCTTCTACTCCATTTCTCCATTCCTTTGAGACACTCTCCCATTTTTCTTTGTCTGCCATCGCTTGTTCAAATGAATCTAAAGTTGGGAGCAATTCCTCTGCAAAATGCACATTCGCGTAGCGAATCATTTCAACCTTTGATTCATCATCGCGTTTTTTTGCGTTAACGTAATCAGCCTTCATGCGCTGCATTGATTCAAGGTATTCCATTTTGGCTAATTCAGCATTTTTAAGCTTTTCCCGGAGCTTTTTTATAGTATCTTTAGCTGTTTCACCTTCCTCTTCGAATACAACGTCATCTACTTCCGGAATGTCGGATTCAACAACCTCCTCCTCTAGGGGCTCTATATTGTCATCTTTTTTCATAAGTAGGGGTATTTTAGTGATTTTTAGAGTCTAATGCAAGGGGGGGTGAGGAAAATGTGAAGATTTGATGAGGATTTAGACATGATACACCCTTTTCCTTTCGTATTCACCATTCGCTTTTTCTAGCGCATATTTCATCTCTAAATATTTATTAACCCTATCATCTAGAGCTTGGTCAGGTTTTCTTTCTGCTCTCTTTTTAAGCAGTTCTTCTACCTTTTTCATAACACCTTCAACAGTACTTTCTAAAATTGGAGACAAAATGGTATTTCCTTCCAAGCCAACACTATCAATGAACCGGCTTACTTCCATAAGATTACTAGTAGGGTTTCGTGCATAATCTTGCTTATATTTGTCTAGATCTACCTTTGCTTCATCTGCTCTTTTTTTATAGCCCCTATACTCTGCTTGTAATCCGTCTAAACGTTGTTCATATTCTCTTCCTGCTCGTCCAAAATTTAATAAAGGTTTTTTAAGTCCATCAATTTGCTTCTGTACATCCTTTTGCTTTGTATCAGCATCCTCAAATCTCCTTCTGGCATTTTCTGAATTAGGATTTTCACCATCGAGATCCAAGACTTGTAACTCTCCAGATCTCTTATCACTATAACTTCCCCAATCATCAGTTCTAGTGTCGGTTATCTTAACCCTCTTAGTTTTATATTTTTCGTAAGTCTCTGATCTTGAAAATCTTACAAATCTTTCCAAAGAATGTCTTGCATCATTAGCTTCCTGTAATATTTTATTTCTGTCCTCATATAGGCGCCCTTGGTCTCCGTCTTTATTTAATTCAAAATATTTTTGTTCCAAAACATCTCTCTCAATTTTTGCTTCTAACATTTCAGCCAACTTTGCTTTAGAGGCTTCATTTAAAGTAACTGTGCCAGACATAAGCTTTTCAAATTTCGGCAAAATAATTTTAAAGGTTGCTTTTTTAAATGCATCTTCTCCAAACTGTGCAAGGAGCTGAGGAACTTTTGAATCTCCTATAAATAGCGGCATACTTCTTAGATTATCAGCAGTCAAATGACCTGTACTTCCATCCTTCCTAAATGGCAACCGACAAAAAGGTCCACTGTTCTCCAAAAAATCTTTACACGCCGCCTCATTCTTCCTCTCCGCTTTTTTCTCTGGAGTCTGATCTACTAAATCTGCAATTTCCTTTTGGAGTTTAGCAATCGCTTCTTGCATTTTAGCAACAATAACATCTTCGTTATCTTTTCCTTCCTTTTTCGAAGAGCCTACACTTAAGTCAGCATCTGGAAGCTCTTTTTTTATTTTTTCTTTCTCAGCCAAAACAGCAGCAATTTTTTCATTTAAGGTTTGTTGTTTTTCTTTAAAACCTGCTGTTTCTTGAAAATTATCAGCTTGTTCTGAACCTATAAGTTCATCTCTAAAATCATGATGTGGCTCCTCACCTCCACCTTCAGCATCTGGCTTCTTTCGTTTTTTTGTATTGATAGGATCTTGATTTTCTTCTAATGGTGAAGCGAGAACGTCCTTATACTCCTTCATCATTTTTTTAATTTCCTTATCTGCTTCTTTAAAGTCACCCACTGCCTCATCGACGCCCTTATAAGCATCTTTGATTTTTGTGATCAAATCTTCTAATCTCTTCTTCTTTTCATCCAATTCTGTGATTTGTTGCTTTAATTCACCTGATTCTTGTTCTTCACGTGCTTTAAGTTCTTCAGCCTTTTTTTCAGCAGCTTCGCTAGCTAATAAAGCAGCACTTTCTTCCGCCTCTCTGCGCTTTGCAGCAAGAGTCTCTTTCAATGATGGTTTTTCTAATGGAGTCTCTTTCTGTGGATTTTCTGCTGACATTTTATTGTTTTAATTATTTCTAATATTATATCATCAATATAAGTAAATGATACAATCTACTCATGTCAAAATCAGGTGCTTGGATAGGAATGATCGTAGGTTCCTCAATTGGTAGCTTCATTCCTACCCTATGGGGAGATGGATTTATTTCTTTTACTTCGGTTATTCTAACCGCAGTCGGCGGAATTATCGGGATTTACATAGGATTCAAGATTTCAGAATATTAAAACTAGACCACAGAAATTGAGAAAGTGATTACTCTATCGGTCGGCTTGAATAGTGAGATTGTTCTGGTCACACCTTAATATTTTTCAAAGGAAGTTGCATATTATTGCAATCCGATGAGCACCTTCTAGATTCTAGGGGAGTTCTGACGAAAACATGTTGCACAAACCGAAAAATTACCAACGGGAAGACTAGGCGGTCTCTGAAAGGAACATCACTGTGAGGTGGTGTTTTTTGTTGATGAAGTGTTAAGTAATATTCATAAATTCTTTAAAATAATTTAATGTTGAATGTTTAAAATACTTAATATGAATACTAATATGATTTTATTGAGTAAAATTGGTATATATGTTAAATTAAATTTAATGAATACACTTAAGAGTGGCAAATTTAGACATATAGTATTTAAGGATGGTGATACGTGGTACGCCGTTGCTTTAGAGTTTAACATTGTAGCAGAGGGTGACGATGCTCAATTGGCCTATTCTAATCTAATACAGTCGGTCTTAGGCTACCTTGAATCTTGTAGAAAAATTAAAGGAGCTCGAATGCATCCATTGAACCAAAAATCTGATTCAGAATACGAGGATCTTTGGACTAATTTAAATTCAAAAAAACCACTGAAATCTCCTTTTAAAATAGCAATGTACGGCTATTCCGCTGTCTAAAAAAACAATATTCATGCCAAAAGGGCTATTCAACTGGACTTTCAGAGATATAGAAAAATTTCTAAAGAAGAATAAATTTGTTTACAATTATACCAACGGCAGTCATTACTACTATATAGGCCAGCATAACAAAACCCTCTGGCAAGTTTGTGTTCCATTTCATGGATCCAAGACTATCAAGCCCAGAACTTTACGAGGTATTATTTTACAGTCTGGGATTCCAAAGTCAGATTGGCTAAAAAATTAAAAATTTTTGTGACCCTACAGGGAATCGAACCCTGATTTAAGCCTTGAGAAGGCTCCGTCCTAACCGTTAGACGATAGGGCCATTGGAAACAGTGTCGCATATTTTCACTTAAAAATAAAGCCTAAATGCTTTTAGTTGAAGTTCCATTGACCACATCCCCCATTCCTCTATCAGGAGGAATTTGATAGTAATTAATCAAATATTTTGTAAGTTCAATAAAAGGCTTCGCCAAAGTCTCTGAAGCATAATTCACCCCTCGTGGATTTACAGTATAGAGGAACACAATAAACTTTGGATTGTACGCCGGTAAAAAGCCAATGAACGAGTGCAGATACTGGTCTTCAGCGTAACCACTACTACCTTTTGAAACTAATTGTGCTGTTCCGGTTTTTGCCCCAACAGAATAGCGAGGGTTCTTTGCTTTTCCATCTAAAAGTGATGTATCTACATTGTTTATCAACATTCGCGTCACCTGAAGTGCGGTGTCTTCCTTCAAAACTCTCGCGCCTTTCGCTGGCTCTACGTTTTTGTCCAAACCAACTCTATAATTGATTTCCTTTACAACATGTGGGGTCACCAGATACCCACCATTGGCAATAGAAGCCCCGGCACGAATAGTTTC
>JBAXRA010000033.1:0-6234 GCA_037131455.1 bacterium | reverse complement strand
CCATAGAGCCTGAGGGTCAGGCCGAGATAAAACAAACTTACCATAGCGTTCAAGCTTGTAATTGGAACCGCTATCGATAAGTTCGTATTCTGGCTGTGACTCTGTAGTTAGGATTTTTATATTCATAGTATTCTATCGTCTACTAAGATACTCTTTTAATCTCTCTTCTCCAAGTGGCTTGTCCCCTTCTGGAATTTTAAAGCTTTCTTTAATCTCCTTCCCATGGTCTTTGTTGAAAACCCAGTTGATGATGAAAATAATAAGCATTGCAATAAACGCACCAACAATCGCTAGGAACATATCCTTTTGCGCATCCCAAATATCCCCCTGACTGCCTAGAAAAGCGATACCGGCCGCAGGGTCTACGTTTCTGGCAGCGATCCATTCAATTATCTCGTATATAGCTGAACCAGAAGCGACCAATTCCAGTGGAAAATAATACGACCAAAAACCTTTTGTAATTGAAAGTCTCATAAAAACTTCACGGACTGGATATGCAAGAAGTAATCCGAAACAAAAGTGCACCAACCGATCATACATGTTTCTTTCAGAACCGAGCCAATCTTGAAGTGTGTAGCCGAACGGCACTTCGGCATATGTATAGTGTGAACCGATAACATGCATGATCATAAAGATTGTAATCACCGTATACGAAGCATTTGAAAGTTTAAAGTACCTACCCAAAATAAAAATTAGTGGGACAAAAATGAAAACAAGATAATTTTCTAAAAGCCAGTCATGTGGATAAACTGGATTAATAGCAGCCCACACCCAAGCGATTGCGAATAGAATAACTAGAAGCCATCTGTATTTTGTCATGGGGTAATTGTAGCAGAATATCTATTTTTTGTGCCACCAGTAGGAATTGAACCTACATCTATCCCTTAGGACGGGACTGTTCTATCCGTTGAACTATGGCGGCATAGTGCACCTACTGCACTATATATCTACTATCTCTTAACATCAACCAACTCTACATCGAAAATCAAAGTTGAATTTGCAGGAATCAAAATTCCCCCTCGTGCATCAGGAATTGCCTGTGCTCCGTATGCAAGTTCTGGTGGAATAGTTAATTTCTTCTTGTCTCCGATTTTCATACCAACAATTCCCTGATCCCAACCCTTGATAACCTGTCCAACTCCGAGTGTGAACTGAATTGGCTTGCCGTGATCGAGAGAACTATCGAATTTTGTACCATCTATTAATGTACCTGTGTAATTTACCGATACAGTATCTCCATTTTGTGCTGTCATATTTGTTTGATTTGTTAGTGTTGTTAATGTTGTATTGTTCGAATTGTTAATAACTACTGGTGTAGTTGAACTATTAAATAAATAAAAACCGACGATTACTAATATAACTAAGCCTAATATTAAATAAATTGTTTTTGTATTCATAATGTTAATTTTATTTAGCTTCTGCAATTTTCTTTTCCAAAAGTTCCTGGTCAAATCCAACGATAACCTGACCATCGATTTCTATGACAGGGACACCCATCTGCCCGCTTATTTCAATCATGTGCTTCCTTTCCTCTATATTTGCGGCAACATCCACCTCTGTGAAAGCTACTTTATGTTCTGTAAAAAGTTCCTTGGCCGCTTTGCAGTATGTGCAAGACGGTGTGCTATATATTTTTATTGTCATAGTGGAGGAAATTATACATTAAAAGACCTTGTGAGTTAATTGACAAACTGTGGCAATGTTATATAATGTAAACACTATGGAACCAAACACACAAAACACAACACCTTCCCCAAAGAGAAATTTCTTTAGAGTCGTTATTATTGGGGCTATAATCCTTATTTTAGTCTTTTTAAGCATCGGAATTGTTAAAATTGTACCAAAGGTGGTTTCATCTTTGGCTTCTGCAACGGTTTCTATTACTTCCCTATTTAGCGGCAATGCTTCGACTACTCCTGCAACAACAACTGGCAGCGATTTTGTCATTGTAGACAACAAAACTCCAACTGCGACAACAACTCCTGTTACAAATACAAAAAAGCCAACTCCAACAAAACCAGCTCCGACATACACAAACACTAATCCAAATCCTACCTATTACCCAAGTAACAATGGCACTCCGGATCTTGCCGTAACTATCGTTTCAAGAGGAATCATTAATCCTGCAAACGGAAACTATGTTGAGACAAATAATTTTACAACATCTGATACTGTAGTTATCAAATTTAGAATTCAAAACGTAGGAACTGCACCTACTGGCATCTTTAATCTTTCAGTTTCTATGCCAGCATCGAACGCTGCCGATCAGCTACGCCAAATTACAAACGCAGCGTCCATTCCTTCAGGTGGCTCAATTGACGCTCAGGCGGTCTTCACAAATCCAAAAATTGGAACAGGACTTACTGTAGCAATCACGGTTGACCCTTCTTCTTTAACTAGAGATGTAAATCGTGCAAATAACGTCGCAGCAGTTGGATTAAACGTTATTCAGGGAACAAACTATACTGGTGGAAATACTGGAAACAATACTTACAATGGACAGCCTGACTTTATAGTTCAGATTATGCAAGTTGGTACTCTTAACGCTTACAACCAATTTGTTCCAACAACTAGCATTCCTGCAAACGGACGTGTCGCTGTTCAATTCCGTGTAATCAATCAGGGTAACAATGCAAACATTACTAACCCATGGTTCTTCCGAGCTGAGATGACTGATAGTGGAAATCCAAATAAGATTTACAATTCGGAAATTCAGGCAGGACTTGTTGGTGGCCAGGTTGTGACTTACACATTAGGGTTTGATAACCTAAGATACGGTTCAAATTCAATTACAATCTACATCGATTCACAGAATGGAATTTATGAAGGGAATGAAAATAATAACATTGCTAGTGTAGGGTTTAATGTTTACTAATTAAAATATAAAAATTAGAAAGTGAAAGGCCCCCGTCGCTCTGCGACGGGGGCCTGATCTTTTGTCACGTTTTTGAACCGCCTTCATCAACGGACTTCCTTGAACCCAACACCGAAATGTTCCATTCGGTCTAGGATCAGACGAAACAATCCACATATTGAGAACGCCTTCTTAAGGTCCGCCACCAACATCTCCCTGTCCAACTTCGGGGCATGCTTTTTGATGATTTTCCGAAGATCTTGAGGATGATTAAAGCCAAGTGTTTCGGCAAAGCTACAAAACACAGCAGTCGTTCTACTTTCAAGATCCTCGAGATCTTCAAGCGCATTTCTGACACCTGCCCCATAGATGAGGTGGAAACTGATCCCGTCTGTTCCCTGCATGAAATCCACGAGGACTCTACCCTTCTTATCATGCTGCATGCTGGGGCAACAATCCGTAATATCGATCGACCTTGTACAGATCATGATTTCTCCGGTGAGAAAGTCAACTGTGTTGGTTTTTTTGCCGGTACGCGTATTATCTTCACTGACCTTCTTCATACTAATCCTCCTTCAATTTTTGGTTTGGGTTGTTTTCTCAAAGATGTGTAATCTTTGATCCACAGCTATACTAGAACACTTTTTTTAAAAAGCAAATTTACTTGCTATCCACCACCAATCCATCCTTCAAATAAATAATTCTATCTGCTACCTTGGCATACTCTTCTTCATGCGTCACCATCACAATTGTCTGGCCATTTTTATTCAATTCCTTAAAAATATCAATAACCATTTTAGAAGATTCACTGTCCAAGTTCGCAGTCGGCTCATCAGCAAAGAGGATTGTAGGCTCATGCGCAATGGCACGAGCGATACTAACGCGTTGCTGTTCACCTCCTGATAGCTTTCCAGGCAAGTTATCGAGTCTTCCCCCAATACCCACCCTATTTAACATGTCATCGGCAATAATGTAGGCATTTTCCTTTGGAACATTTTGCATCAAAAGTGGAAGGACCACATTTTCTCTTGCAGACAAATCTGGAAGAAGGGCGTAATCTTGAAAAACATACCCAAGTTCCTTCAAACGAAATGCCGTTCTGTCCTCGGTATTTAAATTCGCAACATTCACTCCTTCAATTAAAATTTTTCCTGCAGAAGGTGTATCAAGAAGACTTATCTGATAAAGGAGTGTTGATTTACCTGCCCCAGATCGTCCCATGATTGCAACGAATTCCCCTCTTTTAATTTGCAGATCAATACCCTTTAAAATCTTCGTCTCTTTGTTTCCATCAGTAAAAGATTTCTCAAGACCAGACGTCTCGATAATATGAGTTGAATGATCCGTCTTTGTTTTTTTGTTTAATAGTGGATGTGGCATAAATTTATTTTATCTTCCTAATATTGAATCAAGGGTATTCTTTTTTACAATCATACGTGCTGGAATATATCCGGCGATAATCGTCGTGATCACAAGAATTATTGCTCTCACAATAGTACCTGGAACCGGTGCGTACAATATACCATCACTGAATGGGAAATTGATCGGGTGAGCGTCAATGAATGGAACTAAGAATCCGTAGAGAATCAGGAATCCAATAGCGACTCCTGTCATTGCATAAAAGATTGATTGAAAAACGTAAGAGATTTCGATGACTTTTGGTGCAATTCCAATACCTTTTAGAATTCCAATAAATTTTCGTCTTGTAATCGCATTTACGAATATTACGATAAAGATCGTAATCGAAGCCACCGCAAGACCAATTGATCCGATCATGTTTCCAAGAAGTGCGAACGTGGCTGAGATATCTTTCAAGAATTTCGGTTGTGCATCAGCCCAAGTTTGAATTTTGGCATTATCATCAAAGCTGTTATTTAATAAAGTTTGCTTTACGTCATCCACTCCCTTATCACCATACTGTGGATAGGTCTTCACAGAAATTTCATCAAAGTTTGCATCAGGTCGGCCGATAAGTTTCTTCGCTTCGCTGTCAAGCATAAAAACCCGGGAATCATTCTGATCAGTCTTCGTTTTAATAATCCCAACAATTGTAACTTCTTTTGAGTTTTGACCGATAGAGACTTTAACTTTTGTGCCAACTCCAACATTTTTCAAGGTCTGAAATGAGGCGTTTTCAATTGGGGTGTACTTATATATGAGATTCGCTCCAACAAGAATTCCATCCGTGTCATAACTTGTTAAATACCTTCCCTCCTTCAAATATTTTGATAAATTATTCATTGAAAGCTCCACATCCGGATCAATTCCCACAATCGTGGCTCCAATTTTATTTGGCCTTTCGTCTGATCGTAATTTTTTTCGATAATCAACATTAATATTCCCGCTACCAACATAGCGCGTTGCGATAAGTCTAACCTGAGGAGCGTTTTGCAAGACCGTTAAAATCTCCTGACTTCGTTCGATTTGGTTTTTCTGATTTAGTTTTGTAATAATCAAATCCCCCACCCCTCTTTCACGAAAAGCCTGAAGGGAACTTTCAATCAAGCCCACAAGAACCCCGTTCACCACCACCAAGTTCAAAAACGTTAAAGTCATCACAACCACTATCAAGAGCGTCGTCCAAATATTGGCGCGCTTGATCTGTCGGTATGCGAGGAAAAATCCTACTTTAATTAAATTTGCGTTCATAATTACTGCGATATCGCTTTCAATTGAATCGTATCCCCTTCATTTATTCCAGAAATTATTAAGAGATCGCCATCTTTACTGATTCCTCCTGTGATTACTTTTTTAGTCACAACCTTTCCATCAACTAGGACATCAATAACCTTATCTCCATTCAACAAATAAACAGCTTCTTGTGACACAACAACCACACCCTTTTTCTGATCTGTTGTTACGGTAATATTTGAAGTCATTCCAGATTTTATACGAGAATCTTCGGTGTCGAACACAAAAGTAGTTTTATAAGTCGAAACTCCGTCGATAATGGTTTCGCTGGAATCAACCGACACAATTTTTGCAGTAAATTTTTGATCTTTTCCGTATGCGTCCAATGTTATATCAGCCGATTGACCAATAGACATTTTGGCAATATCAGATTCTGAAACGTAACTTTCAATTTTATACTGCCCTCCACCCATCATGTCGATAACAGGTGTATTTGGTGAAGCGATTTCTCCTGGATCGATATCAACTTTTGTAACAGTTCCAGCAAATGGCGCAGAAATTATTGTTTTACTTAATAATGCATAAGCGTTTGCGAGAGAGGCTTGAGCGCTTTTCAATTGAGCTGACTGAGTGGTAACTGCCTCATTCGTACCTCCGATCTTTTTAAGAGCCAGCTGATCCTGTGATTTTTTAAGTGCAACTATTGATGTTCTATATGTTTGCTCCGAAGAATTCAGACTTGAAATTGA
>JBAXRA010000032.1:0-6523 GCA_037131455.1 bacterium | reverse complement strand
GCGAGCACTCGTCCTGAATACCCGGTGCCGGAAATTCTCCGGACTCGCCTGGATCAGACGGTCCTTCGGTTGGCGATTGCAGGCTATGATGCGACTGATTTGCCGTTTTTCCATCAGTTGGATACGGCGGTCATCGCGGATGCCAAGCGGTCGCTTCACGCTCTCGGAGCCATGGATGAAAACGGTGCGGTCACACGGACTGGCAAGTTCATGGCTCGTCTTCCAGTCTCTGTGCAGTATGCGCGGATGATTGTGGAAGCAGAGAGACTCGGTGTGATGGATGACGTTCTCACGATTGTCGCCATTCTCGAACAAGGATCGGTCCGCGCGCGGGATGGCAAGTGGACAGCACTAACTCAGGAAAAGGGGAGCGATCTCTTGGCGGAGCTCGACGTGTGGATGGCGGCAGAGAGGATGTCAGGGCAACAGATGCGCGAAAGCGGCGTCTTCGCTCCAGCGATCTTCAAGGCTAAAGACCTCCGTCGGAAGCTTGCCAGTGTGCTGCCTTCGAGCATGCGCCATGCCAACAACACGCACGCCACAAGAATGGATATTCTCAAAGCGTGTGTGGCGGGAATGGTGGATCATCTCTACCGGAACGAACATGGCTCGTATCGGAACGGAGGGTCGGGCACTCGCGAGCTCGCTAAAGAGAGCGTTGTGAAAGGTGGCGCTGAATGGGTGACTGCAAAACCCTTCACGATCAGCGGAAAAAACAACCGCGGTCGGCCGTTCGTTCTCAACCTCATCACGCAGGTGAGCAAGGTTGATCCCGCGTGGCTCGTGGAGATTGCACCTCAACTGGTAAAGATCGAAACAGGACTCAGTCCTGCCTACGATCCGAACCAGGATGCGTGCACCTCAGTGTCGCAAACCCACTTCAATGCCCAGAAGGTCAAAGAAGATCGGCTGTTGACGCCGGAACATACTGAGGCTTCGCAAAAGTTTGCGGAGTGGATTGCGTGCCAGATGGTCTAGGAAGACCGCATGAGTAAAGATCTCATTGATAAAACCGTGGGGCGACCACGAAATAGTCGCAAGTACTTTTAGAAAAGGTTACTGAAAAAATGTTGGTTAACATTTTTTCTTATTATTGAGCTTCTGAACATTTAAATATATTCGGAGGCTCATAGTGAGTTCTTTTGTTGATTGCTTCATCTAGTTTCGGAAAGCGTGTAGTGCGGGAATGAGTAATTTGAAAAAATCTCTCTCCTCTAAATTCTTGCATTACACGCTTTCCAAAACTAACGGGTTTTAAACAGGTGTACCCGAAAAAACAATAACACCAGAAGTGTCGCCCGGAGGGGCAAAAAAATGCAAAAAATAGTCATGAAAATTCTTGCCGCGTCAAAAGCACGGCAAGAAGAAGCCAGGCGGATGAACGTCCGTGCTAGTGAGAGCATGTTCAAGGTGTTCTCATCGCTCGAGCTTATCGCTTGGGTGATGGAGCGTCTTGCGGGAGCTCGGCGGATGACGGAGATCGTCAACGCTGAAGCGTTGCGGCTGCCGGAACTCGATCAGGCGATTGTCGGGAAAGTCCTCACGGACAATCCCGATAAGATCGTCGTGCTCGGTCGCGAGGTCACGGTTGAGTATCGCACAAGCACACCCCGCGTCGCGATCGACTTCCGTGGGGAGCAAGCCAAAGATTGGCTTAAGCTTCCGGCGGAGGGGATTCGACTGCCGGGTGGTCGGGAGGTTTCAATGTATTCCGTCGTCGAAGGATGCGGGTACTATATCGAGGCTCCCTCATCTCAATTTGTCTCGAAGGTCCGCGAGATCTTCAACAAACAGGCGTGGGACAAGTTCGTTTCGGCTGAAAAGCCTGCGATCGCGGTTCCTGAACTGCCGCTCAGTTTCAACACGCAGATTCCTGAGGTGTGCGAATACCAGTACGGAGAATGTGTGGTGACTGACGAACCACTCGTGGCTTTCGGTGTTGTGTCCTACACACCAAAAAGTTACTGGGCCTCGGAGAAATTCGAGGCGAAATGGTTTAGCAGTCGCGCTGAGGCGGAGGAAGTGCGAACCAAGTCGGTCGAAGTTGTGCCGACCAAGCAAACTGAACTTGCGGAAATTGCTAGCAGAAATGCGGGCGATATTCGCGAGGTCACCATCGATCGGCGCGGACAATATCGCAAGCCTGAGTTGAACGGGTGCAGGATCGACAATCGCGACAATAGCGGTCTAACCCCAGCGTTCTTCTGGGATGATCTCCTGGAGCTCGTTGAAGCATCGGGGCGTGGATCGAAAGCTTTTGCGATTTATCGCGGGGACTATCCGATCCTTGTATATCTCAGTCGCGAGAAGATCGAGGAGGTTCTGCCTCAAGTGCAGAGTCTGATCAAGACGCTCGGGGACGGGACCACCGAACCTAATTCCGAAGAGAAGGAAAACTTCTGGCGCAAGCTCGAGGAATTCCGGACAAAGGAAACGGGTGAGGCTCGATCACTTCGCGAGAAGCGCAAAGCCGCTCAGCATGCGGAGCAGGAGGCTGAAAGGCTTCGTGCCGAAGCAGTGCAATCCAAACTGGATCAGGCTGGTAAGAATGTCGGACTGAACTCCCTTGGCGATGCGTTCGCTAAGTTTGGCCTGTAATTGCTGAAAGTTGTAAGTTACCTTCCAAAACTTTCATGAGTAGAAATCTCATTGAAAAAAACCGTCATTGCGACTGTCGAAAATTGTCGCAAAGGTTATGGAGAAATTTTTGGTTAAAAATTTCTCTGTCTTATTGAGCCTACGAAGTAATTCTTAGGCTCATAGGAAATATTCCTTTAATGATTTAGGAAAACAATAACGGATAACACTTTGAAAATAACCCGTTATAAAAATCATATATGAGGTTTGTGATTACCTCGAGAAAATAAAGATCATAAAAAAACATGGACCTCGAAAAATTTGTGAGGGTCGCAATACGTGAAAAAGGGGGATATGACAGCTCCCACCTGGCTGGAGTCCAGGAGGAGGACTGGGCAAAGAACCAGTTCGACAACGACATGAAGTTGTCACACCCCTCATATTCTGAGGGAGTTGAAAAAAAACTGTTCCTGCACTATCACGGACGGGTAAACGTAATCCCTTCCGAGCCGTCAGTGACGGCGATCACCACTCTCGTCCCAGACGGAAGCAGGATGCTCGGTCGTGTCGTGTTTGTAACTCAAGGTGGATCCGTGTCAGTTGGACCCTCGGGGTTCAATCTGAACGATGGTCCTACTTGGAGTAGACACGACTATGGGGCTATTGCAGACGCCATCAGGAGAGCTGCAAGAGGAGAGTAGTCGATGGATTTAACAACAAACAAACAGGTCCAAACCCTGTCGTCTGCAAAGTGGTGGTACCGCGATGCAGTGGGGAATACGTAAATTCTCCATCTTTTCAAGCCCACAATATCCATTGTTAGTTTGTAGGATTTCAATTAATCCCAGCTATGCAGATATCAAATTTAAAATTTAAAGGTGATGTGAGTAAGTATAAAAACTCTCTCCTCTAAACTTCACCCTATTTGGTTCATTTGGTGTCTGCGTAGATGGGTTTAAAATTACTCTATTTAATAGAGTGCAATATCGCTTTTCTTGGGATAGAATAGAAATATATGGAAGGACTAGAAAATAAATTAAACGGTAGCATAGAGGAAGATGATTTTTTGGATGCTTATGAATATGCGAAGAATAATGATGAATACAAAAAAGAATGGTCAGTTGTTTACTCGAAATTAACAACACCTAACGATTTTTTTAGTGAGGAAAATTTGGTCGCTATGCGAGATTGGGAGCCAGGCAAGAGGATGTATTTTTTTACTTTAGTAGGGAGAAATATTCGTATAGCTCCAACTGATGCCGACTTATATTTTCAGGCATTTCCCGAAGATTTACAAGGCTTCAAGGATAAGGTTGTTTTTGATAAGACACCTTCTACGTCCTCAGAATATGCATTGTGGTCTTTGGTTGCTCCTCATGTTTTTGAGCATAACAATGCTGATGGAATGCATTTCGGAAGAAATAAATGGCTCGATGTTGCTGAAAGAAGAAACCTTGCCCCAAGTCATCTCTTAGATGTAGATAATGGAAACTTATCTTACAGAATAAGAGGATTTGGTGAAGCGACAAAAGGTTTTGCTGAGACATATAAAATTGCTTCATCAAATCCGTTAGGCTTAGATGAACGTCTAGATACTAAAGGTATGTATTCAAGTGAGGATTTTGAATCCTTAACTTCTGAAAAAAAATCTGAATTACTTAGGTTAAATTTAGCAGAACTTCAAGGTGTTCTAGTTTTTTACGAAGCAAACAACTCTGCTTTTACAAAACATAGGGTGGAGGAAGATAATCAAAGATTAAGATCTGCTGGGCGAGATTCATATCCCCACAATGCTGCACACTCGATGCTTTTTGGGACTTTTCAGCCAAGCAATGCATATAATTTATCCCAAGCAAGCTTTGACTATGAGATGGACCACACCGCTGATACAGGAGGTGGAGTAGAAGAGTACCCATTCCATAGAATGATACTTGAAATTTTTAAGCAATTTAAGACACTAGAACCAGATAATGAAAACGTAGATACAATCGTAGAATTCTGGGATAAAAATAAAAATCCAATTTTTGCGAATGCTGTTGTTGAAGCACTCACTGCGCAAGGTCCCTCAAGAGCAGCAAGTAAGTTAATGGAAAGAATAAGAGGAAATTCTACAAACAAACATGCGTTAGCGGCGATTTTATATAGAATAGAATTTGGACAAATTGGAATTTCTAAAGATGGAGTTAAATACCTAGAGAGTGTTTATGATTTAGGAGAATTAAATAATCCTGATCTTTATGCTCAGCGACTCACTTCTGAAGGTGATATAGGAGTTTTTGATAGTAATCATGCCTTGATACGATATTTTAATGCAGACTGTGCTTCCCTGGAAGAAGAAAAAGTTAAGGTCAAAGTGAGGGATTTTGTCTATGAGACACTCTTTGTTGCACCTAAAAGTGAAACTGAAGAACAAAAAACAGAGAGGTTAAAATGTTTAGATGATTTTCAAAAAAATTATTTTTCATATTTCGCCAGTGATTTTTTTAAGAATACAGGTCTTCAGTTTAATAATTTTTCATTTCAGGAGCAAGGCTCGTTTGTGGCCTTTACAAGGAACAATTCTGACGAGATTAAAAAGAGAGCTTTTGATTTTGTAAAATCAAGAAGGGAGCTTGGTTTTGAAGCTTTACTTTCATTGCAACCAGGGTTGGATGACAAGACAAGAGATCTGTTGTTTTCATTGAATACCAATGTTCCTTCAGAAACCATGACTGCTATTTTAGTAAAATTTAATGAATTAGATCAGCTTGCTAATAGTGTGTTTGCCATGATAGATGAAAATAAGAAACAAAATGGGCTTCTGAGTCATACTATGAGTGGACAGGTTTATTTAAATTCTGTTCATGCTCCTGATCTTTATTTTTCAATCAAAAATCAAGCTTGTAAACTTCTGAAGAAAGCTAATGCAAAAGTTGACTCCTTAAGAACTCAAGGTAAAAAAATTACAGAAAAAGATTTAGAGAGTACCCTTTTTGAATTTGATAGAGAAGGAATTAAACTTCGAGCCACACTTGGGGTTGCGGTAGAAGATCCAAAAGAGCTAAATATTGAACAAATCCCCAGCCTTGCCCTAGAACGCTCAGAAGGATATGAGATCTCTCAGAGAGATAAGAGGGATATGAAAATAATTTATGAAGAAAATTACGCAGATAAGCCAAAATTTGCTGGAAGACTTGCAAAGTCTATAGACGATTTTACTGGACCTACGTATGAAGGACACAGAGAATTTTGGATCTTAAGAGACGATGAAAAAGTAGCTGGGTTTTTGGCTTTTGAATATGATGGTAACAGTAAGTCTGTAAAATTTTCAAAATTTAACGTTCATCCAGGATATAAAAGCATTTCTCTCGGGACAAAGATGATGGACGAAACATTAGAAGATGTGGCAAATCATTGGATTGTAAAAGCCGAGACAGATGTTCAGTCTCAAATAGCAGAAGAATATATTAATAATCGAGGGTTTATAGCTACCAAGTGTGTTTTGATCGATGAAATAAAAGCCCTAGAATTAGTTCGTAACGACAGTAAGAATCTGTTTATTTCAAAGATGCCTGAGTATGGTAAAGATAATATTCGAAAAATGTTGGGTTCAAAAGATGGGTGGGTTGAATTAGATTATTCGATTAAGGCATATTCATGCAAGGTATCTGAGTTGCCTGAAAATATATTTGATATATTAAATACACATCAAAAAGATGCTAGTGGCAGATATGTTTCCTATGCAATTACAAGATATTATAGATTTCCAAACAAGAATGGTGATGAAAAGGTTGTTATAATTTTTGAAGGACTTGAGTCAAAAGATATGGATGATTTTGGGAATAAATTTAGAGAGGGAGGTCAAAAAATTGATTGGGAAGGTGGGGGTGCTATAATTATTTAACTCCAACCGTTGAGAAGACGATTGTTGAGGCGAAGAAGTAGGAATTTAAATTAAAAAGTAAAA
>JBAXRA010000031.1:0-6572 GCA_037131455.1 bacterium | reverse complement strand
GATATCCCCGCTGCTTTTAATTCCTTTGGAAATAGAGAATTTTCCATTAAGCCTGGAAACGTATTTATTTCCAAGACATAAATTTTTTCATTCGAAACAATGAAGTCTACCCTAGCGTGCGATTCTATTTTAAAAACTTTAATAATTGTGTTAATAATGTTATGAACCTCCTTGAGCTTATCATTTTCAAGTGTCATAGCAGGGCAAATCTCCTTTGTTTCCACATCGTCATACTTGGCCTTGTAGTCAAAAAAACTTCTGTTTGTAATAATTTCTACAGGAGGAAGAATTCTTAGTCCATTTTGATTCTTAATAAAGCCTATTGTGTATTCCCTACCTTGAATAAATTCTTCGCATAGCACCTGATCTGAAAAATTGGAAACCATATCTATTCCCTTGGAGAGATGTTCAATTTCTGTACAAACTGTACATCCACGACTTGCTCCGCAAGTGACAGGTTTCATAATAATTTTATTGTTGCATTCCTTGAAAAAAGATTCAAGAGTTTCCAAATTTTTATGATTGCTTAAATCTAAAACCATACCTTTTGGCACCCTTATTCCTGATGAAGTCATTATTTGTTTAGTCCAGTTCTTATCAAAACATAGAGCTGAACTTGAAAATGGGGTCGACAGGATTTTGATTCCTCCCAAAGCACACAGGGCCGGCAAAATTCCATCTTCTCCAAGAAAATTGTAAATAGCGATAATGGCACACTTACCAAGTTTTTTTAATGAATCAATCGATAAGTCCTTAAGATCACTCACTGAAAGTGTTTTCGGATGATTAATAATTTCTCGAACCAATTCTGGATTTTGTACATTAGACCTTTTATCATCAGTTACAAAGCTGTCTGCAAGAACAATATTTGCTTTGTATTCTTCTGGTAAATTATTAAGAATGTTTAAAGTAGTTGCAATTGAGCCACTGCTAGTATTCAAACATGTTGAAGTAAAAATTATTATATTCATATATTTTTATTTATTTTAATAATATTTCCCGAGAATGAATTTATAAACTTTTTAATATGAACAAATCCACGATTCATGCACAGTTCTTTTTTGCTTGATGGATGATGAACATAAAACCCATTTACAACTCCATTTTTTATTTCACACCCCAAGACGACAATCAGATGACCACTTTTACCCCTATAAAATCCAAAACCTATAGAAGCAATAATCAAGCCACCACTTTCAATTATTTTTCTCATAGAATCTACCGAGACATTTCTTTCGGCTACAGATTCAAGTTTGAATTTTTCAGAAACAAATTCGGCGATTTTTGCGTGTATCCAACCCACCCCCTCTTTATAGGCCCCAGCACTAAACGCCTCATGTATTAAGCTTCCGAATGGCACTTTATCCTTCCCAAATGCCTCAGCTATCATTTTTACACACGCTATTCCACAAGCTTTTCGACTCCAAAAAAGCGCATGCTCTTTACTTAACAAGCCTTTTTCTTTCCAATTTTCTAGGGTATTTTGATCATAAAAAGGGACATGATCTATCGATAAAAGGGTTTTCTTTTTCATGGTTATTTGTCATTTATTAAGTACTCAAAAATATCATCGTACATACTACTAATAATTGCCTTCTGTTTTTTACCCAAATTTGCAAAGTAACTACTGTCCGGTGCTGAATTGACTTCGAGAACGCTATAATTCCCTTTTTCAGGCTTAGAAATGTCTCCCTGAATTTTTATATCAATTCCACAAAAATCTAAGTTTAGTTCCTTGCCGATTTTTAAAGCCAATTTTAGAAAATCTGAATGCGTCGACGTAGTAACATCCTTGGCAATTCCGCCCAGACTTAGATTAGAAGGTGTGTAGGGCCCGACAGGGTGCTTGCTAAAGACACAGACCACCTTTTTCCTTAGGACTACAAATCGATAGTCAACTCCTTTTATGTACTCTTCTATCATTATAGTCTTATCAATTTTTTCGATATTTTTTATCGCTTTAAAAAAGTCCTCCTTATTTCTTACAATTGAAACACCCTCGCCTTTAGAAAGCGAAGCTGGTTTTACCACCACGGGAAATTTGTGAGTTTTCAAAAAACCATTACAAACATTATTTAGACTGCCTTTGTTTTTAGATACAGAAACATTTAATCCATCTGGAACCCTTATAGAGCAGTCTTTTAAAGCTTGCTTGGTTAAATGTTTATATTTAGCAATAGCAAAAGCACCAGCAGAGTTGATATCATTCAGAGTATACCTGAAATATCTTTTATTCCCATCCGGCCTCGTAATATAACCTGACGAACCATCTTCAAACAGACGAATGCCCAACTTTCTCTTTAATGCTCCTTTTCGAGAAAGTGATGACATTAACGACATGACACTATGTGGAATTTTTTTGTCCATACAGGAAGAATACTTCCTCGACATTAAATTTAAATAAAAAAGTTATTAATTTCTATTTACAATAAAGCTCTAGGACCTTATTCCTCATTTCCTCTGCTACAACCTCTGGGCGATCGAACAGATTAATCTTATACGCATCTCCAATATTCACAACTAATTTTATTCTCCCTAAGCCAGATTTACTCTTTTTAAAAGCAACAGGTACGACCAGAGCGTTCGTATTTCGCGCAAGAATCGCTGCACCCCATTTGAAAGGTCCGATTGGACTAGAATCAGTTTTATTCATCCAGATTTTACCTTCTGGGAAAATAGCAACCGTTCCGCCTCTTTCTATAATATCTGCGGCAGGTATCGTAGCAATTTCCGCACCCTTTCCATAAGTCACCTTGATAACTCCAAATAGTAAATATACTAGATATAAAATTCCCGTATATTTAAATAATTTTAAATACCAATGCGTCACTTGAGTGGTACCAATAAATCTAAATGGTTGTATTCTTGAAAAAGGTGAGACGAATAAATCAAAGACAAAGCTATCATACGAACTAATGTGGTTCGAAATGAAAATAATTGGCTCATTTATGTCCTTAAGTTTTTCTTTTCCGTTAATAGTCAGGTCAAAAAACGTATGATAAAAAATATAAAATATTGGCCAGCAAATTACTTGGAATATATACGAAACAAAGTAACCAAACTGGTAATTTATCTGTCTAATCACGTCTCTAAGGAACTTTTTACCTAGAAAAAAAGCGACTCTTTCAGAGTCGCCTTGGTTCCGGCTTATATTATTAATAACGTTTGAGGGATTCTCTATCGTATGATCGTAATGTTGATTCATTTGGTGACGCAAAATTGAGTGCGCCGCTGTAGAGAGATATTAGCACATTTAAGCTTATTGAGCAACGCTTTCCTACGCTCTTGAAGAATACAGCAAGGAAAACAAGGCTATAGTGAGCATAGTGACCGTCCCAGATGCTGATGCCAAGAAGACCTCTATCGGTGAAGACAAGTGATAAAAATCTGGCAGTGACAATGTCTGAAAAATTAAAATAAAACTTTCTGAAACCAACCCTAGAGACAAGAACACTGCATCAATTATTTTGTGTACACCTTTTCTGCTAATTTCATAACCAATAATTCTCTGAACTATAAAGAAAATAAAAATATAAATAATTGCAAACAACCCTAAGCGATAGTTATAATTACCACTAAAAAATCCATCAGGTAAAATTGACGTGACGAGGTGCCATTTTGTAAAAGCCTGGTAAAGCATCACTGCCGGAAAAAAGGAAATAAGTAGCACGTACAAAACTTTACGGCCTTTATAAAAAGCCAATAGTGTCATTACTAAAATTACAATTCCAAGTGTTAAATTTTCTGGTATGACATTTAAAAAGTTCGGCATTTGATTTTGCAAAATCGTGTCGCACAGTGTCGATTGAAGTGCGACTCTATTATACTACAATCCTTCTTTTCTCAAATCCTCTATCAGGATTTTTGCACCCTTGGAAAGCTTGTGCGGAATTTCAATAAATATTTTAAGCATCAAATCCCCTCTCTTTGGTCCATTTCCAAGCACAAATCCTCGATTTTTAATTCGTAAAATTTCACCATGTTGAATTCCCGCTGGAACTGGCACCGTAAGCGGTCCATCGACAGTATCAATTTGTTTATCAGCACCAAGAAGCGCATCCGAGATTTTAATTTTTAATTCACCTGTAATATTACTACCCTCCTTTTTAAAGTTTGAATTTTTCGTAACATGAATGCGAATAAACAGATCTCCGGCGGGTCCTCCAGTGATTGCCTCTCCTCCTCCAGTGAGTCTGACCGCCTCGCCACTTTCAACACCAGATGGAATTCGTACATTTATCTCTTCCTTTTTATTTTCAATCCCGCTACCCTTACATTGATGGCACTTTTCCTTTGGAATTTTTCCTGCGCCCAGACAAATTTCACATTGACGATTAACGGCAATTGAACCAAAAATAGATTGGCGGACATCTTTGATCTGACCTTTTCCCTTACAATTATCGCAAGTCTTCATATCGGTTCCAGGTTCATTACCACCACCCTTACACTTACTACATGCAGAATTTTTATGAAGTAAAATTTTTCGATCCACTCCATAAACAGAATCTTTAAAAGAAATTTCAACATCAACTGCAATATCAGCACCCTTCCTTGCATGACCTCTACCCCTTCCTCCGCCACCAAAGATTCCACCAAACAAATCACCTAAATCATATCCTTCCTCTCCTCCAAAGCCACCCTGAAAGCCACTAAAATCAAACCCTCCAAATCCCTGTCCACCTTGAAAACCTCCTCCTGCATCTGCTGTTCCAAACTGATCATAGTTCGCACGTTTTTTTTCATCGGACAAAACTGCGTAGGCCTCGCTTGCTTCTTTGAATTTGGAAGAATCCCCTCCTTGTTTGTCTGGGTGATGCTGATGTGCAAGTTTCCTAAACGCCTTTTTAATCTCGTCTGGGGAAGCAGTTTTTGAGACTCCTAAAATTTTGTAGTAATCTTTGGCCATATTTTTATACTATTTTAGGGAAAAGAGAAGTTGTAGGTTTTTTATTTGAAACGATACATTCAATAATTTTTTTACTTGTTTCTGGAAGGAGTGGCTCAAGCATAAGAGCAATATTGTAAAGTCTCGCCACATAATTTGTCAAAAATTTCTTGGCTTTTTCCGCATCTGTTTTTATAAGCTTGAACGGCTCTGTCTCAGAAATTTCTTGATCAAGTAAACCAACTTCTTTCCAAATCATTTCGCATGCCAAGTCCATTCGATAAGTATCCATATACTGATTCCATTCATTAGAAATCTTTACCTCTGAAATATCCACAGGTTTTTCTAAATACTTCTCAGACATTGTAAGAAGTCGTGAAGTTAAATTTCCTAACCCATTCACAAGATGTGATTCGTAAGCTTCAGCAAATAGTTTCTCGCTCATAGGAGACCCTTCTCCTGGATGGATGTGTCTCAAAACAAAGTATCGGACAGCGTCGGTTCCATACTTTTCAATCAACAAAAGTGGGTCAACAACATTCCCTAAAGTTTTAGACATTTTTATTCCACCCTCACCCATCACAAACCCGTTTACAATTATTTGGTGAGAATTCGGAAGCCCCGCGGCCATAAGCATCGCCTGCCAAATTGCGGATTGTTGTTTCAAATTATCCTGTCCGCAATATTGGGTTGGATTGCCTTCTGTCCAATATTTTTTAAATTTTTCAGTGTCATTTGGCCAACCTAATGCAGTAATATAGTTGGTCAAAGCATCAAACCACACATACATAACGTGTTCATCGTCACCTGGTACTGGCACTCCCCATGCCATCTTGCTCTTTAAACGAGAGATTGAAAAATCTTTCAATCCGCGAGAAACCAAGCTTTTAATTTCCTTCATTCGACTTTCAGGAATGACAAATGTTGGATTTTTTTCATACAAGTCTTGTAGTTGCTTTTCAAAAGATGAAAACTTAAAAAAATAGTTTTCTTCATCGATAATTTGAATTTCCAAATTCGGGTGGTCCGGACACTTTCCATTCACCAATTCTGAATCTGTTTTTTCAAGTTCGCATCCAACACAATATTTTGTCTGATATCGTGCTTTATAAATAAATCCGTTCTTTTGAACAATATTCCAAAGTTCTTGGGCACCTTTTACATGATCTGAGTTAGTCGTTCGGCTAAAATGATAATCCTTATTTACTCCTAACTTATCCAAAAGATTTTTAAAGTTTTCGGAACCATTGTCGACATATTTTTGTATTTCAACCCCTTCTTTTTTTGCAGCGTCATATAGCTTCTGGCCATGTTCGTCAGTACCAGTATTAAAAAAGACGTCATACCCTTGCGCACGTTTATAGCGCACAACAGCATCAGCGCGGACAAATTCAAGGGCATGGCCAGAGTGGGGTTTGGCGTTTACGTACGGTAGGGTGGTTGTGAGGTAGAAAGATTTAGACATTGAATTAAGGCTTTATTGTAGCGTAAAAGCCATATCATTACTATTGACACATACATTTAATCAATGTAGCATATTCCGATATTGTTCATTCAAATTCTAGTGGTTTTAGCTGTGCCTTTCAGGTCGTTTTTGAAAGTGACTTGAAAGGCACAGCTAAAGTGGCTGGGTCAAACCACAACAACAACCAAAGAAAAACCACCAAGAATGCAAAACCCAGCAGGA
>JBAXRA010000030.1:0-6715 GCA_037131455.1 bacterium | reverse complement strand
TACGACTACCTACGAATTCTTTTTGCTCGAATTGGAAAACCGCATTGTTTGGAATGCAGTCGGGAAATTAAAAAACTTTCAAAGGAGGAAATTCTTGAATCTATTTTTACTACGGTAAAGTCAATTGATACTACTGGAAAGAATAAAAAAGTAATGGGAGTTGAAATTGACAAGTCTACTTTCAAAATATATTCACCGGTTGTTGTAGGACGAAAAGGGGAATACTACCAGCTTCTCTATGATCTTCTCGGTAAAGGATACGAAGAAGTTCGAGTGGACGGTGTGGTCAAGAAACTTCGCGAGCAAATTATTCTTTCAAAAACAAAAAAGCACAATATTGATGTTTTAGTTGATCAATTTTATATTTCAGAAATTAAGGAAAACACTCCAGCTTTTCGAGAGCGTTTAAATGAAGCGATTGAAAAAGGCCTGACAGAATCAGAGGGACTACTTCGTATTGTCACAGACACTGCAGATAAATTGATCTCCTCAAAATTCATGTGCCCATACGATGGATTTTCATTTCCAGAAGTTGAACCTCGTTTGTTTTCATTCAACTCTCCGTACGGTGCATGTCCTGAATGTAATGGACTGGGAACTCGTGAATTTTTTGTGATGGATCCATGTAAGGTTTGTAACGGCGCGAGACTTCGTCCTGAGGCTTTGCACGTCTTTCTAATTGAAGAGGGAGGAAAGAAAACAAACATTGTAGAAACTACCGCAATGACTATCGCCGAGGCGCTGGACTTTTTCATTGGCCTTCCATTAAGTCCAAAAGAAAGAGAAATTTCAAAAGTAATCGTCAAGGAAATTCTTTCACGATTAGAATTTATGAATGATGTGGGTATTGATTATTTGTCACTTGATCGACGAGCAAATACTTTGTCAGGAGGAGAAGCTCAGCGAATCCGTCTGGCTTCACAGCTAGGATCAGGCCTTGTCGGTGCTTTGTATGTTCTGGACGAGCCTACAATTGGACTTCACCAACGCGACAATGATCGTTTGATTAAAACTTTGGTGCAATTGCGCGACCTTGGAAACACTGTGATTGTGGTAGAACACGACGAGGATACGATTTTTGCCGCTGATTATATTATTGATATTGGTCCTGGTGCCGGAGTGCACGGAGGTCACGTTGTTGTGTCGGGTTGGTTGGATGAACTTTTAACTGCTAAAAAGAATGATTCAAATTCGCTTACTCTTTCATATCTTCGAGGAGAAACTATGGTTGAAGTTCCAGAAGAGCGACGTGAAGCTGATCGCGGAATGATTAGGATCACAGGTGGAAAGGTAAATAATATTAAGAATTTGAATGTTGATTTGCCACTAGGGCGTCTAACAACAGTGACCGGAGTTTCTGGCTCAGGTAAGTCATCTTTCGTGTATGAAATTTTGCACAAGAATTTACAAGCTAAGTTTGATAAGGCCTACCGCACTGCACATGTTCACAACTGCACGACATTTACTGGAACAGAATATTTGGGGCGCTCAATTTTAATTGATCAATCGCCGATTGGCCGAACCCCACGTTCAAACCCGGCAACTTACACCGGTGCATTTACTTTTATCCGCGATATGTTTGCAGAAACCGAAGAAGCACGGGCACGAGGGTGGACTTCCAGCCGTTTTTCTTTCAACGTAAAAGGTGGCCGATGCGAAACTTGTCAGGGTAACGGAATGATAGAAGTAGAGATGCACTTTTTACCTACGGTATATGTTCAGTGTGATGTTTGTGGTGGGAAGCGCTTTATGAAAGAAACCTTAGAAGTGAAATACAAAAAGAAAAATATTTATGAAGTTTTGAAAATGACAGTAGAGGAAGCATTGGCTTTCTTTGAAGACGTGCCTTCAATTGCAGACAGACTTGAAACTCTAAACGAAGTTGGCCTTGGATATCTTGAACTTGGACAATCTGCAACAACCCTTTCAGGAGGAGAGGCACAGCGTGTAAAAATTTCTGCGGAACTTTACAGACCTCATGTTCAAAAATCTATTTATATTTTGGATGAACCAACAGTGGGACTTCACTATGAAGACGTGCGCAAATTGGTAGAAATTCTCCAGAAACTTGTTCAGAAAGGAAATACAGTTGTTGTCATTGAACACAATATGGATGTGATTAAATGTTCGGATTACATTATTGATATTGGTCCAGAAGGAGGGGTGCGAGGTGGAAACATTGTAGCGAAGGGAACACCTGAGGAGGTGGCGAATAATCCGAAAAGCTTTACAGGTCAGTATTTAAAGAAAGTGTTGAATAAGTAGACAAACAAAAAGCGAAGCCACAAGTGCTTCGCTACGAATTTGGTCAATATGACCGGGTCCCCGAAGGGATGAAAGAACTTTTTACTCAAGTTAGGGAGGTTGCCGGGCGGTGGACGAGAAAATTCTGTATGGTGTATGGCCAACAAATCCCTGCATCCACCGCCCGAACCACCCTAACGTGTGTAAAATTTTGGAACTTTGTTAATTCCGTGTAGCAGTATATACTCAAATCCATGAAAAGTCAAGAAGTCAATAAAATCATAAGTAAGAAAAAAATCCCTGATACCTCAGGGGTCTATTTATTCAAGCAAAATAAGGATATTTTATACATCGGCAAGGCTACAAGCCTCAAAGATCGAATTAAGAGCTACTTTTCAAGTGACCTCATTAAAAGTCGAGGTATGCTTCTGGTTGATATGATTTCTAGGGCAAACAATGTTGATTTTCTACCCACGGATTCAGTCCTCGAAGCCTTCATTTTAGAAAATGAGCTGATTAAAAAACACCAACCTATTTTTAATACAAAAGAGAAAGATGATAAAAGTTTTAATTATGTTGTAATTACGAAGGAAGAATTTCCTCGTGTTTTAATCGAACGTGGTAGAAACCTTGATAAGGAAAATTATGCACATGTATTCGGTCCTTACCCATACGCACCACAACTTCGCGAAGCTCTAAAACTAATCAGAAAGATTTTTCCATTTCGAGATACTTGCAAGATTGGACAGCAACGCCCGTGTTTTAATTATTCAATTGGACTCTGCCCTGGAGTGTGTGCAGGAAAAATGCCACAAAAGGAATATTTGAAAAATGTTAGGCATATAGTTTTATTTTTGGAAGGCAAAAAGAAAAACTTGATAAAGGTTCTAAATAAAGAAATGAAGGAATATGCCAAGGAATTGAATTTCGAAAAATGTTCAGAAATTCAGAAAACCTTGTATTCATTAGAGCACATACAGGATGTTTCAATGATTAAAAAGGAAGGTTCAAAAAACTCTATACGAATTGAGGCGTATGATATCGCCCACATGTCAGGAAAAAATATGGTTGGAGTTATGGTAGTTTTGAATAATGGGGAATTTGATAAGAATGAATATCGAAAATTTAATATTCAAACTGTAGATGGTCCAAATGATACAAAGGCATTAAGAGAAGTTTTAGAAAGACGTTTTTCTCATACAGAGTGGGCGATCCCTAATCTCGTTGTTGTTGATGGAGGAACTGCACAGTTGAATGCGGCAAAAGAAATTTTACCCAAAGAAGTTGGTTTGGTTTCAATAGTAAAAGATAGTCGCCATAAAGCACGAGAAATTTTGACTTCAAATAATTTTGAAGCAAATAATCTAAAAAGTGATATCGTCAAAATCAACGCAGAAGCCCACCGCTTCGCGATTACGTTCCATAGAAAGAAAAGGGGAAAGATGCCAGTATAATTTACTCTATAATCTGCAATTCGAGAGCTCTGGTATCTAGATCTGCCTTAATCAACTTTACCTTCAATTTATCTCCCAATTTAAATTGCTTTTTAGTTCGCTGACCATTGATGACGTAGTTTTTTGTATCAGCAGAGTAAAAGTCGCTTGGTAGTAAATCTTTTAATCTAATTAGTCCTTCGGCTTTTGATTCTTCTTCTTCGACAAACATTCCCCATTCTGCAATTCCTCCAACTGTTACGTTCAGAATCTGACCAACTTTTCTTTCCATATACTCAACCTGTTTGTATTTAATAGAAGTTCGCTCTGCATCTGCTGCTTCAACTTCTCGCTTTGAGCAATCGGCACATACCTTATCAAGTGACCCTATAAGTTCAGCTGAAACTTTTTCACCTCCACCAATGCTTTGCATAATTCTGTGAACAATTAAATCCGCGTATCGTCGGATAGGGGATGTGAATTGTGTGTAGTAAGTAAATGCCAATCCAAAGTGCCCAATATTTTTTGTAGAGTATTCCGCCTTTGCCATTGAACGCAAAGTGGCAGTCTTGATTGTTGCTGCGGCACTTGAGTTGCCAACCTCTTCTAACAAAGTCTGAATATCTTTTGACTTCATGTTTTTGTGAGGATGAAATTCAAAACCGAGAGCGCGTACAAAGATTCCTAAATCTTCCAATCGTTCAATATTTGGCACGTCGTGGATTCGATAAACACCAGGAAGAGTTTTTCCCTCAGCGTTCTTATATTCGTCGTGAATAAATTTTGCTACTTCACGGTTTGCAAGGAGCATAAACTCTTCTACCAATTTATGGCTCTGCAACCGTTCTTTTTTATAAACCGCGATTGGCTTGCCGTCTTCATCTAACTTGAACTTGATTTCAGTTGTTTCGAAATCGATCGCTCCATGTTTGTGGCGTTCCTCTCCCATCTTTTTTGCAATGCCATTCAATACGGTTAATTGTTCAACACAGTCACCCTCATTTTTAACAAGCCTTTCTTCAGCCTCTTCATAAGTAAATCGTCGAGCGGAGTGAATTACCGTTTTTCCAAACCAGCGTTCTTTTACGTTTGCATTCTTGTCCATAATAAATACGGCCGAGAAAGAAAATCGGTCTTCATTAGGATTTAAACTGCACACGTCTGTTGATAGGATGCTTGGGAGCATTGGAATGGTTCGATCAACTAGGTACACAGAAAAAGCACGCTTACGAGCTTCTTTATCCAGTTCAGTTCCTTCTCGTACGAAATGCGACACGTCGGCAATGTGAACACCGACTTCTAAATCACCATTTTCCAATTCCTTCAATGAAATTGCATCGTCAAAGTCCTTCGCATCAAATGGATCAATCGTACAAGTCCACGTCTGTCTGAAATCTTTCCGCTTTGCCATTTCTTCTGCGTTCTCACCTCGAAGCTTTGCTGCAGATTCTGCTGCCTCTTTTAAAACCACTTCGCTAAAAGTAGTGTCGAAACCTCGTTCTGCAACTATTGCCTCCATTTCCGCATTGTTGTCACCTTTAGCTCCGAAAACTTTTATAACTTCTCCGCTTGGGTTTCGTCCATCTTTCCAATTGTCGAAATCGACACGAACTTGGACTTTGGTGTTGTCATGAAGAGAGTCTGGGTTAGTAATGGTAATTGAAATGTTGGACTTTAAATCGTCGGTTCGTAATTTTCTCTGACCATTTTCAGTAAACATTGTCCCAACAAAGCTTGTCTTCGAACGCTCTACGATTCTAATGATTTTTCCCTGAGTCTCTGACCATTGATTTATGAAAGTCGAAATCTCTACTGTGTCACGATTCAGGGCAGTGCTAATGTCCTGTGGGTCTACCATCACATCGTCCTCTCGATCTTCAACTCTGACAAATCCTCGCCCCTTTGCATTAATGCTAATTGTTCCAATTAAGTTTTTGTTATTCATTAAGGTACATGCTAGCAGAAAATATGGTTTTTTGGAAACATACTTTTTTGTGGTATTATTTTCGATAATCATATGCACTCTCATCATAAGAAGACTTGGCTTGAAAAGCTCCTTCCTCATTTCCATAAGCATGAAGTACGCTTCATCGTGTTATTTTCTGGGTTTTTCCTGGCGACTATAATTTTATTAGCGGGCTTAGGATTAGTGCCAAGCGAATTTCAAACAGACAGTGATAGTTCAAGTATATTAGATCAAGTAAAAAATGCAGCAATTAGTCCTTTGACAGGAGGGGATGTTCCTACAACACCAAGTTCACAAGTAAAATATGAGTACCCAGTAAGAATTGTTATCCCAGCAACTGAGACCGACGGGATTGTCAAAAATCCAACATCAATAAATGTGGATGTTCTCGATAATGCATTAACACAAGGTGCCGTCAGATACCCTGGATCAGGTGTTCCTGGTATTGGAAATATGTTTATTTTTGGACACAGTACTGGAATTAAATTTGTTCAAAATAAGGCTTATAAAGTTTTCAATACAATCAAAAATGCCAAAGCAGGGGATGAAGTCCAGATTTTCACAGATAAGAACCTTTATATATACAAAGTTACTTCGGTAGAGGAGGTTAACAAGGACGAAACCCTGGTAGAGTTCAATGCAAAGGGGCCAGCTACCCTGACATTGTCTACCTGTGATAGTTTCGGGGCAAAAACCGATAGATTTGTAATTAAGGCTGTATTTGATAAAGTCTTCGCTCTGAGGTAGGTTAATTGAAATATAAGGAATACCCTTATTCTTGAACGTATTATATACGCTAAGTGTACATATTTCATCATTTTCAGATAGAGATGTCTAGGTATGTATTGACAATCTATATATATAGTATATAATATGTGTATATGAGTATTAAAACAAATTATTATATTCAAAAAATTCAATATGTTCTCGCAACGGCCTTTTTTGCTTTTGCACTAGCTTTTATCGCTATGCCAACTGCAACATTCGCTGATAGTGGTGATTATTATGGTTATGATGTGGGTAGTGTAGATACATCAGATTATTATTCAACTCCGTATTACAACGATAATAC
>JBAXRA010000029.1:0-6733 GCA_037131455.1 bacterium | reverse complement strand
TTTTGCCAGTCTTCAAAGAATTGAATGCAAGTTTACAAAACTCAAACAAAAATAAGTAAAAACATATTTTCTTTTGACCACACCTCCCTCAAAAATCAATGCACCCACCACCCTCCCTCTCTCGTATATATTCAGGGTAAGGCCTTCATCAAGGCCTGCAGTTTACAAGCTTAACTATTAAAAAATGGTACTAAGAAAAATTGTTACTATCGGTACGGTGGCGCTAGTTATCTTCGTTTCCTTTCCTGCCCTTGCAGAAAGCACGAATAGCCAAACTGCCAATCCAAGGAAAATGCACATGGGAGCACTTCGCCCTCCAATGAAGCCAGCTGTTGTCGGTTCTGTATTATCAATTAGCGGAACAAGCATCACCCTTAGCGGTCGTGTAGCTCCTGGTAATAACGCCACTACGACTTTTAACGTAGACGCATCGAACGCTAAAGTCTTTAAAAACCGCGCAACGAGCACTGTTTCAAGTATCACAACTGGCGACATGCTTTTCGTCCAAGGAACAGTAACACGAATCGTGCGGGTTTTTCGATAATGGTCTATAATCACCATAATGATTAAGGGTATACAAGGACTACTATCAAGACATATAGACCTGTGGAAAAACAATTCTTTTTCTTTAAGAGTACTTTTACATTTTGGCTTTCTAGCAGTCGTTATTCTTTTAACTTACTATGCCGTTGACTACACCGCTACGTACTCAAGCGGAAATATCGTCCCAGACCTTTTACTTGATCATATTCAGAGACAAGATGTGGGGCTTATCTTTTTTCAAGGTTCCTTCATTTTTGTTTTAAGTCTTTTAGGCTTAGCCATACTTATTCCAGAAAGTATTCCTTTTGGACTTGCAACCACTGCTTTATTCTTCCTAGTAAGAGCTGGTTTTCTAACCCTAACCCACCTCTCCGCCCCATATATTGACTCCTATAGCTATATTAATTATGACAATCAAATTCCAAAAATGATATTTAGCATGACCTCAGGAAACGATTTGTTCTTCTCAGGTCACACTGGTTTTCCTTTTATACTTGCCCTTATATTTTGGAATTACAAATACTTAAGATACTACCTCCTACTTTGTTCGTTCATCGCCGGAGTAGCCGTAATTGCCGGCCACCTTCACTATTCAATCGATGTTTTCTCGGCATTTTTTATAAGCTACGGAATCTTTATAATTTCTAAAAGATTTTTTAAAAAGGAACTTGCATTCTTTGATCAAGGAAAGCCTTCTGACCAAAACAAAATCACCATCAGTTAACTACTAAACTTTTTTGAGAACACAAACCTCTTCATCACCTCAACAACAGCAAATCCAAATAGTACAGTACCTACGACTGGTAAGGCATACTTAATGCCATATGGTGCAAGGTGGAAAGCCTTTTGGAGAAGTGGGACAAACGGCATTAGGACTGTGAATAGAACCACCCCTAGGAAGAATATGACCGTCTGCCGGCGCAGTGGTGGAGCTTTCCAGAACCAGTCATTTGTACGCAAAGAAACAATCAAAATAAATTCAAATAGGATAATCTCAATAAGCCAAAGCGTTCTGAACAAATCCTCTGGTAAATACGAGAAAACTTTATAAAACAAAAATTGAACGAACAAGGTGGCAAAACCCAGAGAGACCGCGGCATAGCAAATACCCTTTATGTTCTGCTTGACTGGGCGGCGCTCTTCGGATTTTGAAATTGGAGAGTTAACCACGCTGATCATTGGAACGTCCGTTAGAATATTTTCAAGCAAAACCTGAGTCGGTAGAAGCGGTAGAGATTTTGAAATAATTGAAATCAGCGAAAGTGAATACAGACTTCCAAAATTTCCAGTAAGGGTAATCAAAATATACTTTCCGATATTATTCATTATTTGTCTGCCGAGATAAATCGCCTCAACAATTACAGACAAGTCACGCTGAGTCAACACAATATCGGCACTTTCTTTGGCAATATCCGACGCTTCCTCTACCACCATACCGACATCAGCAGTCTTTAGGGCTGGAGCGTCATTTACCCCTTCTCCTAGGAACATTACCGAATGGTGACTTGAAAGGGCCTTGATAATTGCGTATTTTTCCTTAGGATTAACTCTGGCAAATATTCTTATATATTTAAAAGCATTATATCTTTTTTCTTCCTCAATATTTTCTATGTCAGAACCGATGAAAACCTCTGACGGCTGAATATTCATTCCCAAGCCTTGTGCCACATGGAGCGCTACCTCAGCCGAATCCCCAGTTAGGATTTTTATTTCGAGTCCTAATTCCCCTGCTCTCTT
The DNA here is from genome assembly GCA_037131455.1 of bacterium. GTDB lineage: Bacteria > Patescibacteriota > Minisyncoccia > Phycocordibacterales > CAIZLB01 > JBAXAB01. Next base: position 4,453 of record JBAXRA010000029.1, on the reverse strand, counting down.
CAAAGTCTCCGCGGTACTTTCTTTGATAGGATCCTCGAAAACTATATGGCCCACATAAGCCATTTCTCGAATATCATCATGATTGTAAGTAGCATTTTCCTTAACTGATTTTTCTGCAATGACCAAGGTTCGAAGCCCTTTTTCGCTAAGTTCCTTTATTTGCTTTAGAATAGTCTCCCGTTTGCTCTCATCCATAGAACATCTTAGAAGTACGGTTTCTGGAGCACCTTTCACCGCCAAAGTATGCTTCTCCTCATTTTTTGCAACTGAAAACTGCCATTTCATGTCAAAATCAAAAGTGCTTTCGTATATTCTTTTAGATTCTCTTACTCTGTTTTGAACACCGACATCCGCATGCTTCCATAACGCCACATCAAAAGACCCTGAAAAAACTGTTGCTGTATCCTTGATTTCTTTAGAAGCAATAAGCGACATTTGTAAACAATATTGCTTATTTTCAGCCACCACATCAACCACTGAAATGACATTTTTTGTTAAGGTACCCGTCTTGTCAGTGCAAATAATTTCAACTCCACCCATATCCTCGATTGAAGACAATCTTTTAATCAGCACTCCGCTTTTAACCAAAACCAAAGAGGCACGAGTCAGAGCAAGTGTAGAAATTAGAGGCAACATTTCAGGCACGATTGCTATGGCCATGGCAACTGTAAAAAGAAAGATGTGATCTAGCCCAAATTCCGGATGGAAAATTTTAAGGGCAAAGAATAAAACTATCCCAATAAAGACAGTGGTCTTGAAGAGAAAGTCGGACAATTGATTAATTTGTAGCAAGAATGAACTGCGCTTTTTTGAATGATGAGTAAGGGCAACAATCTGGCCAAATTCGGTATTTCCTCCAGTTGCAACCACCACAGCCTCGCACTGTCCATCAATAACCAAAGTACTACTAAAGAGCATGGTTGCGGGAGTGTTACCTTCTGAGGTTTGTACCATATGACTCTTTGAAACCCCGCCTGATTCACCAGTTAAAATAGATTCATCAACAATCAATCCTTTTGTTTTTATGATTCTTGCATCAGCTGGAACAAGTTGCCCGCTGTTTAAAAGAATAATATCGCCGTACACCAGACTTCTTCTCTCTACGGTTTTCTCAATTCCGTTTCGACGCACGCGCACTTTTTGCGGGATATGCTTTTGCAAAATTTGCGTCAGTTTTTCCGCTCGGTATTCTTGAAAAGTTCCCAGAGCGCCATTTATTACCAAAATAGTTATAATAACCCACCCGTCAATCACTTCACCTAATAAAAAGGAAATAATTACACCAAACATCAAGAGAAGCATTAAAAAGTTTGCATACTGATCAAGAAGCTTGCGCAATATGTCTATTTTTTTATGAGAAATTTCGTTGTAACCTTTTTCTGCAATTCTTTCTGTAATCTGAATTTCAGATAGACCATTTGTATCTGATCTCAATTGAGAAAAAACTTCTGAGATCTCTATAAATGCGTGTTGGTTTTTCATAAGTAGGGCAAACCTGACTTATTCTATTTTATCTCATCTAGCAAAGTATTCAAATCCTTATGTCTCGCTTCTACTTTTTGTCCATGAATTAACCAAAAAACGCTCGGCTCGAATGCTTCGATAAATTCGTAGTCGTGACTTACAAGAAGAATGGTGCTCTTTGACGTCTGGCAGGCCTGAAGTAGAACTTCCCAAGTCACTTCATCGATATGGTTAGTCGGCTCATCGAGAATAATAAGATCCGGCTTTAATCCGAACACTATCGCGAATCGTAATCGCATCCTTTCCCCTCCTGAAAGACTTTTCACTTGTTGGTTCATGCGATCCGAATCAAACTTCATCTTACCAAGGGCCGTTCGGGCGTCCTCATCTATTGCATTCAATTTATCCATAACAATTTCAACTGCACGGGACTCTGGATCAAACTGTGCATGTTGGTCAAAATATGCCCATTTTACAGCTGGACGCCATGTCATTTCCCCTTTTTGCATTGGAAGTTCCCCTGTTAAACACTTTAAGAAAGTAGACTTACCAGAACCGTTTCTTCCTAATAAAACAATCTTTTCGCCAGAACGGATTTCCAAATTTGCATTATTAAAAATCTGCGATCTTGCCTTTTTACCTACTTTTTCAAAACCAAAAGCACCGTCGTCCATTTTACAAATCAATTTTCCAGAATGAATTGACTGGTCAGTCCCGACTAATTTTATTTTAGTTTTTTTGTCATCAGGACGAGCAGATTCTTTGTGAGCCTTTTTCAAGCCATCCAATTCTTCTTTCGCTCTGCGATATGCCGAAATTTCTTTTCCACGAAAAGCCTTCTGCTGTAAAATCACAATTGCAGATGACAGTTGCTTGATACGTTTTGACTCTGCATCATATTGACGTTGTAATCCACCAATTCTCTCCATTTTCATAGCGATATAATCATCATAACCTCCCTCTGATATATGAATTTTTCCTCCAGCAATTTCACCAATTTTTGTAGCGATAGCGTCAATCAACAATCTGTCGTGCGAGATAAAAATAATTCCTCCTCGAAAATCCTTCAGCAATGAGACAAGTTCAATTCGACTAACAATATCCAAATGGTTTTCTGGCTCATCCATCAATAGAAAATCTGGACTAAGTGCGAACGCAACAGACAGTGCAACAATTTTTTGCTGGCCACCGGAGAGACTTCCACAAAGCGCTTCCTTATTTTTTTCAATATTAAAACCCAGTTCATTCCCATAATTAAAAACTTTTTGTAAAAACTTGTCACCAGCCAATTCTTTTATGTAACCTTCAATGGTTACATCTTTGTATTTATGATCAAATTCCTGAGGAACATAAACGAATCGAATGTGACCTTGTTTGTCGATTATTCCAGAATCGGCCTCCACTTGGCCACACAGGATTTTTAATAAAGTAGACTTTCCAGCACCGTTTTCGCCGAAAATACACAATCGTTCGTTCTCGCCACATCGGAAAGAAACCCCTTGTAATATAGGTTTTTCGCGGATTGAATATTCGACGTTTTTGAGGGATATGTTTTTTTGCACAGTAGAGAGAACTGTAACATATGGACTAGAACCCTGCTACCCTTTTTATTATTATAATAATCTTATGAAGATAACAAAAAAACCTCCCGATTCTGCAGAATCGTGTCGCGCAGTGTCTACTGAAGCGCGATCCGGGAGGTTTTTTTACTTAAACTAAAATTATGACAGGTGCTTTGAAACCAACTTTGTCATTTCGAACATGTTTACCATCTTTTTGCCGCCGAATACCTTTGTAAGAGCTTCGTCGCCATTGATATTTCGCTTGTTCTTTGGATCCTGTAGGTCATTCTTCTTGATGTAAACCCAAAGAGCCTTAACTACTTCTGATCGAGGCATAGGGCCCTTGCCTACTACTGCGGCAAGCTCTGCGCTCACTGTCATTGGTTTCATAAATGCTGAATTTGCTTTTTTTTCTGCCATAAATTTTTGATTATTTGTTATACATACCATTATACCATAGATTTTGGGGTGTATAGCTACTTTCCCAAGTATACCTACTGGTACTGAATATAAATCGGTTTTGGCTTGAAATTTAGGACTTCAGCAGGAGTTAAGAGGCCTGTACTTGCCCCTTTCAAATCATTTTTATAAAAAAGCTTAATTCCAGCAAATTGCACTGGTTCTGATTCAATTACTGCATTATATGTACCGCGTTTAAGCTGTTTTGATCCCCAACCATCCATAACAATGACAACTTGGACTTCTGGCGTTGGCTTAATCAAATTTGCCTCTGTCACCATTTTCTCTGTAAACCTGTGCACTAACAATATCTTTGGAGTCAGCTTATTCTCTCGGACAATATCTGATAGATAATTAATGACGTAATTTATATCACTTGAACTTTCTGTACCAATAACTGTCCCTGGTCTTTTTCCTGTCTTCATAGAAAATTCAGGATCAATTGCCAAGTGAACATTTGGTCTCATTAAATAATCCTTAAATTTTGGAAGTTCTTTTTGAACCGTACTCAGACCTACTTGTATGTCCAGAATCAAAATTCCATTTATCTTCTCTGCCATAGCATATGCCTTATCGATTTCCTTATTAGGCATCACCGCACGATACATTTTATCGGGACCAGCTAAGCCTTGCGCCGTCTCTGCAATATATTCAATGGCAGGAATTACAGGGGTCGTCGGATCAGCTGCGTTCCACATTGCGGTTGTGCTCGCCAATCGTCTCAAGACTTCGTCTTCACTGTATTCTCCTAAAATACCCATTTTTGTTGAGTAGAAATTTCCGTAATATGCGAGAATTCGCTTGAACGGTAATATTGCGTCACCATTTGGATACACAGTGCTTGCAGGCCAACGTTTACCAGGGACAGTGACACTTGTGCTAGTGCTGTAGAGAGGTAAGACTGGAGCTGAGGTTGTAGAGGTTGTTGTTGCAGTAGTTGTTGCAGGATAGACATAATTACTAAGGAC
>JBAXRA010000028.1:0-7334 GCA_037131455.1 bacterium | reverse complement strand
TTCTTCGGCTCTCTCAAAATTTCCATCGCTCTATCATGCGTAATTTTATACACATCATCAGTCTTCAGCGATCTAAAATCCGCCTCGTGCACAATGTATGGACCGAATCTGCCAATAGATGCAGTAATTTTCTTACCAGTATCAGGGTGTACACCTAATTCTCTTGGTAATGAAAGATACACAACTGCATCATCAACTGTCACACTAGATAACTCTTTTCCCTTCGGAATACTCGCCATCCGTGGCTTCTTCACCTCCTTTGTTTTTTCTCCCAACTGAACATATGGACCAAAGCGTCCTACTTTTATAAAAATCGGCAATCCTGTGGCAGGATCATTTCCAATTGGCGTATCCTTTTGAAGTTCATGACCATCGAGCATAAGCGCACCTTCACATTCGGGATATTTTGAACAGCTTAAAAACTTTCCTGTTCTTGCAAGCTTGATTTGCATTGAACTTCCGCATTTTGGACATTTAAACTTTTCATCTGCTTCACCTAGAGTTGTTGCCTTGTCTAAATTTTCTTTTGATTCAACGTCTTTTGTAAATGGTCCGTAAAAATTTGTCAGCGTATCAACATACGTTTCTTTTCCCAGCGCAATATCGTCCAACTTGTCTTCCATTTTAGCTGTGAAATCGTCGCTAATATATGAAGGGAAGTGTTCCTCTAGGAATGAACTAACAACGTCCCCAGTATCGGTTGGAGTCATGGTTCGGTTTAGTTTTGTAACGTATTCACGCTCTTCGAGTGTTCGAATAATGCTCGCATATGTTGATGGACGGCCGATTCCTCGTTTTTCCATTTCTTTGATAAGTCCCGCCTCGGTATAGCGTGATGGTGGTTCGGTAAACTTTTCAAGAGAAACTAACTCCAACAACTTCAATGTTTCATCCTTTGTTACCTTTGGAAGTTCAACGTCTTCTCCTCGAGCGTCAGGATCTGCCTTTAGCCATCCATCAAAAATCACACGTGAACCTGTGACTGTAAAGTCAGGAAAATCCGCAGCGTTGATATTTGCCACAATTTTTGTTCTTGCAATTTTTGCATCACACATTTGTGAAGCGAGGGTTCGTGCGCGGATTAGTCTGTACAATTTCTTCTCATCATCGTTTGAACCCGCACTTTCTACAGATACGTGAGAAGGTCGTATGGCTTCGTGGGCTTCCTGAGCGTTCTTGCTTTTTGATGCATAAGTTCTTGCTTCAAAGTATTTATCACCGAATTCTTTTTTGATAGTAGTAGAAGCCTCACCGATTGCGAGCTTGCTCAGGTTCGTACTATCAGTTCTCATGTACGTAATATGTCCGCCTTCGTACAATTTCTGAGCCAAAGACATAGTTCGTGAAGGAGAAAATCCAAAGCGCGTGCTGGCCGTTTGTTGAAGAGTTGAGGTAATAAAAGGCGCCTTTGGTGAGCGCTTTACCTCTGATTCTTCGATAGCCTTAACGTGCCAATCAGATTTTTCACCTAGAGATACAATTTTTTCGGCTGTAACAGAGACTTTAATTTCCTTTGTACACTCAAGTTCAATTTTCTCACCCTTTTTTGTTTCAGTTTTTGCTGTGATAACGTAGTATGCTTCTGGAATAAAAGCACGAATTTCGCGTTCGCGTTCCATGATTATCCGAAGGGCAGGAGATTGCACACGTCCGGCAGATAATCCATAACGTACCTTTTTCCAAATTAATCCTGACAAGTCGTAACCCACAAGTCGGTCCAACACACGTCGTGCCTCTTGGGCATAGCGCAAGTTCTCGTCAATCTGACGCGGGTGCTTCATGGCCTCTTGCACCGCCTCCTCTGTAATTTCATGGAACACAACCCGTTCTGGTTTTTTCAACCCAACAGCCTCCTTGATGTGCCATGCAATGGCTTCTCCTTCTCTATCGGGGTCGGTTGCGAGGATTACTTCGTCGGCTTTTTTTGCCAAAGAACGAATCTCGCTGATCACTTTTTCCTTACCCGGAGAAATTTCATAATGAGGGACGAAACCATTTTTAATATCGATAGCTTTTTTGTTGCTTTTTGGTAAATCGCGGACATGTCCAACAGAGGCGACTACTTTGTATTCGCCCTTCAAATATTTTGAAATAGTTTTAGCTTTTGCTGGTGACTCAACGATTAGTAACTTCATATTATTCGTAAGTATTACACAGACTTGTCACTTTTGCCAAAAAACGGATATCGTAAGTTAACTTTTCCAAATTTTTGTTCAACAAGATTTTTTGTTTCAAGAATTGAAATTAGGATGTGAACCCTACTTACAGAAAGGTTACTTTGTCGAATGATTTCATCTTTGTGAAGTGTTCCTGTAGAAAGTAAGGAAACGATTTTAAGCTCGTCATCAGTGCAATTTTCATAGTGTGAAGTTTTCTTGTCTTCATCTACAAATCCGAGTGCCTCACGTAATTCCTTTTGATTTGTAATCGGGATGGCCCCGTCTCGCAGTAATTTGTGCGGACCCATAGAATGCTCTGAAAAAATCGACCCGGGCACCACCAGGGTGTCTCTGTTATAGTCAGCCGAAAGCTTTGCGGTTATAAGCGTTCCAGAGTCCTCTTCGCCTTCAATAATAAGGGTGGCGTGAGACATGCCTGCCATGATTTGATTGCGAACAGGAAAAGTCCAATTAGTTGCCCCCTGGTTTGGTTTAAAAGGGGACAAAAGGCATCCACCTTCCCTTAATATATCCTCAGCTACATACATATTGATACGAGGGTATAAAACATCAGTATTAAGCCCTGACCCCGGTACGGCAATAGTCCTTATATGATTAGCCATAGCGGATTTGTGCGCCACCGTGTCTATTCCCATGGCAAGACCTGAAACAATGACCGTTTTAGTGCCCTTGAGGCCCTCAATTAGCCATTCACAGACTCGTCGGCCATATTCTGTGTATCTGCGTGACCCGACAATGCATAGGTACTTGTAACCCTCCATAAAGAGCGTTTTAGAATTACCACATATGTATATTTCCTCAGGCGAACCTGGCATTTCGCGTAATAACAGAGGAAAATCACTCTTTGGCACCTTTTCAATTCTTGGGAATTCAAATTCTTCCATAGTGGTCAATATCTTATTCATTTGATATGATTAAAAAATCAATTTAAATTAAAATTTTCTTCAGATGTTAGACATTAAATTCATTCGCGATAATAAAGACTTGATAAAGGACGGTGCTCGAAAGAAGCATTTAAACTTCGACGTAGATGCCCTGATAACTGTAGACGACAAACGCAGAGAATTGATGCAAAAGGTAGAAGCGGTCAAAGCAGAGCAAAATAAATTCAGTGCCGAGATTTCTTCCGCAGATCCTGCTACTAGACAAGTGCTTATTGATCAAATGAAAGTCGTTAAGGACTCTGCTCAAGAATCCGAGAAGGCCTTGATAGATGTGATGCAAGAATGGCAAAAATTAATGGTGGCTGTTCCAAACATTCCTGATATGTCAGTGCCAGAAGGTGACACTGATGCGCAAAATGTAGAAGTAAAAACTTGGGGCACACTTCCAAAATTTGATTTCACACCAAAAAGTCACATCGATATCTGTCTTGAAAAGGATATGGCCGATTTTGACCGAGGTGCCAAAGTTGCAGGCTTCCGAGGGTACTTTCTCAAAAACGATGGAGCGCTTCTATCTATGGCGGTGTGGCAATTCGTAATGGATTTTATGTCAAAGCAAAATTACCAGCCGATGATTGTTCCATCTCTTGTAAAGCGAGAGACACTAATTGGAACAGGATACATCCCACAAGGAGAAGAGGATTTGTATAAGACACAGGATAATGAATATCTTGCAGGCACAGGTGAAGTTGCCACAATGTCATATTTCAGTGATGAAGTTCTTGATACCGCCAAACTTCCAGTAAAATTTGTTTCATTTTCTCCATGTTTTCGTCGCGAAGCGGGAAGTCACGGCAAAGACACAAAGGGTTTGATGCGCGTTCATGAATTCTTCAAAATTGAACAATTAATTTTGTGCGAAGCAGATCATCAGGAATCAGTTCGACTTCACGAAGAGGTTACGGCAAATGCAGAGCAATTACTTCAAGCACTAGAGATTCCATATCACGTGGTTTTAAACTGCGGAGGTGACTTGGGACTTGGACAAGTTAAAAAATACGACATCGAAGCGTGGGTTCCTTCAGAAAATAAATATCGAGAGACGCATTCTGCTTCATATTTTCATGATTTTCAGACACGACGACTTAATATTCGCTATCGTGATAAGGAGGGCAAGTTACGCTTTGTTCACTCACTTAATAACACTGCAATTGCAACTCCTAGACTTCTTATTTCTCTAATTGAAAATCATCAACAAGCGGACGGTTCAATCCGAATTCCCGCAGTACTGCGGCCTTATATGGGTGGAAGGGAATTCATAAAGTAATTGTGATAAAGCACACCATTTACAAATCACGTGAATTTTTACGGCCATCTCAGGTTGTTATCAAGAGAAGACGTAGAAAAATAGCTCGTTCCATTATAGGAATTTTTCTCGGTCTTCTTCTTGTTGCATGTTTTGTATTTGTGATGCGAATGGATTTTGTCAAAATTCAGGATGTGAGAATTATGGGAAATGTTTCAATGAAGACAGAGGATTTAAAGTCTGCTCTTGATCAGATGATTTCTGGTAATTACTTGTACTTCTTTCCAAAAAATAATATTTTAATTTTTCCAAAAGTAGAAATCCTTAGCGTGCTTGCAAAAAAGTTTCCTAGAATTGATACATTGGGTGTTTCGATTGAAAAAAATATTTTAGTAGTAAGCATGACCGAGAGAAAGCCTTATGCACTTTGGTGCGGTGATTCGTTTGCCCAGAGTATCGACCCTTGTTTTTTTGTAGACTCTCAAGGTTTTGTTTTTTCACAAGCTCCTCAGTTGAATGGTTCGTCGTATTTTAAGCTATACGGTGCGACGCCAGCTGTTCAAGACGCATCATCAACGGAAGACATTTTACCTGACGGTAACGAACCCACTCCGGCATGGCAGTTTATTTCTGAAAAGGAATACGCAGATGTTCAGAACTTTATAAACGATACTAAAAATTTAGGATTAGAGCTTTCTGCGTTAGAGCTCTCTGATTATGGTACTTATAAATTCCAAATTAAGAATAACGGATTACTAATGGCTAATAGAAATATGCCATTATCAGATACTATAGGAAATCTAAAAGCTGGACTATCGAATGATATATTCTGGGTAAAAAATAAAAAAAATCTCTCCCAGCTTGAATATATAGATATGCGCTATGGTAACAAGATTTTCTATAAGCTAAGTGGTCGATAGCAAGCTGTCCTTAAAAGTTATATAATAATCACATGCAAGAGAATCCAGAAGAAGAAGCTAATGCAAAATTTATGGATCTTGGAGCTCCCAAGGAAAATCGTAACTTCCATGCTGAGAAGTTGCTTTTTGAAGGTCACCCGGCGGGTAACTATCACGTGAATAAAGATATAGACATTGATCCAATTCAGCGAGTCTTTCGTATCACTATTCAGCCTCATACAGGAAAACAGTATATTTTTTGGGGAATTTGTGCTGTTGTTATAGGAATTTCCTTGGTCTCATTTATGACTGAAAGTGCTCTTCTGGTTGCGGCAAAAATTAGAGGAGAGAATTTTGCGAGTGTGGCTCTCCCTGCAACTTTACCAGCAACAACCACGTCCTCTCTTCCTGCTGTCGCCCAAGTCCAATATCTTGCTTCAACAACAAAAGAATATACTTTTCCTGCAACTGCCAAAATTCCAACAACTGGTGCATTGGCATACTTAGTAGCAGATATTAAAACTGGAGAGGTGATAATTCAAAAAGGAGAAACCTCTGCATATCCTTTAGCGTCTGTTAGTAAACTAATGACAGCTTTGGTTGCCACTGAAAATATGGATTTGAAAAAGTACACTACCGTTTCTCGCGATTCATACAATACATTAGGTGCAGAAGGGAATTTGGCCTTAGGGGAAAAATTAAAACTAAGCGACTTGATGTACCCGCTTCTTATGGAGTCAAGTAATGATGGTGCCGAGGTAATCGCTGATGAATATGGCCACCCTGAATTTTTACAAATGATGAACAAAACAGCGGCGCTACTGGGAATGAAAAATACATATTACGAAGACCCAAGTGGACTTAATCCAAAAAATGTTTCAACAGTAGGTGATCAATTCAAACTTGCTAAATATATTTATGAAAAGTACCCATCGATTTTTGATACTACCTTAGTAAAGATTTTCAAAGTAGGAAATCACACTTGGACAAATAGAAATGCAATATTATTGAACATCAGCACTTTTATTGGAGGAAAGAATGGGTTTATTGATGAGGCAAAGCAGACGACGGTTTCACTGTTTAATATTTCAATGTTGAAAGGAGGGCAGAGAGTTGTTGCGGTGATTGAACTTAAGAGTCCAGATAAAACAACTGATGCCAAGAAGTTGCTGAACTTTGTAACTAAAAATGTGACTTATTCACCGATTGAAATACAGGAGGTGGAGATAAAGTAGGCCTATTGACACATAGAACTATCATATATTATAATAATACCGTAATAAAGTTCTTTACAAAAGTAAGTACCGATTTTCAATCTCTCTCGTGACGTAATTTTTTAATATTGTTTTTCGTGAAGGGGGGAAAATAGGCATTGCCTATCAAACGGCTTGTCTGCCGTATTAGCAGTATCCCCCTTAAAATTCAAAATCATGTTCGGAATCCGTTCATCAATTGGATTCATGATTTTTCTTGTCGTAGTTCGGATAGGTATGCCTGAGGTCTTTCACGCCGTGGAAGTCACCCTCCTAAAGTTCTTTGGCTTGCTGAACGATGTGTTCGCAAGCAACCCTCACGATTTGTTTAACATGGCAAGTGTTAACAAATCAATTCAAGCTCTGAACCCACAGTTCTAGAGCACCACACAAGACCGCCCCACAAGGTGGTCTTTTTGATTGACTTTTATATATTTATGTGATATTGTTTACAAGGACCTATTCGAGCGCACTTGCTCGGACGGAATTGTCCTGAACTTATACAAAATTAAATTGAAAACAATTACTCGAATTCTGGCAATTGCTGCCCTCCTCATAGTCATCGGAGCACTCATCGCCCAAGTGGCTGGATGTCTCTCTGGACTTTCCGAAGCAGAGTGGCAAGGGATGTTGGATAACATCTATGGACATGAAGTCCTCGGCTGGGTGACAATCGTCCTCTCAGCTTATGGGGTCATCCTCTTCGGCCGCGCGGTCGATTGGAGGAAAAAACAACACACCTGGTAACAGGTACAAAAAATTTCGGCGCCGAGCGGTCATTAGACCCTCGGCGCCATTTCATTTATATACAA
>JBAXRA010000027.1:0-7770 GCA_037131455.1 bacterium | reverse complement strand
ATTGGAGATATTTGTTATTACTTTTTCTATCCAAAAACTGCCTCTATAATTTATAAAGAAGGAGATATCAAGAAAGTTTCCACTACTTATGCAACTTCACTGCCTAAAATAAACTTTTTCATAAACGATAAGCAGTTTTTAGTTGAAGTTGCCCAATCTGATGCACAAAAATCTCTTGGACTAAGTGATCGGGAAGGGTTAAACCAGAACGCTGGAATGCTTTTTGTATTCAATAAGCCTTCGAAGCAATATTTTTGGATGAAGGATATGAAATTCCCGATTGATATCGTGTGGATAGATGAAAACAAGAAAATTGTAGGCTTAGTGGAGAACGCAAAACCAGAAGACTACCCTGAGACCTACCCCTCACCTCAAAATGTTGTTTATGTCCTTGAAATTGGATCTGGAGAGGTTAAAAAACAGGGTATTAAAATCGGAGATGGTGCAATTTTCGACCTTTTGGGGACTCAAAACAAAAACTAGTTTTGCCACCCTTAAATTTTTCATAAAATTACCCTTAAATTTTGTTCAAGAATAATGTGTTTTTCACTACCTCATTTACAACCATTCGAATCTGTATTCAGCTGTCATTTTTTCGAGTTATCCACTCAAAAAAGCTCATAAAAAGAGTATACTTTAGCCAAGGAAATTAATAGAAAAAACACTTAATCAATAGAACAAATGGATATATTCATCGGAAAAATAAATGGTGCAAAAGAACCTTTCAACGCAGACAAAATCAACCGTTCGATCGAAAGAGCCTGTAAAGGTTTGATGGATCCGATTTCTATGACGACACAGATTGCTACTGAAACCCGATTGACTCTATATGATGGCATCACGAGCGATGAAATGGACCAAGCGACAATCAGTGCTGCTCTCCAGAATATTAAGGAAGACATTGCATACGACAAAGTGGCTACTAGACTTCTATTAAAGACAATCTATCGAAAGGTTATAGGTGATTACAACAAGGACGATCAAGACGATTTGGATAATAAGCACAAGGAAGGATTTGTTGCTTATATAAAGAAGGCGGTGGAAATGGGAAAGTTAGAACCGAGAATGAAAGAGAAGTTCAATCTCAAGGAATTGGCGAACGCACTTGATATAGAGAGAGATGAATTGTTCCAGTACGCTGGTCTTTCAACTTTCTTGAACAGATATTCTTTAAAAAACATTCAACAGGTAGCGATGGAAACTCCTCAATATTTCTTCATGCGAGTAGCGATGGGACTTGCGTTCAACGAAGAGAATCCGACACTGTGGGCAAAAAAGTTCTACACTAAAATGTCCAAATTCGCGTACATTGCGGGTGGTTCAACAAACCTTGGTGCTGGTACAAAAAATCCTGCACTTTCAAACTGTTATCTTCTAGAAATTCTTGATGATATGGGTCACATTGCAAAGTCTGTTTCAGATGTAATGCTTCTTTCAAAGGGATCAGGCGGAATCGGCGCATGCGTGACAAAACTTCGCGCGTCTGGTTCTCCTCTAAAATCTAATAACGGTACTTCAACAGGCCCAACTCCTTTTGCAAAGATTATCGATACTGCGATCCGAGCGATCCAAAGAGGTGGAAAGAAAAAAGGAGCGTTGGCTTTCTATATGGAGCCTTGGCACTTGGACTTCACAGACTTCATTGATTGGAAGCACAATGCCGGAGACGATTATATGAGAATGCGAACAGCAAACACTGCTGCTTTCATACCAGACGAATTTATGAAGAGGGTTAAGGCAAATGACGAATGGTACATGTTTGACCCTGCAGAAACATCTGATTTGTGCGAATTGTACGGTGCTGCCTTTAGTGTTAGATACAAGGAATATGTAGAAATGGCTAATTCAGGAAAGCTTCGAGCTTTCAAAAAGATGCCTGCAACAGAACTTTACCGAAAGATGTTGGTATCTCTTCAGACAACTGCTCATCCATGGATGGTTTGGAAGGATACTATCAACCTTCGAGCATTGAACAACAATACTGGAACAATTCACATGTCGAACCTTTGTACAGAAATTTGTCTTCCACAGGACAAAGAGAACGTAGCGGTGTGTAACCTTGCCTCTCTTAACCTTGCGGTCCACGTGGTCAACAAGGACGTAAATTGGGGAGAATTGGAACAATCAGTCCGCCTTGCTGTTCGACAGCTTGATAACTTGATTGATATTAACGTACTTCCAATTCCTGAAGCGGTAAAATCAGACAGCGAAAACCGCGCAATCGGACTTGGAATTATGGGACTTGCAGATGCGCTAGAAAGAATGGGATTGGCTTACGACAGCGTGCCTGCGTTTGATTTCACTGACAGAATTTGCGAATTCATCAGCTACATGGCAATTGACGAAAGTGCCAACCTTGCAGAAACACGAGGTAGCTATAAAAACTTTGCAGGATCAGAATGGTCAAAGGGTAAAGTTCCTTTCGACACAATTGATGTCCTTGAAAAAGACCGAGGCGTCAAGGTTACAGTTTCAAGAGAAAGCAGACATAAGGGTTTGAACTGGGATATCCTCCGTGCCAAGGTCAAGAAGGGAATTCGAAACGCCACACTTCTTGCCACTGCTCCAAACGCGAACATTGGACTTCTTGCAGCGACTACTCCAGGTTTCGATCCACGATTTGCGCAGGTATTTTCTCGAAATAAAATTTCAGGCAAGTACATGGACATCAACCACAACCTGGTTAAGGATTTGAAAAACCTTGGACTTTGGGATGACGTTAAGGAAAGAGTAATTCAATACCAAGGTGACATTTCTGCAATTCAAGAAATCCCAGATCATATCAAGGCAATTTACAAGACATCATTCAGCACGGCACCTTCTGCATTTATCGAAGTAGCCGCTCGCGCTCAGAAATGGATCGACCAGGCAATTTCAAGAAACATTTACCTTAGAACTCGAGACATTGATGAAATTATGGGTATCTACACATCAGCATGGGAAAAGGGCGTGAAAAGTACCTACTACTTGCATATGGAACCTCGCCACACTGCTGAACAGAGCACGGTTTCAGTTAACAAGTCAACAACCATGGGTAGATCAGGATTTGGTGCGATTAAGAAGGCCCCAGCGCAGGCCTCAAACGACCAGTCAGAGTTGATTATGGATTCAGCTCCGTCTACAATGACCCTAGATTTGCCGATTGCATCCCCTGTGGAAATGTCTAGTGTTCAAGAGCCAGTAGCGGTTGGTATCTCTGCAACAATAGAAATTCCTGCAAAAAAACGGCCGAACGTGATCATGGCAGGTGCAAAGACTTGTCCAACAGACCCAGCAGAATTGGCACAGTGTGATTCGTGTCAATAGATTCTGCAGAATCTCGTCGGGCCTGTGTCCATTGAGGACCGACGCCAAATTTATTAAATTAACCTAAAAATAATATGCCACTAATCGGAAAAGCTTCACCTGAAGATATGAATTTGCACCCCATTAAATACCAATGGGCGTATGATCTATACCAACAAGCAGTCAGAAACACGTGGTTCCCGCACGAAATTGCTTTGAAGGAAGATTTGGAAGATTGGGCAAAAATGACTGATGACGAAAAGCACGCAGTGGAATTTTTGATGGCATTTTTCAATCCAGCCGAGTTGATCGTGAACCGTTCAATCGCCCTAGGTATGTATCCGTATCTTAAGGCACCAGAATGTCACTTGTATATGGCAAAAGTTATGTGGGAGGAAGCGAATCACTGTGTATCGTTTGAATACGTACTTGAAACTTTTCCATTTGATAAAGAAAAAATTTATAATGTGCATTTAGATACCCCTTCAATGCAGGCCAAAGAGGCGTACATCATGAAGTATCTGAACAAGATGACTGATGAAAGATTGGACATCGAGACGGTTGAAGGCAAGAAAGACTTCATTAGAAACCTAGTAGCGACAAACATTGTGATGGAAGGAACTTGGTTCTATTCTGGATTTATGGTGGCTTTGTCATTCAGACAGAGAAATCAATTGCGAAACTTTGGATCAATGATCAGCTGGGTTTTAAGAGATGAAAGTTTGCACTTGAAATTCGGAATCAACCTTGTTCATACAGTTCTAGAAGAGAACAAGGAACTTTTGACAGAAGATTTTGCAGAGGAGATCCGATCAATTGTTATCGAAGGGGTGGACAGAGAAGTTGCATACAACAAGGATTTGTTCCCTAAGGGAATTTTGGGATTGAACGCTGATTATGTGAATCAATATGTTCAGTATGTAGCAGATCGACGTTTAGAAGAATTAGGACTTGAGAAGCATTACAACGTAACGAATCCTGCAAAGTGGATGAGTACTGCGACGGATGTTCTTGAGTTGGTGAACTTCTTCGAGTCACAGAATACAAGTTACGAGGTGGATAGCAGTGCGAGTGGGCATAAGAAGGCGTAGGTAGTTTATGTATAAAGAAAAACCCTCCAATCACGGAGGGTTTTTCAATTGGTTTTGCATCTATAAGCCGAATTCTGTTCCTATAAATAGGTGACAGTCATTTATCTGGGACAAACATTACTGTTTGCCTCGAGCGGCTCTCCTCATCTTGCGATGGGCACGGCCTTGCACTCGGGTAAGAATTTTGCCGTTTCACCTCCACTTTCAATATATCGTGGAATTATTCGACCGAAGTCGAACTGTAGAAACTTTCGAATCTACACGTCACTGCTCGCATCTCACGGATTGCTCCGGACGGGCGTTACCCGCTACCTTTTTTCATCAGGCTTGAAGAAGTTCCTAAAAGCTCCTTCGAGCCCGATGAAAAGTGTTCGGACTTTCCTCTATCTTTCGACAGCGACTGTCCGATGCAAAACCTTTCAGAATATACCACAAAACCCCTTGGAGGTCTATCAGTTTTGCGATATACTCTTATATTATATGGTTAAAAAGCTAGTCCAATTCGTTTCAAAGGAGATTGCAGGTATTCACCAGGCTGCTTATGTTATAGGTTTCTTTACTTTAATGTCGCAGGTTTTGGCCTTGTTTCGAGATAGAATTTTGGCTAATTCATTCGGTGCGGGAACAACGCTGGATGTTTACTATGCATCGTTTCGAGTACCTGATTTGATGTTCGCCATACTTGCCTCATTGGTTTCAGTCTCAGTTTTAATTCCGTTCTTTACTTCTATAAAAGATCGAGGTCCTGAAGCAATCAAAAAACTGATGAGTGAGATATTTTCTTTCTTCATAAGTATGATGGCGATAGTGTCTATCATTTTGGCATTTTTGATGCCAAAGATTGCACATTATTTGTTTCCGGGATTTGGAGCAAGTGAAATTGCACAAGTGATTGCCATGTCCCGAATTTTACTTCTCCAGCCAATATTCTTGGGAATTTCAAACTTGCTCTCTGTTGTGACACAGATGAATAAAAGATTTTTTATTTATGCGATTGCTCCTATCTTCTATAACTTATCAATTGTTTTCGGAACGATTGTTTTGTATCCGATTTTTGGAATGCAGGGGATTGCGGCGGGTGTAGTATTTGGTGCGGTTCTACACTTTGCTATTCAAGCGCCATATGTTTCATCCGTAGGACAATTACCTAGGTTTACTTTCAAGTGGGACATAAAAAGATTATTAAAAATTCTTGCATTATCTGTTCCGCGAACCCTTACTTTATCAGCAAGTCAGTTGGAATTAGTCTTCATCACTTCCTTTGCGACATTTTTAACTGCAGGGTCAATTTCAATTTTTAGCTTAGCTACGAATTTGCAATCCGTACCGTTTGCTATCGTTGGTGTTTCCTATACACTCGCAGCATTCCCATTATTGTCGATGTGTTATGCGAATGGAAAGATGAAAGAATTCGTAGAGCACGTACAAGTGGCCGTTAGGCATATTCTTTTTTGGTCACTACCGATTACAGCATTGTTTATAATTCTACGAGCGCAAATTGTTCGAGTGATTTTAGGGTCAGGATCTTTTAACTGGAATGACACGAGATTAACTGCGGCATCGGTCGCGCTATTCGTGATTTCACTTTCTGCACAAAGCTTGGAATTGTTATTTATCCGCGCATACTATGCGGCTGGAAAAACTTTAAAACCCTTATTTATCAACATATTTTCATCGATATTAACTATCGGACTTCCGTATATATTTTTACAAATATTTGCAACGAACCCTGCATTTGCATATGTCATTCAGAAATTATTTCGTGTCGTCGGAATTCCAGGGGCAGAAGTTTTAATGCTACCACTCGGTTATATGTGCGGAACGATTGTGAATATGGTTATTTTCTGGATAGTTTTCGAAAAAGATTTTGGAAAAGGGAAGTTTACTAAAAATGTTTCGCGTACTTTGTGGCAAAGTTTTGAATCTGCAGTTATCGCGGGCTATATGGCTTATATAACGCTGAACCTCTCTGAACCATTTATTGATCAGACAAAAGTGTTAAGTGTTTTTGCGCACGGTCTTTTAGGTGGGGTTGTAGGGCTTGCTTCTTGGGGAGGAGTTCTCTTCTTGCTTAAAAACGAAGAGGTTATAGAAGTCTGGGGGTCATTCAAAAGGCGTTTCTCTAGTAGAAAAACGCCTCTTGAAAATATTACTGAAACAATTGCAAACCCTATTGTATCTGACAGTATGTTATCTGAAAGTGATACCGCAAGTCACTAGATTTATTTTAATGTTACTGGACCTTTAGCAATTTCTTCGTCTACAATTTTCTTTAAATCTGCAAGGTTTTTTCCACCAACGATAATGCGATTATTGTTAATAATGATTGTAGGAGTAGCAGTTACACCCATAGCGATTGCGTCAGCCTTGTCTTTCTTTACGATTTCAGCAAGTGCAGGATTATTCAAATCTGCACTGTATTTTGTCATATTAAGTCCCAATTTTTGTGCATATCCAGCAAATGCTTCCATTTTCTTATCAAGTGACAATTCAGCCCAAGTAGTCTGATTTTCAAACATCATATCGTGCATTTCCCAGAACTTACCCTGACGTCCTGCAGCAAGGGCTGCTACAGAGAATTTGTCAGCATTTGCGTGGATGGGGAAGTTTCGGAAAGTAAAAGTTACTTTGGAACCTTCCTCTTTCAAGTAGTTTTTGAATATTGAGTGCATCGCAGCGCAAGCAGGGCATTCGAAATCTGCAAATTCTACGATTGAGACAGTAGAGCTGGCGCCCTTTATAGAGGGTGCGTCAGGTGCGGTCATTGTTGCAGCAGTGATGGCTAATTTGGCTTCTGAAGGGGCCTTATAGGCTAGTTTTAGGCCTAAAAAGGTAACTCCGATTGATAATATAATAATTCCTGTAACAAGTTTTATTTCGGTTGACATGCGGGCATTATAGTACAGAACTTGCCCGAAAGCCAAATCCTTGATAATATGCTCCTACAACTTTATGTCACAAAAACAGCTAATAAAACTTAAAAACAAGTCAACAGGTGAAATCTATTTCAGCCGTAAAAACCGTAAAAAGGTTGAACGAAAGATCAAGCTCAAGAAATACAGCGCGGTTCTAAGGAAACGAGTTGAATTCACAGAGTCAAAATAGTTTACTTGTGCTAAAATACCGATATGTCAAAAGTACGTATCGGTATTTTACGTGGAGGGCCATCTGATGAACATGAAGCATCAATGGCTTCTGGAGCGTACTATATGAAAAACTTGGAAGGGTCGTCGGATATTTTTATAGATAAACAAGGTCAATGGTACGTGGGTGGTGCACCTAAAACTCCTATCGAGGCACTGCAACATTTTGATGTGATCGTAAATTCGTTACATGGAAAATATGGAGAGGACGGCGAGGTCTCAAAAATTTTAGAGCAATCAGGCGTGCCACA
>JBAXRA010000026.1:0-7962 GCA_037131455.1 bacterium | reverse complement strand
ACACAATTTACTCCATGAAAAAAATACATTTTTTGGATGGACAGTTTGTCGAGGATCAGGATTTAAAAGTCTCCGCAAGGGACCTAGGTTTCTCTCGCGGATTTGCAGTCTTTGCATTTTTTGTCACGTATAACGGCAGGCCATTTATGGCGGAAAAACAAGTAGAACGTCTTTTTAAGTCTGCGTCTTTAATCAACCTCCCAATTCCCTACACAAAGGAACAAATATACCAATGGGCTTTAGAAACTTTAGCAAAAAATAATAATGGTAAGGAAAAAGCGGTTCGCATCATCGTTTCTGGCGGGGTTTCTGAATCAGTTTTTTCTGAAAGAACAAAGCCTACTTTAATTATTCAAGTTGATGAACGGCCTCATTTACCAAAAGAATGCTATGAAAATGGAATAAACGCGATGACGGTAAAATATACACGCTATACACCTGGCGCAAAAACTAATCATTATATAGAAGCTGCCAAACACCGAGATTCCGTCAACCAATTAAGTGCGATCGAGATAATTTATTACAACGATGATGGCGTCAAAGAAGGGTGTGTCAGCAATATATTTGCTGTTATAGATGGAAAGTTAGTAACTCCGAAGTCAAATATACTTCCTGGTGTAACTCGTGGAATATTGATTGACCTAATGAATACTGAAGAGAGAGATTTCTCCATCCTAGAATTGCGGAATGCTACCGAAATTTTTGTAGTATCAAGTAATAAAGAGGTTTTACCTGTTACCAGACTAGATGGAATAACTGTAGGAAATGGAAAAGTTGGGATAATAACAAAGGAATCAATGGAACAATACAGAAAATTTGTTGAGATCACTATACAAAATTCATATCCGTTTGTTGAATCTCCATTCATAATTGAAAAGGTTTCTTAGATTATACTCGTGGTACAATCCACAATATGAATATAGCTCAATACTTAGGAATCATTGCGGGAATATTACTAATCGCGGGATACATTCCATATATTTACGAAGTTCTCAAAGGTACGGACATCCCAAACCGCGCAAGCTGGTTTATCTGGGCACTCTCGACTACCACTATTTTCTTTGGAGTGCACGAAACAGGAACTATCGAGGCAATATGGGTACCGGTTGCGGATGCTATCGGGTGTACTCTTATTTTTCTCTTCTCCATAAAGTTAGGTGTTGGTGGTTGGTCAAAGACAGATAAGATTTCACTATTGGTTTGTGTGGCAAGTCTTGCGGTGTGGGCGCTTACAGGCAACGCAATAATTGCACTTGTTTCAAACTTATTAATTTATGTCAGCGGATATATTCCAACAATTAAAAAGTCTATCAAAAATCCTGAACAAGAAAGCTTAACTGCATGGACATTTTTCTTGATAGGAGTAGTTCTAAACTTAGTAACAGTAATAATTGGAACCGACACAGGCTTTGCAGTTTGGCTTTACCCCATCGTACTCGTCGCAACCGTAGGAACCTTATATTACTTCCTTATTCGGAAAAAACTTGCATAATAAAATTCGACTGCTATAATTCACCTCACAACAAAATAGTTATCCAGAGTGTGGGGAGAGTACTAGCTCGACGAACCACCAGCAACTCTTTGAGAAATCAAAGTAAGTGCTCAATCTAGCCCGTAAGGGAAAGATAATAATCTACAAGATGAAAAGTCCTTTCCTTTGCGGAAGGGCTTTTTGTTTTTAGCATTAAGTTAAAAATAAAAATGACAAATAACATATTAAACAAAAATTGGGGGTTCTCAACAAAATTAGTACACAGCGGTGAAGCACCTGATAAAGAAACTGGAGCGGTAGCACCGATATTGGTCAGGTCAAAAACATATAATCAAAAAGAATTTGGAGTGGCGAGCGAGTTTCAATATTCAAGAGGAAAAAATCCGACGAGAAAAAAACTAGAGCAGAAATTGGAAGAACTTGAGGGCGGCGGCTACGCCACTGTCTTTTCATCAGGAGTAGCCGCCGAGGCAGCTTTCTTTTTTACACTCTCCCCTGGAGACCACATTCTTTGCTGCCAAGAATTATATGGAGGAACTTTTAGACTCCTCGATCAACTTCTTTCACGTTTTTGTATTAGTTTCGATTGTGTGGATTTCACTAACGAAAAAGCGATACTTGCGGGAATCAAATCAAATACAAAATACTTATTCGTCGAAAGCCCAACCAACCCTTCATTTCACGTCATAGATTTAGAGCTTATAAATAAGATTTCAAAAAAGACTGGGATACCTTTTGTAGTAGACGCAACTTTCTCGCCTCCCTGTTGTATTCAAAACTTTGACTACGGAGCAGAAACAATTATCCACAGCCTTAGCAAATACATCGCTGGACACAATGACGTTATCGGCGGAGCCGTAATTACAAAAAATGAGAACCTTCATGAAAAGTTACTTTTTCTTGATAAAACAATTGGAGCGATCCTTTCACCAGATGAGTGCTACCGAGTTTTACAGGAAGTGAAAACTTTAGACCTTAGATGGAAAAGAAGCAGTGAAAATGCACTTATAGTCGCTGAATTCCTGCAGAAACAACCACAAATTGAAAAGGTTCTCTACCCCGGACTTCCAACACACCCTGGACACGAGATAGCGAAGAAACAAACCAGAGGTGGATTTGGTGCAGCTTTGTCTTTTGTAGTTAAAGAAACAAAAAGTTTAAAAAAGTTTGTAGATACTTTAAGAAAAAATTCACCAATAATTTATGGAGAAAGTTTAGCCAGTCCGGAAACAATTTTGGCTTATCCACCACTCATGAGTCATAAAAGTTTGCCGAGGGAGATTAGAGAAAGCTTGGGAATTACTGATGGGTTCTTTAGATTGTCGTTAGGGTTTGAAGATCCGGAGGATATTATAAGGGGGTTTGAGGTGGCGTTGAAAACTTTATAAAAACGAAAGCCGCCTGCTGGGTACAGGCGGCGATTGATTTTGTTTATGACCATATTTCCCAGGGTCATCTTGTCTAGTGGAGTGTTACCCCTTCAGGGATGACTCCGCTATCGAGAGAGTCGGATAATTCGGCCATTGCAAGCATGCCGACACATTCTCTCTCTTGAGTTGGGATTTCACCGAAACGAGAACCAGTGTGGATTTGAGGAAGGCTTCCTTCTTTGGCTTTTTTCCGGCACCAAGCAGCAAAATCCTTTTCAGCCTGTGACAGATGAGCCACGTCAGCTTCTGTAAGCAGGGACACGAGAGTGGAATTTGCGACCATACTGCTTCTTCCGTAGTAGGTGAAGAACGGAATGTCTTTTGTGTCGAGAGGTCTATCTGTTTTGAGCTTGAAGCCCATACTTCTTAGCCAAGCCCATTCCAGAAGTTGACTTTCTCGACCGAGCAAGAAGAAGTTGTCCTCTGGCGTGATCCAGACTTCCCGACTCTTTGCTGAACGCATAAGAGTGTACGAGGTGTGATGTTCTCCGTCCGCACACTGGACTTTTTCCCTGCCAATTTCCATGCCGATGTCAGTAAAGTACCAGCGTAGGAACTCGAATAGCTTCGTGATTTTTTGCCACATAATGTTGCTCCTTGTTTCTTGTTGTTGAGGTTGTGAACTGTTCAATCAGAGTCCCACTCTGGCTGCCTACTTAAACGATATCACTGATACCTAAAAGCGCAACCCTACCTCCAATCCACCTCCCCCTCCCCACACTCCCTCAAATACTGATTCGTCTTACTAAAAGGCTTCGATCCAAAAAAACCATTATACGCAGAAAACGGCGAAGGATGTGGCGACTCGATTACAAAATGTTTCTGTCTATTAATATGTATACCTTTTTGCTTTGCATAATTCCCCCACAAAATAAAAACCAAATTTTCTTTCTCATCCGAAAGTTTTTTAATCACTGCATCTGTAAATTCTTCCCAACCTTTATTTTGATGTGATCCTGGAGAGCTTGCTCGCACTGTTAAAGTTGCATTCAAAAGCAAAACTCCCTGCTTAGCCCAACGAGACAAATCTCCACTTAAAAGTGGGTTAGCACCCAAATCACTTTTAATCTCCTTAAAAATATTCTGAAGTGACGGCGGAATTTTCACACCCTCATGCACTGCAAAACTTAACCCATTCGCCTGTTCTGCCCCATGATATGGATCTTGCCCCAGGATAACTACTCGCACCTTTTGAAACGGACATAAATCAAAAGCCCTAAAAACATCTTCATTATTAGGGTAAACCACCCCGCCTAAATATTCCCCTTTCACAAACTCAGATAATGCCTTAAAATAAGGCTTTTTAAACTCCTCAAAAAGTGCCTTTTTCCAAGAATCTTCTATCTTTACCTTGTGCATACCGGCATTGTAGCAAAATCATCACTCCCTAGACAGCCATGATATAATGCTCTCTATGAATCCAAATCAATCAATAGAAAGAGTAGAAGTTATAAGAACAGCAGACCCTTCCCAAGTGAGAGAGTTTTTCCAAAAAGTGTACACCTGGATGTGTGGCGGTTTAATTATTTCAGGAATAACTGCATACATGGTTTCCAACAATGAGGCATGGGCAAATTTTTTCCTTGGCAATCAAATCACTTTTATCATCACCCTATTAATCGAACTTGGTCTTGTTATTTGGCTTTCTGCAGGAATAAATAAAATGTCAGCACAGACCGCAATTGTTTCTTTTCTAGTATATTGTTTTACAAGCGGACTTACATTATCAGTAATTTTCCTCGCTTACACAGCAGAATCAATTAATACCGTTTTCTTTATAACAGCAGGAATGTTCGGAATTATTAGCCTATACGGATACACAACAAAAGCAGACCTGTCTCGAACCGGACAAATCGCGTTCATGGGACTTATCGGAATTATTTTAGCATCAGTGGTGAACATGTTTATGAACAACCCTCAAGTTGATTATATAATTTCAATTGTTGGAGTTTTAATCTTTACTGCACTAACTGCATACGATACGCAGAAAATAAAACGGTTTGCATTAAATACATCTGAGGGTAGCGAGCAACAATCAAAAGCTTCGATCATCGGAGCGCTTACTTTGTACCTAGACTTTATTAACCTATTTTTGAAATTATTAAGATTGATGGGACGAAGAAAGTAAAATTAATTAGATCCTAATTTCGGATTTATATTAATTTCAACTAACTGTTGACATTCATTCAAAAATTCTCGAGCTTCCGCTACATCCTCGACGCTACTAGTAGAAATTAGCGCCAAAGAAGCCGTGATTTCATTAGTTACCTCTATAACCCCTTCAACAACCTTTCCAAATTCTGGTTTTATAAACATATTTTTGTATATAGATTCTATACTAGAATATGTTAAACTGCACGAAAATGCAATTCACCGAAACCCCCATTACCAGCCTAGTTCGACCGCATCCAGAAACCTTAATCGGCCTCAGGAAATTGGGAATTGAAACAGTTAAAGACCTCTTGTATTATTTTCCACAAAGATACGGATCCGTTTCTTCTGGAACTTTTATTCGAGACGTAAAACACGGAGAAGCTGTGACTTTATACGGCCAAATTTCAAAGCTTGCCACAAAAAAATCTTTCAAAAGCAAAGTGCCAATGGCAGAAGGATTTTTGGGTGATAGCACAGGTAAGATAAAACTAATGTGGTTTCATCAGGCATATATAGCAAAGATGATACCAGAAGGATCGTTGGTTAAAGTGCAGGGTAAAGTTTCAGCAAATGGAACTATTTTAAATCCCGAGATTGAATCAATCGCAGTTATTCCTGACAACATCGGCGATGGATTATTTGGAGAAGGGGTGAAGGCAGGCCTGAATCCTGTTTACGCGGAAACAAAGGGAGTTTCCACAAGTTGGATTTACCACACCCTTCAGAGAATTTTTAAGCACAAAGATTTTGCAACAATTGAAGATAACATCCCCGCGGATTTACGAGAAAAATATAACTTACCAAGTATCCAAACTGCATTGATTTGGATTCATGGACCAAAAAATGATGGAGATGCAACTGTTGCACGGAAACGATTTGCTTTTGAAGAAGTATTTTTTATACAGCTAAAAAATCAGCAAATTCGATATGAACTGGCAAAAGAGAAAGCTTTCATAATTGATACTAATGTAGAGAAATTTAAAGAGCGTTTTGGATTTCCTCTCACTGATGGTCAACTCTCCTCACTTTCCGATATTTTAGAAGACTTAAAAAGCGGAGCACCAATGTCACGTCTTCTCGAAGGAGATGTGGGATCTGGTAAAACAGCAGTTGCCGCCCTCGCCTCTTATGCAACAATTACAACCCTTCCGAAAAATCAAAATTATGGACACCTGCAGGTAGCGTACATGGCACCAACAGAAATTCTAGCGAATCAACACTTTGAATCTTTTATAAAGTTATTTTCTCACATGCCGATTTCAATTGGGCTTATCACGGGTACAGGGTGTAAAAAATTTCCATCCAAAGTGAACCCTTCCGGTTGGACGAACATATCTCGTCCGCAATTTTTAAAGTGGGTTGAGAGTGGGGATATTTCAATTGTAATTGGTACTCACGCCCTTATACAAAAATCAGTAAAGTTTAAAAACTTGGCACTCGTTATCATCGACGAACAACATCGATTCGGTACCGCCCAGAGGCAAAAATTGACTCGTAAACACGATCTTGTCCCCCACCTCCTATCGATGACGGCCACCCCAATTCCACGCACTTTGGCCCTTACATTGTATGGAGATTTGGACCTATCAGTATTGGATCAAATGCCGTCTGGACGAAAGAAAATTATTACCGAATTGGTGACCGAAAGAAATCGCAAAAATGTTCATGAAAAAGTGTTAGAGGAATTAAAAGCAGGAAGGCAGGCTTACGTCATCTGTCCTCGAATTGAAGAGTCAGATCCGGATAAGGTTGGTGCATTGATTGCAAAGTCAGTTAAAGCCGAAGCCGCGAAACTTAAGAAAGGACTTTTCAAAGATTATCGAATCGAAGTAATGCACAGCAAGATGAAACCGATTGATAAAGAAAAAATCATGAAAAAGTTTTATGCACATGAGATTGATATTTTGGTTTCAACCTCTGTAGTTGAAGTAGGAGTGAATGTACCCAATGCAAACATCATTTTAATTGAAGATGGGCATAGATATGGACTGGCACAACTTCATCAACTGCGAGGCCGTGTAGTTCGAGGAAATCACCAGCCGTATTGTTTCGTATTTACTGATAGCAAGAGCGAAAAAACAGCAGACAGATTAGATGCGTTTAAAACTGCCAAGAATGGTTTTGAGTTGGCAGAACTTGATTTGAAGTTGCGAGGAGCTGGAGAACTTTACATTGGAAAGCAATGGGGAATTTCTGATATTGCGATGGAGGCAATTAAGAATTTAAAGTTGGTTGAGGCAGCGAGAAAGGAAGCGAAGACGATTATTGAAAAGGATCCGAAGTTGATGAAGCATTCCCTGTTAGCGGAGGCTCTAGCGAAGAAGGAGGATGTGCATTTTGAGTAGCAATAATAAAGGTTATTTTAAGTAAAATTGAACATTATTTAATGTATGTCTAGTAGACTAATGATATTAATAATTTATATAATATCAACAATGAAAGCAGACTACGTAACAAAGGATGAGTTTAAGAAATTTGTAGCCAGAACAGATGGTAAGTTTAAAGCTATAGATAAAAGATTTGATACCATAGACAAACGATTCGACGAAATGCACGTCTTTATAAGAGACTGCATGGAGGAACAACGAATACACTATGCCGAAGAGTGTACACGTTACGTTGGGTCACTATATGAAAAATTTTCTTCTCAAGTAAGTGCTATATTTGAACACCCTGTTTTTACCACATACAAGGCTTAATTTTTGTGCGAGTGCATGGATTCGAACCATGGACCGGACGTGTATAAGACGTCTGCTCTACCAACTGAGCTACACTCGCGTGAGTCTATAGTACAAGGAAGATTGAGTCTTCGCAATTACGCAATCTCCCCTGCCACAAACTCCTTCTTTTTCTTCACAATAATTCCGTTCGCAGTCAAAATCTGTT
>JBAXRA010000025.1:0-8537 GCA_037131455.1 bacterium | reverse complement strand
TAGAGCAATCGACTGTTAATCGATTGGTCGTAGGTTCGATCCCTACCGGGGGAGCATTAGTATGTCTAGGAAGATTTGGTATACTAGAAATATGGAGTCAATAAAAGAGCCTCAATCAATAGATTTGTTTGGTGCTGAACTAGAAGATTTGTTACTGAACAATGGTAAATTTTATATTCGCAAAATTGAACCAATCAAGGGCGCCCGTCAAGCAACAGGAACAGAAGTCATAAAAACTTATCTTCCAGATGGAACATTAGAGTCTACCCAGGAAACAAAAGCTGGTGATTGGATAATAACTGGGTCAAAAGGTGAAGAATTTGTTTTTACAAATTCAAAATTTAATGACTTATATGAAAATGGTGGTAACGGACAATATATCCCTCGTGAAAGGAAAATTGTTGCTATTAAAAATCCATTCGGAAAATCAGTAAGGATTTCTGCTCCTTGGGGTACGAAAGAAAAACCTGCTTTTCAGGATGGTACAGAAAAGTGCATGCTTGTTGCTAATCTTACACCCGATGGAAGTTTAACTAATGATAGATATATCATCGGAGATGAAGAAATGCTTTTGAACAACTATAACCCTGCAGAATGAGAACAAAAGTAGGTTCGAACACCGTCCCACCTTTGGAGCAGAGTAGAACAGAAAAAAATATACAGATCAAGGATTTAACGAGGCTTGACTTTGACGTAGTACGAGCATAGTATATACCCATACCTTCTGTCGCTTCGGTGGCAGAACGCGAAACCGCAACAGCAATGTTGCGGTTTCTGCATTTTGTAGATAAAATTGCAAAATGAAATTAAGCGTCTACATTGACGGATTCAATCTATACTATGGATGCCTTAAAAATACTCCGTATCGTTGGCTTGATTTACATAAAATGTGTAGTCTTTTATTCCCACACGATGAGATAGCAAAAATCAAATACTTCACCGCACCCATAAAAATCAGAAATGATAGTGACCCAGATAGACCTAACCGACAACAGATATATTTACGAGCACTTCGAACAATTCCTAACCTTGAAATTATAGAGGGTTTCTTCTTGAGCCATGAGGTCTCAATGAAATTGGTTAGGGGCAAAGGTTATGCAATAGTCATAAAAAGTGAAGAAAAAGGTACCGACGTGAATATTGCAACTCACCTTGTCCATGATGCACACAACAAGTCATTTGAAAGAGCGGTAGTAATCTCAAACGATTCTGATTTAGTAACCCCAATTCGAATCGTAGCTCAAGATTTAAAATTACCGATTACAGTAATTAGTCCTTTTGATAGGAACAATATTCAACTCAAAAGTGCAGCGACGAGTATTAAACAAATTAGAAAAGGCTTACTTGGAGCTAGCCAGTTTAATGAAAAATTGACTGATAATGTAGGAGATTTTTATATACCTGAAAAGTGGAAGAAGCCTGCTGATTTGTAATGTGCAAAAATTGCACATTACACTATCCTGAATTTCCGGATAGTTAGATTAAATAAGTTCGAACCCGAAAGACGGACTGCGATTTCAACAGCCTCGAAGAAGCTAAGAAATCGGGAGCACCCCCCCCCACCTTTAAAGCCAGCTTATATGGTGAGAAATTTTTGATTTTCCTAAGATATTAGTGTATTCTCATGCCAGAGTTTCCGTTGAATGAATCTTCGAAAACCACCCTAAAAGGAAGGGTTACATCATGAAAAAAACTCATCTACGTGCAGACAGCAGAACCAACACATTCATGCTCATTTGCAAAAAAGTGGCCAAAGCAAGTGAGAAGAAAATCGAAAACATCACAGCCAAAAGTTTGGTCCCTGAAAAGGCCTTCAACAGCCTGGTGTCAAGACAGGAAGTGCAGAAGCTCCTACAGGCAATGCCTAGCAAGCAAAGTGCCAAAGTGGAGTGGCGCAAAGACCTGACCGCTCAAGAGACCCTTGAACAACTGTGGCCAAAGAAAAAGAAGTAACGCCCCGAAACACTCAAGACCTCGTTCTCTGGTGGAGTCGGGGTTTTGTTTTATTTACATAAACAAGTTCAACCCCCCACCTTTGGAGCATTATAGTTTGATACTAAATATTTGGTATAATAAACGAATGAAAGAATCTTCCGAAGTAAAAAATGGAAAAAGTACTTTCCCAAAATACATTTTTTTAATTTTGCTTTTTTTAATTCTAATTTCTTCTCTACCTCTTGTATTAATTTTTACCGTTCAGCATGAACAAGTCAAAATACAAGAAAATAAACCTGATCAATTCCCCGTCACTGTTGATCCTAGAAGGAAAATTATCACCGAAAAAACAGAGGTAAACGCATACTTAGAGGGTAATGGAACCACTTCACCTTTATCAGCTAGCGTATCAGGCGCTTTCTCCTCTATCTGGAGCGCTTTCAAATCTGCCTTGGTGGCAATCGCAGAAACACCTTGGTATCACAGTATGGCAAGTGTGGCAGGACTTGATGGACATTTAGTTACAATTACTCCTGGAATGCGCAAGGAACAGGTGGCGAATGCTTTTGCAAAACGCTTGGATTGGGACAAAGCAGAAAAGAAGGATTTTTTAACTCAAGACTTAAACTCTAACACTTCCCCTTCTGAAGGCTCATTTTTTCCTGATACTTATTTTGTAAGTGAAGGCATGACACCAGATGACGTGCAGAAACTTATAAATAAGAACTTTAAAGATAACGTAGTAATCCGCTATGGAACTTCGACAGAACAAGTTGTTCCAATAAAGCAAGCATTAAACATTGCTTCAATCATTCAACGCGAAACTATTGGAAACAAGGATATGCGACTAATATCAGGGATAATATGGAATAGGCTTTTTGAGGACATGAAACTTCAAGTAGACGCGACTCTTCAATACGCCAAAGCAAGCAAAACAATGAACGGAGACTGGTGGCCACGCGTTGTGCCTGCTGATAAATATATAAAGTCTCCCTACAACACTTACCTTCATGCCGGTTTACCACCGACCCCAATTGCGAGCCCTACAGTTGGAGCAATATTGGCAGCTCTTAACCCAATCGAGACTCCATGTCTATATTATTTCAATGATAAAAAAGGAGAATTCCACTGTAACAAGACTTACAAGGAGCACGTAAATCAGTTGAGGAAGTACTACTAGCATGCCATTTTCAAAAACCCGATCTGCAATAAACTTCGTAACCCTTGTGATTCTAGTTTTTGTAGGATATCAATACAGAGTTCAGCTTATTAACATCTGGAAAAACGGACTGAACCAATTGCAACCGTGTCAAAGGCCAATTTCATATTCAATAAGCACACTTGATTCAAATTTTGGTGTAAGTAAAGCTAACATTTTAGCTGACATTAAAAAAGCGGAAAAAATCTGGGAATCCTCTATTGATAAGCCTTTATTTGAATATGAACCTGATGGATCAGGAGAGCTTCAAATTAACTTTATATACGACTACAGACAAAAAGCTACGAACACTATGGAAAAAATTGGGGTGGCTTTGAACAACGACCGAGCCAGCTATGATGCTGTAAAAATAAAATACGATGGACTACTTGCATCTTATAACTCAGAAAAAGCTCAAATAAACTCTTTGAATCAAAGCTATGCTATTTCCAAAACTGAATATGAAAAAAATGTGGCCTATTGGAACGCCCGAGGTGGAGCGCCAAAAAATGAATACGCAAAATTAGAGCAAGAAAGAATTGATCTTAACAACCAAACAGCTATTATTAATCAGCATATTAAGTCTGTTAATTCCCTAATAGACACAATCAAGCAATTAGAAGTCGTGCTGAATAGCTTGGTTGACACTCTAAATCTTAAAGTAAAAAAATATAACAACATCGGAGATTCAACAGGCAGAGAATTTAACGAGGGAGAATACGTGAGAAATGCCTCTGGAGTCAAGATAAACATTTATCAGTTTAAAGATGAAAACCAACTAGTAAGAGTTTTAGCACATGAACTGGGCCACGCTATTGGACTTGAGCATATCGATAACCCAAAAGCTATCATGTACTATCTAAATGAAGGTGTGAACGAGAAAATAACAGCAGATGATCTGGTAGCGATTAGGACTAGATGCGGAATTAAGTAGCACTTTTAAGACAAAAGAAAAATCCGCCGTATCCGGCGGATTTTTCTTAATTTTCAAGATTCGAAACTAGTTAGCCGTAGGAGCAGGTGTTGTTGTACAACAGTTGCAATTAGACTTATGTCCGACAACTTCAAAAATAGCAGAAAGACCAACCAAGATATAGACGATACTTTCAACTGTTGGCCATGAACCCAATAGCATTTTAACCAAGTTCCAGTCTGGATTAATTCCTACTAATCCCCAGTTAAGACCTCCTACCACTAACAAAATAAAAGTGATTGCGTGTAAAGATTTCATTGAGTTTTTATAAATTAATTTATTAACCTTTTAGGGTCTCTATAATTATATCACCTACAGAAAAAGTCACCTGTTTATATCCACACCTCAAAATATGGCTTTTCATCGGCTTATTTTCATTACTGAGGAAGTTGCCTCGGCATCCGCATATAGGTTTATACGGCCATAGGAATCTTGGTCTATACTGTATTTAGTATTAAAGTTCGATGGTGAAGAATAGTAGGCACCAGGCTTTGAAGGGTCAAATGGTATGGTTTGCAGATATTGAGGCACTAGGCAATCAGCAATATTAAAGCCTCCTACCGAGTCTATTCCTGTCTTTATATTAATCGGTATATTTGTTGGAGTATTTGCACAGTATAATATTCCATCATGATCGATCATGTTTTGACCAATAGAGTTCAAAATAGACATCAGATGTGAAGTTCGTTGGGAATCCCTGGCAAATTTAAATTGTTTAGTTGGGTTAAGGGACACCATTACAATGGTGGCGAGAATCGCGATTATGGCAAGAACTATTAATACTTCGATAAGTGTGAATCCTTTTTGTTTTTTCATATCAATAGAATAGCGCGTAGACATTAAATAAAAATAAAAAATTACTGAATAATTGTTTGAGTAATTTTTGGGCCAATGTGGGAAATTTGAACAGTACTTTTAATCCCAACTAGGATAGATTTTGGGTATACAATTTTTGGAACATCAACTGTTCCCGTAGCGAAAATATCAATATAGACATCTCTATCCATAAAATTACTGTTGGTTACAATTGAATACTTACAGTTAAAATTTGCAATTTCTGCATTTGAGGCTCTATATAAAAAGTTTACATTCAGGCGCGCCGTCGCCGTCTCTCGGCACGACAAGGCTGACGCGACGGCGCGCTCATAATACTTTGAAAACAAAAAGTCCTTCTGACTTGTAACTAAAAAACTAGAATATGAATACAAAATAAATGTAGCAGTAATGGTTAGCACTACCACAATTAGTATCAAAACTGCTCCTTTATTTCTTTTCACCAACCAAGCCTAACATTAACCACATTAACAAAATCTAAAATTATCCTTAATCTTTCATTATTGTCGCTCGCTTTTTAAAGTAGAAATAACCACCTAAGCATAAGACAATGATAACCAAAGCACTGGCACTTATCTCAGAAACCACTTTATCAATCAGACGTATATTATGAGCAAAAATTGAACCAATGGTTATGTATGTTCCAGCCCAGATAAATGCACCAAGCAAATTAAGCTGAAGGAAAAGACTTGGAAGCATCTTAGTAGCCCCTGCTACAAGCGAAATAATAGGTCGAATTGGGCCAATAAAACGCCCGAAAAGAACACTCTTTCCGCCATGCTTTGTAAAGAAAGCTTCACCGGTATGAACATGCGAAATCTTTAACAATCTATTGTGTTCATTAAAAAACTTACGGCCATAACGCCCCAACAAGTATCCAATAATATCTCCTATCGTAGCCCCAATAACCGACAAAAGTATCATTACGCCAAGGGACCCATAGCCCTTGGCTGCAAAAACTCCGAAGATTAACAGTATCAAAGTACCTGGCATAAAAGTACCAACAACCGGAATGGACTCTAAAAGAGCCATTAATAACACGCAAAAATACAAAGAGAACTGGTGATGTTTGAACCCTTGGAGAAATGAAATCAGATAATCTGTAAAATTTTCAAACATAAATATAGCCTATATTCTACTCTATAAGTCCTTAGGGTCAAAGATTGATGGCGGAAACTCCTCACCTCCCAGCATCTTCGAAATCTTCATACCACCGTAAATCGAAGGAATAATTCCAATACCATTACAACCAAGGTTATATAATAGATTTTTATTTTTAGGATCCGGACCAATCAAGCGAATGCCTCCTGGCGTATAGCACAGCAATCCATGCCACTGAAACTTATATTGGAAATGTTCACCTTGGATTTTTTTGTAAGTCTGCTTTACAAATTCATTGATTTGATCTCCCATTTTTTTATTAAACTCGTATTCACGAAGGTATTTTCTTGTATCTCCAAGTAAAACTTCTGGCCCACCGATGCAAATTAAGTTGTGCTTTTCGTTTTTTTCAGCTTCATATGGGCGCCTAGTAACATAAAAATATGGAACTTCATGATATGCATCAACCCCTTTGTGGGCTTTCAAAAATTCTTTGTCGTAATAACTAAGTCCCGCAGGCTGACGATTCAACTCTTCTAAATATCCTGACATATATCCAATAGCACCTTGAACAGACTGGTGAAAAGATGTATCGATATCCTTTCCGGAGTTATTTTGTATGCGCACTCGCTCAAAGCCATTAGTACATAAAACTATTTTTTTACAATTAACACCATATTCCTTTTCTTCTTTTCCATCTTTGCGGTTAGTAATTGTTTTTAGAAGTACCATATGGCTTTCCAAGACAACTTCGGCCACAGATGTATGTTCGGCTAATTGAAATCTTCCTTTATATTTATTTAGTAAGTACCCAACAAGCTCATCTACCATCAAGGCACTATTAACTACCGCTTTTTTCTGTGAAGTCACTGCAACATATTGCGGATCCTCAGTTTCAAGAAGCGATAGAATATCCTTATGTGGAATCATTTGATACAAAGATCGGTATTCATCTGGAATTTTTTCAATATCCTTAATGTGATCTGCAATATATATAGGTGTAGTCTGAATTCCCACCTCCTTTCGCAAAGCATTATTTTTCAATTCATCAATCAAAAGTTCGACTCCCGCATATCCATTGTACCCAACAAATGATGAAATCGGAGTTGTGAGACTTGCCTCTTCAAAAATCTCATCAAGTAAAATCCAAGCAGAATGCAGTGCCTTTTCTCCATCTGCCGCCTTTTCCAAACCAAACTCTTTTACAATATCGTGAAATTCACGTTCAAACATAGCAATGACTTGACCAGCATTGTGACCTGTTGAGCCATGAGCAATTCGACTTCCCTCTAAAAGAAGCACGTTTTTATTTGTGTTTTTCAGCGTGAAATATGCCGTCATCACTCCTGAAATTCCTCCCCCAATAATTGCAAAGTCAGTTTTTGTATCCTCATGTAAGGTATCAATCGGTCGTGTAATTTTTAACTGGTGCAACCACGGTGAATTGTTCGGATTCATGTGCCGAGGACCAGGTTCGAACTGGTGACCCCACGCTCTTCAGGCGTATGCTCTACCAACTGAGCTACCTCGGCGATTCTGCGGAATCGTGTCGCGCACCGTCCACTGTCTGCGCGACCTATTTGAAATACTTCATAATACCACTTGCACTGCTACTTGCATTCAGAAGCGGATTATTTGTGACTTTATCATAGACATTTACAGCAGGTGCGATCAAAGGTTCAATATAATAATAAGCACCAAGGACTATTCCAGCGATTACCAGGATCTTTAGAAGCGCATACGCCCGCGACCAGCGATGATAGCGGTACAAAACCCCCATCATGTGATGGTCGCGGGTTACAATATCCTTGATCTGCTTGATATCTTTTTGAAGTTGTTCAATGTCCTCTGGTTCCATGTCTATAAGAGCTATATTATCACGCTTTAATTACTTTTTCCACCGAGCAACGATTCCGCACGGAAGGAGGCGTTTATTAGAATCCTGAATGGCAAGTTCGCCTGATTCAATCGATCCGCCATATTTCTTTTGAAGTGGCTTTAGGTTTTCCTCATATGCAATAGCCGAATACCCAGCAGAGTAGCCGTTTAGAACAAAAAATAATGGATTATCGCTTAATAACTTAAAACAATTGTCCATTAAATCTAAAAATCCCTCTTCGATTTTCCACACTTCTCCTTTTGCACCACGACCAAACGATGGTGGATCCATTACAATTGCATCGTATTTGTTTCCCCTTCGTATTTCTTTTTTTACAAATTCTAGTGCATCATCCAAAATCCAACGAATTGGCTTGTCTTGCAAGTTCGAAAGAGAAGCATTCTCATTCGCCCAAGTAATGGCAGATTTTGAAGCATCAACGTGGGTGACTTCGGCACCCGCCTTGGCACATATTAGTGATGCGCCACCTGTATATCCAAAAAGATTCAACACCTTAATTGGTCGCTTACTTTCTAAAATTAATTTTTCCATCCACTGCCAGTTCACGATTTGTTCAGGAAAAAGCCCAGTGTGCTTGAATGGGGATAGTTTTATCT
>JBAXRA010000024.1:0-9405 GCA_037131455.1 bacterium | reverse complement strand
CAATATAAAAGACGCTTCATTACGATCTATTATAACACCTAGAGAGGTATTGCAAAAACTATTTAGCAGCGTCTTCGGCAGGAGCACCTTCCTCTTCCTTCTTTCCTTTCTTTTCAGACAATTCGATAGCAGATAGGTCAACTGGAGCGGCAACCTCTTCTACTTCTTCCTTGGCAGCAGCAACGATAGCGATGATTTCATCTGCATCAGTTTTAAGTTCAACACCTGATGGTAACTTAAGATCACCTGCTTTGATTTGAGATTCTAATGTAGAGAGAGCAGAAATATCAACCTCGATATTGTGAGGAAGATCCTTTGGCATAGCTTCGATTTCAACTTCGTGAAGAACCTTTACCAGAAGCGCACCGGCCTTAACAGCAGCAGAGTCACCAACGTATTCAAGAGGAACATGAAGTGTAATTTTCTTTCCTTTTTCAAGTACCAAAAAGTCAATGTGGCGGATTTTTCCAGAAACAGGTTCCAAATCCATATCATGAACCAAAGTCTCGTGTTCAGCACCGTCCAAATTTGCAACGATTACAGTTGATTCACCGGCCTGTCGGAAGGCTTTGATGAATTCTCCTTCATTAACAGAGACTGATTCTGCAGGGTTTTTAGGGCCGTACATAACAGCAGGAATTTTTCCAGATGTTCGTAGAGAGCCAAGTTTGGCGCCCGGAGCGCGCTTTTCTAAGTTGATTGATATCATAGTTCTGAAAGTATATATATTTTGAGGAGGAAATCAAGTACCCTTGACGCGCCGTGTGGGTTTTAAATTACCACTTCATATTTTCTTAAGTTTTACATAATCTCACTATGTTAGAATACGTTCCAAGTATGAAAAAAACTGACACCAACAAAAGTATCGCATTATTTGAGCAAAAAGAAGTCAGACGAGTGTGGCACAAGGAAATGTGGTATTTTTCTGTCTCTGATATTGTTCAGATTTTAAGTGAGTCAAAAAACGTAAAGCAATACATAAAAAAGATGAGAACACGAGATGAAGAGCTTTCTGTCAACTGGGGTACAATTTGTACCCCCCTTCCAATGACTTCAAAAGACGGTAAAACCCGAGAGGAAATAGCCGCGAACCTTGGAGGAATATTTCGCATAATCCAGTCTATCCCTTCACCGAAAGCGGAACCTTTCAAACAGTGGCTTGCTCGTGTTGGTAAGGAAAGAATTGATGAAATCCAAGATCCTGAACTTGCAGTGACTCGGGCAAAAGAAATATACGGCAAAAAAGGATACTCTGAAGACTGGGTAGCCAAACGAATGCGAGGGATTAACGTTCGTCATACACTCACAGACGAATGGAAAAACCGAGGTGTAAGACAAGGATTTGAGTTTGCAATTCTTACAGATGAAATCTACAAGGGAACATTCGGAGTTTCTGCGAGCGATTATAAAAAGATAAAATCTCTTGGAAAAGAGAATAATCTGCGAGACCATATGGACGATATTGAACTTATCCTTACGATGCTTGGAGAAGCAACAACGACAAAACTGACGGAGGAAAATGACTCAAGGGAGTTTGTGAAATTAAAGTCTGACGCAAAGAGCGGAGGTGAAGTTGCGGGTAATACCAGAAAAGATATTGAAAAAAGAACGGGTAAAAAAGTCGTAACAGAAAAAAATTTTCTCAAGGATAAAAAACAGCGAAAAATTGAAAGATGAATATGGGCCGACTCAACAAGAGAACGGAAATCAAGCTCCCTTTTTGATTTATCAAAAAGCAGTACCCTTGGGTTGCCCTACTCCCTAATAATGTGATTCTTAAAATACTCTACCGTCGCCCCCACTTTCTTACCCGGATTAAAAATATTCTGCGGATCAAAAGACTTTTTAAGCTCTACGAACAATTCCAAAGTCTTCGGTGTGAACATTTTCGACAAAAACGGAGCTCTCACAATCCCATCCGAGTGCTCTGCGGTTATTGATCCCTTATACTGGGTAACAAGGTTGTAAACCTTCTTTGATATCTCAATAATATTATCAATATGTTCTGGATTTTTAAAATCCATAAGTGGAAAGACGTGAAAGTTTCCGCTCCCTGCGTGCCCCGCGATGCTGTAGGTTAGATTATACGAATGAAGAATTTCTCTGTATTGTGGTAAAAATTCTGGAAGGTGTTCTGGTGGAACAATCACGTCTTCTATAAATGCAGCGATTTTTTTACCTTCTGCATGCTTTCTTAACAAGTTGTAACTCTCTCGGCGAATTGTCCAGAACTTTTTTGCTTTTGAAGGACTCGTAACGTATTCTGTTTTTAAATAATATTTATCTTTAATTAATGCATCCAGTTTTTTTATCTTTTCCGCAATTTCATCGTCCGCGTCTCCTGTAAACTCGATAAGAAGAACAAGTTTCGGCAAACCACCTGAACGAACCATTTGAAATTCTGGCATAAAATCCCAGGCTAATTTTAGAAAGCTCCACCACTTTGCTTGATGTGGTAAATCTCTGAAATACTTTACCGCAAGCTTTATAGTTTCTTCATCATACGATTCAAGACTGGTTGGGGAAAAAGTCAAAATATCTTTTACAAGAGGACCGATTGGATCAAGTGACGGCATAAATACCACGAGCATTTGAGATTTTAGATGCACTGGGACCAGTTTAAAAGTAATTTCAGAAACAATACCCAAAGTCCCCTGCGATCCAACAATTGCTTTTGTCAGGTCAAAAAAGTCATCGGACTCCTTGAAATTTTCATCATTCCAAATATTCCACAAAGCAAACCCAGCAGAGTTTTTTGAAGTGATAGGTTTTGCATTTTTAATTTCGTCTGCATTTTCCGAAACAATTTTCCAAACTGATTTATACAATTCCCCTTCCAAATCATTTTGTGCCAACTTTTTATCCAATTCAATTTTATTTAAAGGCTTTACAAAATATTCATTTCCATCGCGTAAAATGACTTTTAAACTTTTCACGTATTTTTCTGTTTGACCATAAGTGAGTGTTTTCTCTCCCGCTGAATTATTTCCTACCATTCCTCCAACAGTATTAATCAATTTTGAAGCAGGATAACTTGGCAAGAAAAACCCTTTAGACATAGTCTCCTTTTCAAAATCTCGATAAAAAGTTCCTGGTAAAACCGTTATTTCCGCTTCATTTTTTCCAATCGTGCCCCAGCTGACAATACCTTGTATATACTTGTTTACATCCAAAATTATAGATTCTCCTATGGCAGCACCTGACATATCAGTACCCGCTGCGCGCACTGTAATTGATAGCCCCGGATTATTTGAAACAAACTTTACAATAGATTTGACATCCTCAATTGTTTTCGGACACAAAACCACTTGTGGGATAATTTCACACACGCTTGCATCTCGGCTGTATTCTTTCAGGACGACTGGATCCGTATACATATCGCCATTAAAGACTGACCTTAGTTGTTCTAAAATTTCAGGTTTCATTTTATTTAGTTCATTCGATTCATTATTTTCAATTTTTCTTCGACAACCTTTTGCACTGCATCTACTCCGGGAGCCAAAATTTTATATGGAGCAACTTCATCTGGATGTTTATCCAAAAAGTTTTTTACCGCATCCCGAAATGCAATACGCAAATCAGTATTATAGTGCACGATAGTCATGCCATTCTCTGATGCGTTTTCCAAATCGGCAGAACTGATTCCTGATGCACCGTGAAGTACAAGTGGCATATTCATGGCTTCAGAAATTTGTTTTATAAGATCAATTCGAAGCGCCGGGTTTACGCCACTTCGTAAAATTCCGTGAACATTTCCAACCGCAGGTGCCAACATATCGATTCCAGTTGCAGCCACAAATGATTTTGCTTCTTCAACACTTGTGACAGTTACTCCATCTGGAATTTCATCTAAAATTTTTGACGAAGTACCGATGTATCCGATTTCTCCTTCAATGATGACATCACGACCTGTAGTCTCTCGAATCTTTTTAGCGTATTCAACTGCTTTTTTGGCAATTAAAATATTTTCATCCATTGGAAGTTTTGCGCCATCGATAATTGCTGAATCAAAACCTGCATCGATGGCCTCTTTTACTCTTTCAAATGAATAAGTGTGATCTGCATTTAAAAAGATTGGATGATTATTATATTGTTCTCTGTAAGCCTTTACTAATGCAACGGTTTGTTTTACTCCGACAAAATCTCTCTCGCCTTCTGAAACACCAATGATTACTGGGACGTTAAGTTTAACAGCAGCTTGGACTATTCCCCGTAAAGCTTCTAAGTTTGAAATATTAAAATGTCCGATTGAAATTTTTTGTTCTCGTGCCTTGTTAATTGTTTCTCGATATGTGAGTCCGTTTGAAAATACTGTGTTCATATCTGTATATTGTATCAAATTTTGTATTTATAGAGAAAGTTCAACCCTCGGGACGCTTGCGCATCCCGAGGGTTGGGTTGGAACTTAATTTGGTGGTGGTGGTTTTCTTGGTGTCATACCCCGCCCGTATGGGCATAAGCAAGCTGGCGCCAAGAACGCCGGCTTGTTACTTTTTGGAATTCCCCGAGTCGAGGAAGACGAGACCTGCGACGAATGCCCGCCTCAGACCCTTGACGCTTTGCCTCGCGAAGACGTAAGGCCTTCCGGACATGAAGCAGACTTCGACGCCTGCTGGCTTACCGCCGTTTTGGCCGATGACGAGATAGCTCTCGAGCTTCGGCGAATCTTCAATACGAATCTCGCTCAGGATGTGGGCGAGGTCGCTGGGGATTTCGTCGAGCTTCTTGAACTTCAAGCATGACCGTTCCGGAGTCCTGTCGAATTGATTCAAGCTTTCACGCAAGAACGGTTCGGTGACTTCGGTGTTGGACTTGAGACCTTGGAAAAACACGGTCGTGTCTCCCCTTTTCTTGCGAAGAAGTTCCCCGCGGAACTCATTCGGTTTGGTCACTGGTTTTGCGACGGCTACTGCTTTGAGGGCTTTCATGGTTTCTTGTTTTTCAGCTTGTGGTGTTGTTTGTTGTTGCTTGTCTGCCGTTTTTTCGGTATACCCCCCTTGAAACGACAAATCAACCACCCTCACCGAGAGAAGATGATTTGTCGTTTCAAGGAAACACTTAAATTAATAAAGAACAACTGGAAGTAAATCCTACAACCACACCACCATCCCGTCAAGTGTGCTTTATCCCCCTTAGATTGATACAATAGTTTGTATGAAAAATCTTGATTTTGTAGCACTAGGAGATATCGTTATCGATTCGTTTATTAGACTTCAACAGGGACACGTAACAGAAAATCCAAAAGAACTTTGCATGCCGTACGGAACAAAAATTCCATTTGAATTCGCAGAAGAAGTTCCCGCAGTTGGAAATAGTGCCAACGCATCAGTTTCCGCAGCGAGACTTGGACTATCATCTGGATTAATTGTAAACATTGGGGACGATCAACATGGCAAGGAATGTATTGAAAGACTTACACAGGAAAAAGTTTCAACTGAATTTGTGGCTATAAATAAGGGTTTTACGACAAATTATCATTATGTATTATGGTTTGAACAAGATCGCACCATTTTAATCAAGCACGAGGATTATCCCCTTCGGATGCCCGACATTGGATCTCCAAAAATGTTTTACCTAAGTTCACTTGGTGAAAAATCTTTGCCATTCCATACCGATATTGCTGACTACTTGGAAGCACATCCTGAAATTCGATTGGTGTTTCAACCTGGAACTTATCAAATTAAATTTGGAGCAAAGGCACTTGAAAGAATTTACAAGCGTGCTGAATTATTTTTCTGTAACGTTGAAGAAGCACAAATTATTTTAGGAACTGATAGTCGTGATATCCCCACATTGCTTGCAGGTATTAAAAATCTCGGACCAAAGCTTCCTGTAATTACTGACGGACCAGATGGCTCTTATACTTATATAGATGGGAAGCCTCACCACTTGCCAATATATCCCGATGATAAGCCTGCATACGAGAGAACTGGGGCTGGAGATGCGTTTGCGTCTACTTTTTCAATTGCGATTTTGAAGGGATTGGATGTAGGGACGGCAATGAAGCACGGATCGATAAATTCCATGAGTGTTTGTGAGTATGTTGGCGCGCAGAAAGGTTTGATGACGGATGAAAAATTAGAAAGTTATATGAAGAAGCAACCGGAAGGGTGGGATGCGAGGGGTATTTAATTGGAAAAGTTTTTTTGTAAGTCCGGAGTCGCCCATTGACAATTAATTAAGAAAATTCATAAATCCTCATCTACAACGCATGAAAAATTTAGATTAATTGTCAATGGGCGAGAAAAAGTTACACTCTTAACTACTTCCTCCCCACTACCCTCTCCACCGCTTTCATAATATGCGTTTCCCCCATTCCATAATGTTCAATCAACTCATCCGGTGTACCTGACTGCCCAAACTTATTCTGAACTCCGATAAATTCAATCGGTACTGGAAAACTTCCAGCTAAAAACTCCGCCACTGCACTTCCCATTCCACCAGCTATTTGGTGCTCCTCAACAGTCACAATCGCCCCTGCTTCTTTTGCCAAATTTAAAATAGCTTCTGTGTCCAATGGTTTAATCGTTGAAAGATTTAATACATTCGCTGCAATTCCCTTTTTCTCTAAATTTCTTGCAACCATTATCGCTTTAAAAACCAATGATCCTGTTGCAATAATTCCCACATCGATTCTTTCTTTTTTAAGTAAAGCCTTATTTGCTTCATAAAAAATTTGGGCTTTACCTACAATGAAAGGTGTTTCGTCTGTGGTTATAACAGGGGTTTTTTCTCGAGCTAACCGCAAATAAACTGGAGTTTTAACATCTAAACATGCCAGTGTCGCTTTCTTTGCCTCAATCGCATCACACGGAGAAATGATTGTAATGTTTGGGATGACCCTTGTAATTGCAATGTCCTCAACCGCCTGATGTGTTCCACCGTCAGGACCCACTGAGACTCCAGCGTGTGATCCTGCGATAATAACTTTACGATCGTTATAACAAATTGTGGTTCGAATTTGCTCCCAATTTCTGCCGGGGCTAAACATGGCATAAGAGCTTATGAAAGGAATCTTGCCCATGGCTGACATACCTGACGCAACTGATGCCAAGTTCTGCTCTGCTACTCCAATTTCTACGAACCTCTCAGGAAACTTATTCTTGAACAAATGCATCATTGTTGATTCTGTTAAGTCAGCACAAAGTCCAACAACATTTTTATTTTTCTCTGCAGCCAAAACCAAACCCTCTCCGAATCCTTTTCGGATTGGAACTTGCTCTACATCTTTATCAAATATTTTTGGGTTTAAGTTCATGTGATTTTATTTGTGTTCGCTAGTTATTCTTCCATGCAAAGTTCTGAGGTCCTCCAATGCCACCTCTCCTTGTTTCGCCTTGTCTGGTGCGCCTTCGACATTTGAAATTCCCGGTGGAGTTCCATGCCACTCGTATCTCCCTTCCATGTATGAAACCCCTCTTCCAGGAACCGTGTGAGCAATGATAATTGATGGCTTGTCGGAAACAGCCTTGGCAGTTTCAATTGCAGTTTCGATTGAGCACATATTATGGCCATCTATTTCCTGGACGTGCCAGTTGAAAGATTTGAACTTATCAAACAAAGGTGAGATGGGCATAATGTCATCCGTAAATCCATCAATTTGAATATTATTTCTGTCCACTATTGCAATCAAATTTCCCAGTTTTTCTTTTGCACCCAACATGAATGCTTCCCAATTCTGCCCTTCATCTAATTCCCCATCTCCTAGTAAACAGTAAATAAATTTCTTATTCACTTTTCCATTATCCATTCTGTCAGCGATAGCCATTCCAACCGCCTGTGAAAGACCAGAGCCCAAAGGCCCTGAGCTATTTTCTAACATTGGT
Source organism: bacterium (assembly GCA_037131455.1). Lineage (GTDB taxonomy): Bacteria > Patescibacteriota > Minisyncoccia > Phycocordibacterales > CAIZLB01 > JBAXAB01. The sequence continues at coordinate 1,579 of JBAXRA010000024.1, read as the reverse complement.
AAAAATTCTCGATGTGGATGACCTTGTAAACGTGATCCGAATTTTCGCAAAGTCTTTAATTCTGAAACTGGAAAGTAACCACTGTGGGCCATCGTCGCATACAATACTGGGCAAATGTGACCGTTTGATAGAACCAGGCGATCGCGCTCGCTCCATGTAGGCTCGTCCGCTTTGTGACGTAAAATATGAAAATAAAGTGCTGAGAAAATATCCGACATATCCAAGGGTCCTGCCGAGTGGCCGCTCTTTGCCTCGAGAAGCATTTCAATAATAGACTGACGAATGAGATTCGCCTTTTCTTCTAAATAAATAACCTGAGTTTCAGTGAGCGACATGTGATTTTGCGAAATCATGTCGCACGGCGACAAATGAAGTGCGACCTTATTATACTTCAAATATAGAATTCAGTGAATCTACTTTTTCACTTGGTACATCGTTGTTGAAAATTGCAGAGCCGATAACGAGGCGATCTGCGCCTGCTGTGTATAGTTTCAATGCATTCGTTTCATTCACCCCACCATCCACAGAAATTTCTTTTGGAGTAAGCGCTCTCAATTCTTTAATTCTCTCATAAGCACGTTCGTCGAAAGGTACACCCTGAGATCCAATAGAAGCAATTGTCATCAGTTGGATAAAATTAAACTTTTCAATTAAAGGTTTTATAATTTCAAGCGAAGTATCAATCCCAACTGAAATTCCGACCTGGTAAAATCCATCGTCATTGTTTGCATCATATCCATGATCCGTTTTTAACTTTAAAAGCATTTTTTCAAGTCGCTCTTTACCAGCATCGTTAAATTCATCTTTAAATCCTGGAAAAAAACTTTCAATTTGCACGACAACCCTGCAAGCGCCTCCCATAATCCAATCAAAAATATAATTTTCAGGATGCGCTGTCATAAGATGCACTTCATAATCGACATCTTCCCATTCAGGAAGCCCCCTTTCGCCAATAAGAATTTGTTCAAAAATTTTATCACCGTCTTGTGGCCACGATGTGCTTCTAGTTAAAATACCATCACACATGTCTATATGCACAACCTTTGCATGACCTGCGACCTGTGCGACTTTGTCTTCAAGTTCGTAAAAATCTTTTGGGATTAGGGCTGGAATTATTTGGGGTTTATTCATTGGTTTTTATTTCGTCAATTTCTTTTATACGGCGAATATGGCGTTCTTCGTTTGAGAATTCTGTTGTGAGCCATAGGTCTACAACCTTAAGTGTGTCTTCTCGCGAAACGAAGCGCGCGCCGATAGACAGGACATTAGCATCATTGTGCTCGCGGGACAACTTTATAATTTCGAGTGGTCCACCGTAATATTCTATAGCTCGCACGTTAGGAAATCGATTTGCAACCATCGCTTCACCCTCTCCTGATCCACCAAAAATTACAGCTTTAGAAGTTGGGTCCTTCGAAACATTTTCAGCAGCCTTTGCCATATACGGAACATAATCATCGCCTTCGACGAATTTTTCAGCACCACAATCAACAATTTCATGACCATTGTTAATTAAATGCTTCTTTAAAGCTTCTTTGTGATTGAATCCTGCGTGGTCTGTTGCGAGGAAGATTTTCAT
>JBAXRA010000023.1:0-9974 GCA_037131455.1 bacterium | reverse complement strand
GTCACTAGCTCCATCAAAGGCAAACTTGATCGATTAAAATCAACCAAACTAAAATCTCCTTTATCATGTTGCGAACTAGCGGTGTCTTCTTCCAAATGAATTCTGGTTAATTCAACGCCTCCGATTTTTCCACCGGTTATTAAAGGATATGCGAATTGGCTAATTTGATAACCCTTTGGAATATCAGGATAGAAATAATTCTTTCGATCCCATTCTGTAAAATCAGCGATTTTTGCGCCGATTGCGTGTCCTACTCGAATGATATGTTCAACCGCTTTTTTGTTTATCACAGGTAAAGTTCCGGGGTGGCCCATACAAATCGGACAAACGTTTACGTTCGGTTTTTCTTCGTCAGGATTGTTTTTGCAAGCGCAAAACATCTTTGAAGCAGTCTTTAATTCAGCGTGGATTTCCAAGCCAATTGTCGGTTTATAGATTTTTCCAGATGGTGCCGTAATCATGGGCTTAAATATAAATTATTTTAGCAATTTCACAAGGGAATCACTGAATTTCTTAATCGAATCAATATCATAAACAGAAATGACAAAAACTTTTTTTCCATTCCATTCCTCTACTGCATCTGCTTTCTTTTGAGTATCTTCTATTCCTAAAATATCCATTTTTGTTACTACGATAATTTCTTCTTTATCTAGTAACTCTTTATCGAAATCTTTTAATTCGTCGCGAATAACCTGATAGGTTTTATACAAGTCTTCGTTTTCACTTGAAATACAGTGGATCAACATTTGAGTTCGGCGGATGTGTCGCAAGAATTTATGTCCTAATCCTTTTCCGTCAGATGCCCCTTCAATCAAACCTGGAATGTCTGCCAAAATGTGTCCGTACAAATCACCAAGATTTGGTTCCAATGTCGTGAACTGATACGCACCGATTTTTGCATTAGCATTTGTTAATGCGTTTAAAAGAGAAGTTTTTCCAGCGTTTGGAAGCCCAATGAGCCCAGCGGATGCAATAATTTCTACCTCAATCGAAAAAGTTCCTTCACCCCCTTCGCGTCCTTTTGTAGACTCTTCTGGTTTTGTATTTGTTGACGCTTTAAAGTGTTCGTTTCCGTACCCTCCTTTTCCACCTTTCAATAAAACAATAGTCTGACCGTCTTCGTCTAGCCTGTACACTTCACCGGTATCATTATTAGTAAGAATACTTCCGATTGGAAAATCGATAATCAAATCCTCACCTTGGCGCCCCTTTTTACTGCGGTTCTCACCTGGCATACCGTTTTCAGCAAGCATCTCCTTAACATGCGCATATTTTCCAAGTAAAAAGGTGTTACGGACCGCACGTGCAATTACATTACCTCCGTTTCCACCGTCGCCACCTGCGGGACCAGAGTATTCTTTAAATTTTTCAGAAAGCCAGCGGACTACACCGTCTCCACCCCTTCCTGCCTTTAACCTTAATGTGAGTTCGTCTACGAAATGCATAATGTAATGACTATATCACAACTTTAGACTTTTACAGGCAAAAACCCTGATTCCTTAAACATTTCATTAACCATCGAGATAGCACCTTCCTTGCTTTTGGCCACTGCCATAAAGAGGCCCTTATGACAGAAAACGGCATCTGGTACCCCAGAAACTTTGGCTAATTCTTCGTCATTTAACCCTGCCCATGATTTTGGAAAGTAAATCCTAGAGGCAAATTGCCCAGAAGCGACCCTAACTGCTTTTGCAGTCCAATTATGGCGTGCATCTGGATATACTGTAACGAGAGGTTCTTTCATCTTTGAAAAACCATAGCCAATAAATTGAGGAAGGATGATTACTCTCTTATCTTTTGCCTCTTTAAAATATTTTTCAGCAACTTTTTCAACACGAATGTGATTTTTTGCTTCAAGTATTGATTTCTCGATAATGTTTTTAGCGAAAGTGATCAGATTAAAAAAACCTTTATCAAACCCTTTTGCCTTTTCATTAGAAGTGGGTTCTGCGCCAGAGAAAAATGTACCTGAAGCTTCAATCTCGACAATGTCCCTAATTGTAAAAGGCTTTACATCCTCCATCGTCTGCCTGTACAAATCCACCCCATTATCCTCCGCGTCAATCGGTACAACCAGTTTTTCCTCTACCCTATCAGCCACTTTCTGCGAACCACATAAAAACTTTCCATACTTTTTCCAAACCAATCCAAAAGCGGCATATTTTATTCCATTCTTGTGAGTAATTTTTAAATCTTGATGATGATCGAACCTATCTTTCTTTGGATTATAAACTCGTCCAATATCGAGCACCAAGTCACCTTCCGCCCAGACCTTTGGGTCAAGCGATCTTTTAACTTTGGTTTTAAATCCTTTTTTCTCGAATAATAAAATAGCGCATGCAGTTCCAAAAACATCATCAACGTGAAAATTCGCCGAATGGGTGACTATTAATTTAAGCTTGGACTGATCTTTCTTTGACATAGTCTTGGTAAACGCGAATAAGGGTAAATAGGAATGCTAGAATTGTAGGACCTAGGATTAAGCCTTCTGGACCGAAAGCAACCACTCCGCCCAAAATTGAAAACAGAATTAATAGCGGGTGAATATTTGACCCCTTCTCAATAAGTTTTGGCCCAAGAAACGTATCGTTAAAAGTAAACAAGATCGGGCAATAAATCACGAAACCAATCCATGCATATGGAAAGTTTCCACCGAAAAAGAATAGGTAAATCGTGGCTGGGATCCAAACAATGCTTGGACCAACTCCTGGAAACAGTGCTGCCAGAGCCACGATAATCGCACATAATGCTGGATTAGGCACTCCGAAAATCAGAAAGCCCAGCCAGATAACAGCGGCCTGGAGCGCTGCTACTGTAACCGAACCTACCACAATTGAATTTATCGAGGCCTTCAAAGAATCAAGCACCCTTTCATCATCTTTTCTAGGAAGTGGAGAAAGAACCATAATATGCTCTTTGAATGTTTCTCCGTCGCGTAAAAAATAAAACAAAGCAAACATAGCCAAAAACAATTTTAAACCAAAGGAAGCTGCTCCTGCAAAAAACGCACCCAAGTTATTTACTATGTATAGTGAAAACTCAACCAACTTTTCTCTGGCATCGAAATGGAATTGCGGAAATAATCTCTGGGTATACGACTCGACAGCGGTATTTATCTTTTCAAAAGAAACCACGTTACGGTTACTCAGGGATACGTAAAAGTTACTGGATTCTACAAAGACGCTTTGCGTTATAAAAATTAGCGGTAATATGATCGCAAACAGAAACAACACTAAAGTGATAGTAGCGGCAACAGTTTTCCTGCCCTTTACTTTTGCAAGAAAAAATCGGTAAATAGGACCAAGTACCACCGCCAAAACTGCTGCCATGGCAAGCACCCCGACGAATGGCCATAACACATAGAGAGCAACTGCTAATACTACTAATATAATGGACCCGAAATAAATTAAATTTATGCCTTGTGGTTTCATATACCTATACTATAATACACTTCACGGTATTTATTAAGTAGCTTAAAACACAAATATGATAAAAAACACAATTTTGGGAACATTAGCAGTAGCCTTCGCTTTAACCGCAACTGTAGCCTCAGCGGAAGGAACAACCACTCGTCCGATTAAAAAACTTGAAAATCGCATCGAAAATAGAGCGGAAAACAGGATGAACGCATCGACCACTCGCCCGCTTCTTCGAGACCGAGGGAATGCATCTAGTACAAAAATGGTTGATTCTGTATGTGCCAAGACTGCAGTTGATGTGCGAAAAGCTTCTCTAGTTTCTATTTACGGAACTTTTTCAAGCTCTATGAGCTCGGCCCTATCTGCCCGAGAAGATGCGGTAAAGGCATCGTTTGATCAAACAACTAAAAAGACACGACAGGATGCTCGAACAGCTGCTCGAACAAATTACAGAAAATCGGTAAAAGCTGCATTTGAAACTTTAAGAACAGCTGAGAAGGGTACAGTGAAAACTTATGCCAACAGCATAAAGGCATGTGGTGGAACAAACTCTGAAGCAAGCAACGAAGCTTCTGATGGATCTATTGCTGATTCAATATTAAAGTAAATACTTATTACAAATAAAAAAACACCCGAAAGGGTGTTTTTTTATGACTGAAAATTCTTCTTAAATCTCAAAATTCTCTTCTCAATAAAGTGGTATGAAATCATGGATGTGATAATTGTGACTAACAACGTACCGAAGAAGATACCAATTAAATATGGGACAGACTGATAAATTATCTCATACCCTCCATGGTAAAGAATCGCCAAAACTCCTACCAGCACAATCATGTGATAACAATACAATCCGTATGAAATTCTCCCCAAATAAATAAACATCTTTTGGATGGGATGCTTGCCTGTAATAAATTCATTTCGAAGTCCAGCGAGGCGCGCAATGATGAATGAAAATAAGATCGCGAAGATTAATGGTTCGACTGCAATAAGCGCGCGCCTCGCCCACTCTGGATTTACATCATATATAAGAGATCGAGACAGAATCAAGATCACCAAAGTCGAATAGTAAAGAAAGAATGACTTTAAATGGCTTAAATTTTTTGCCCATGCGGTAATTCTGCTCTTCTCGATAAAGAGCCACGCCACAAAACAACCAATCGCAATATCCGACATGACAGAGAACGTCGAATACTTAACTGTGTTGTATTCAAAGGCATAAACAAAACGATACACTGTTGAAATTGCTACTACAGAAGATAACAGAACGGTCAAATACTTTCGCTTCATAAACTTCACAAAGAGTGGCCACAAAAGATAAAATTGTTCCTCAACGGAAATTGACCACAAAATGGCCAAGGTCACAGAAGGTGGAGTATTTAAAAACATATTGAAGTTTCCTACAAAAAACAAATACCAAGGATAACTTTGCAAATTAGAAAAAATATCAAAAGGCAATTTATCGCGCATACCAATAAGTTCTACGAAAAAAGGTAGCCCCCAAACCGCAACAAAAATCGTAATAAAATATACTGGCCAAATTCGAAGCAGTCGACGGGCATAAAACTTTTTAATATCAATCTCCCCTCTCTGATGCTTTTCGCTCAATAATAGATAAGTAATCAAAAACCCACTTAAAACGAAAAAGAAAGTGACTCCTAAATCTCCATGGGTCAAGAATATTTCTCGGAATCCTTCCCACTTTAAAGATGTATTGTTATAACCAAAAAAGAGTGCAGAATGTGATATAAAAACCAGCATAAAAGCCAAAAAACGTAGAATATCTAGGGCTGGAAAATAAGAATACTTTTGATGGACCACTATTGGAGGCATAAAATAAATTGTAGCGCAGTGAGAGACAAAAGGAAATCGAAGGTCTATAATGACACGTATGCCTTCCTGGTTACCATTCCTCTTTCTAGATTACAAATATATTCTAATTGCCCTACTCGCGATCCCTGAAGGACCCATCGTTATGGCTATTTCTGGCTTTTTAGTCAGAGCAGACATCTTGTCACTTTGGCCTGCATATTTTGCGTTAGTCATTGGAGACTTTGTAGCGGATATAATTTGGTATTTTTTAGGAAGAAAAGGAGGTGTGAAAATTGTACATAGCAAGTTTGGAAAATTCATGGGATTAAATGAAAAGAACATCATGATGACCGAAAAGTACTTTCACAAATATCATACCTCAATTTTATTCATTTCAAAGTTAACAACAGGATTCGGATTTGCACCGGTTGTTCTTTTTACTGCAGGCCTCGTAAAAATTCCTTTTAAAAAATATTGTCTCCTGAACTTCTTTGGAGGATTTATCTGGACTGGATTTTTGATGGCACTAGGCTTTTCATTCAGCCACTTTTTTATTACCATAAAGGATATAAATGGAAAGATATTTTTGATAGGTTCAGCTTTAATTATACTTTTCATAATTTATCGAATAGGAAGACATATACACCAATTGATCATAAAGAAAAACAATGCCTAATCCACTTACAGTCAGCGTTATTATCCCCGCTTTTAATGAAAGCAAAAATCTTCCTGCTATTTTGAAAGCCTTACAGGAACAAACTGTGAAGCCTTTGCAAATTATTGTGATTGATAATAACAGCACTGATAACACTTCGGGAGTTGCCAAATCTTTGGGAGCAATCACTTTGTTTGAAAAAGAGAGAGGAACAAATAATGCACTAGAGACCGGGAGACTGACCGCCACTGGAGACCTAGTTGCACGAGTTGATGCTGATTGCATTCCTAATCCGGACTGGATCGAAAGAATTGTTGCACGCTTTCAAGATCCAAAAATTGTAGGGCTTACGGGACCGTATGATTATTACGATGGTGGTTGGTTTTTTCGCAAAGTCACTTTGGCATTCCAGAGATATATTTATAGCGCCACTCACCATGTATTAGATTTTTTAAATCACGGAGCAATTATGATTGGAGGAAACAGTATTTCTCGAAGAATTACCTTAGAAAAAATTGGAGGGTTCGATAGAAAAATTATATTTTATGGAGACGATACTGACTTGGCCAAAAAATTATCCAAAGAAGGGATGGTATTCTTTGATAAAGATTTAATAATGAAAAGCTCTGCTCGCAGGTTTAAGGACCAAGGCATCCTACATATACTTTGGAAATATATGCAGGGATTTTTTAAGATGACTTTCCGCGCTAAGCGTTAACCCCGTGACACTTTTTATACTTCTTCCCACTTCCGCAAGGACAAAGATCGTTTCGTCCGACTTTTTCTCCTTCCTGATTTTTTACCGCAGCTTTTGCAGACTTCATATTGGCAATATTTTGAGCAATTTCTCCAGTCACAGGATTATACGAATCTGCATTCGGTTTTAATTCAACGGTTCTAACATTTTCACCGACACCGATCTCGGCAGTGACATTTTCAAGTGTGCTAATAATTTCAGCATCAATACCAGCTTCCATCTGTTTGAAAGTTCGCAATCCTTCACGTTTGTATTCAACCAACGGATCTCGCTGACCATAAGCACGTAGGCCAACGCTCGATCGCATATAATCCATAATTTCCAAGTGATCTACCCAGAACAAGTCCACCGTTTGAAGGATTGCTCCGCGCACAGTATTCAAAAACGGATGCTCACCCATAGCATTTCTCTTTTCCTGAATTTTATTTTTCGCCTCCAATGGAGAATTCGCCAAGATTCTTTCAAGCTCTTCGGAAATAACTGAGGAGTCCCCAATCAAAATTCGGCGTCGTCGTTCATACACTCTCTTTCTCTGCTGGTTTAACACATCATCGTATTCCAAAACATGACGACGTGAATCGAAATGAAGTCCCTCGATTCTTGATTGTGCACTTTCAAGGGCACGAGTCACAATAATATTTGTAATCGCTTCATCTTCTGGAACCTTGAGGCGGACCATCATTTTTTTAATAGTGTCACTTGCAAAAACTCGCATCAAGTTGTCATCAAACGATACGAAAAATTGACTGGCTCCTGGATCCCCCTGACGTCCTGATCGCCCTCGCAGCTGGTTGTCGATTCGACGTGCTTCATGACGTTCGGTTCCGAGCACAAAAAGACCTCCGAGGTCGCGAACCTCTTCGTATTGTTCTTTTGTTGCGGGCACTCCTCCCAATTTAATGTCGACTCCTCGTCCTGCCATGTTTGTTGCAATTGTCACCGCACCCTTTCGTCCAGCTTGTGCCACGATCTCTCCTTCTTTTTCAGCAAATTCAGGCTTTGCATTCAATAATGTATGCGGAATTCCCTCTTTTTTTAGATATTCAGAAAGCAACTGGTTTTTTTCAATTGACGCAGTACCCACAAGAACCGGTTGACCCTTGGCGTTTAATTCTTTTATTTTTCTTGAAATAGCTTTGAACTTTCCATTTTCATTTTGGAAAATTTGATCACTGTGATCCTGTCGGACAATTTTTCGGTGGGTTGGAACTTCAATAGTATCGATCCCGTATACTTTCAAAAATTCTTCGGAACTTGTCATTGCAGTTCCTGTCATACCTGCCAATTTTGGATACAATCGGAAATAGTTTTGATAAGTAATAGAAGCATAGGCACGAGTTTCTTGGTTGATTTTCACACCTTCCTTTGCCTCGATTGCTTGGTGTAGACCCTCGCTCCAACGTCGTCCAGGTTGTAAACGTCCAGTTGATGGGTCAACGATGATGACTTGATTATCCTTCACAACGTATTCAACATCCTTTATATAGAGAGCTTTGGCCTTTACTGCGTTTTCCAAATGGTGCACAAATTTAATACCTCCTTCACTGTAAATATTTCCCATACCCAATTCTTTTTCCGCCAAGTCGATTCCAGCCGTTGTAAGCGCGATGCTTCGGAATTTTTCATCTAATGTATAGTGTTCATCTTTTGACATTCTTCGCGCAATTTTTGAAAAAGTATTATAGAAGTCATCAGAATCGGCAAATGGAATAGCAATAATCAAAGGAGTACGGGACTCGTCAATTAAAATCGAGTCAACTTCATCGACGATTGCATAATAAAAATCTCGCTGACGTAGACCTTGCGTATTTTTCTCCAAATTGTCTCTCAAGTAGTCAAACCCGAACTGACTGTTTGTTCCATAAGTTACGTCCGCCGCATATGCATCCCTTCTGTCGCATGGTTTTAAAAATTCATACTTGACCTTGAAAGATCCGGCGTCATTTGTTTCTATTTCAAATTTTTCTTTATCAACATGTGTTGGATCAAATAGAAAAGAAGAGTCATCATTTACCACACCAACAGTTAATCCAAGGAAAGAATAAATTTCACTCATCCACACTGCGTCACGTCGCGCCAAATAATCGTTCACTGTAATGACGTGCACACCACGTTGAGACAGCGCATTCAAATAAACCGCCAAGGTCGCCATCAAAGTTTTTCCTTCTCCGGTTTTCATTTCTGCAATATTTCCATCATGGAGAATCATTCCTCCAATCAATTGCACATCATAGTGGCGTTGATTGCGCACACGATGTGAAGTTTCCCGGACCACTGCGAATGCTTCAGGCAAAACAGCAGACAAAGCCTCTTGCAAAGTTTTCCCCTGCGATTCTAAATGAGCAATTTTTTCCCTTAATTCAGGTGTTTTTGCCTTTAATTCCTCATTTGTAAGCAGTTTTAAATGTTCCTCTAAACCATTGATTTCCTCAACATTTTTCTTGTATTTCTTGATAAATCGGGACGAATGCGTACCTATAATCTTTGATATGATCGACATAGTGTGACTACTATACCATAGAGGGGTTAAACACAAAAACACCACAGTTAAGTGGTGTTTTTGTTAAGTGAGAAGAAAATAATTAATTATTTTCTCTTTCCTTTCTTTGAAGCTTTCTTCTTCTTAGCTGCTGGCTTTCGCTTTGCAACTTTCTTAGCCTTCTTTTTTGCTGCCATGATATTTTTTGTAAATTAAAAGATCTCTTAATTCGCGTTTCCGTGCTGATCGACTTTAATTACAAAATAAATTTTTTGTGTACCAGACGAAAACTCGTAATGTAATTATCGTTCATAATGATGTTGACCGCAATGTTTTCTGACAACATTATGTGGATAAGTGTTAACGATTATTATTTCTGATTTTTTGCGAATTAAAAATAAAAAAAATATCTCTACATTTTTTGCAGAGATATTTTTTTGTTAGAAAAAATTTTTACTTTTTTTATTCTGTTGGATCCTGACCGTTCTGAATCATCTTGATGTATTTATCCGCCTGAACTTTAAAGCCAGGTTCAATTTGTGCAGCTTGACGCAATTCGTTGATAGCACTGTTAAACTTTTTAGCTTTTAAATAAAGTGCAGCCATAGACACATGTAATTGTGCATTATTTGGATCTGCATCAATTTTCTTCTGTGCTAATTTTTCAATTATGTCGAATCGTCCAACATCGAGGTAAGCGCTTACGAGGGCACTATCAGATTCAGCAGGAGTGCCAGCTACTAAAGCAATCGCATCATCAACTTTTCCTGAATACACCAAACCAATAGCATAGAATACTCTCGCACTATCATATGTTTTATCAAGTTCGTAGGCTCTCTTGAATAAATCAGAGGC
>JBAXRA010000022.1:0-10063 GCA_037131455.1 bacterium | reverse complement strand
CAGCGGCAGCTAGCAGGTGTGCTAGGGAATGTCGCATTTCTTGTAGGTCGTTTGTGTTTTTTGACATTGTTTTATTGGAAATTAATAACCAGATGATAATACTATATTTTTCGTGGGGTGGCGAGATAAGGAAATTTAAGGAAATTTTTATAATTATTAGCCTTAAGTATGTAAAATCATGCAGTGTCTAGTTCTCACGCTTATCAACTTTGATATAATAACCACATGACAACGGAAAATCTTCAATTTACAATCATCACAATTTTAATTGCCGTAGTAGGGTATTTTCTAAAGAAAACCCTTGATAAAATTGAAGTTATTCATACGGATGTTTCTGATATAAAACCAAAAGTAGACATACTTTGGAAGGATAAACTCGCCCCCGCAAGTTCACCGCGTCAGCTTAATGATAGAGGAACGAATATACTCAATGATAGTGGCATTAAAACAATAGTAGATGAGAAAAAAGATGAATTAGTAATACTTGTTAAGGCTAAAGAAGCTAAAAATCCATATGATGCTGAACTTGCTATTTCATCAGTAATGATGGAATTACCTTCACATTGTCCGGACGTAACTGACAGGTTGAAACAGGGAGCATTTCAAAGTGGTGTAGATGTGAATACTGTTTTGTATGTGGGAAGTATTTACCTGAGAAATCTTATTTTTTCAGAGCTTGGTTTTTCTTTGGATGATTTGGATAGGGTTAAGGTGGTTTAAACACCCTATATAAATCCCAAATTTATGCTATAACATAGGTCACACATTATGTTATCCCGCACTCGAAACTTTAGCATCATCGCCCATATTGACCACGGAAAGTCGACTTTGGCCGACCGTATGCTTGAAATTACCCACACTATTGAAAAGCGCAAAATGATGGCGCAAGTTTTGGACAGCATGGAATTGGAACGTGAAAAGGGAATTACTATCAAGATGCGACCAGTTCGAATGCATTATAAGGATCACATTTTGAACCTTATCGATACCCCAGGACACATAGACTTTTCATATGAAGTTTCTCGAGCCTTGAAAGCGGTTGAAGGATCAATTCTCTTGGTAGATGCAACACAGGGGGTGCAGGCGCAAACACTGACAACCTTGCGAATGGCACAAGAAACTGGATTGGTGATCATTCCAGTTCTATCTAAGGTTGACTCACCACTCGCGCGAATTGATGATATTAAAAAAGAAATGGTAGCGCTTTTAGGATGCAAAGAAGAGGACATTTTAGAGACATCTGGAAAAACTGGCGCTGGGGTGGATGATTTGCTCCAAGAAATTATTAAAAAAGTTCCTGCTCCAGTTGAGGAATTTCCTGACACAAACAGTTTTCGTGCCCTCGTTTTCGATTTCCAATATTCAAACCATAAGGGTGTAATTATTTACGTTCGATCAATGGACGGTACAGTTAAGAAAGGCGATGAATTAATGTTTAAAATTGCGAATGAAAAATTCACAGCCCTTGAGGTGGGAATTTTTACACCGGACGAAGAGGCGTGTGAGGAGCTTGGTCCTGGACAAATCGGGTATATTGTAACTGGTATAAAGAGACCAGGTATTGCATCCGTTGGAGACACGATTACTATTTTCAAAAAGCAATTACCGGCACTGGAAGGATATTTTAACCCGTCACCGGTGGTGTGGGCCTCGGTTTATCCAGAAGATGCAGATGATTTTGAGTTATTAAAACAGGCTCTTGGAAGATTGAAATTATCAGACTCCGCTTTTTCATATGAAGAAGAATCTTCGGGATCATTAGGGCGGGGATTTAGATGTGGATTCCTCGGACTTCTACACCTTGAAATTATTACGGAAAGATTAAAGCGAGAATTTAATTTGAACCTTGTAATTGCTACCCCAAGCATCACATATGAAGTAACCATGAAAGACGGAAAAAAGAAAATGGTGTATTCACCATCTCTTTTCCCCGATCACGGATCATTTTTAGAGGTGTATGAGCCGTGGGTAAAATTGAAGATTATTTCTCCAACTACTTATGTCGGAGCGATTTATCAGATGTTGTATGAACACGAAGCGGAATTGGGGGACACAGAAACTTTCGGAGACGGGCGAGCATCCCTTTCAATTAACATGCCACTTCGCGAATTGATGAGAGGATTTTTTGATGAGTTGAAAAGTATTTCGTCTGGTTATGCATCATTGTCATACGAATTAGAAGGAATGCGAAAAGCGGATGTGACAAGGATGGATATTTTGGTGGCCGAGGAACCAGTGGAGGCTTTCACCAGAGTGATTGCGTTTCGTCGTATTGATGAAGAGGCAAATAAGGCAGTAGATAGATTATTTGAAGTTCTCCCTCGCCAAATGTTCGTGACTAAAATTCAGGCAAAAGCGGATGGGCGAATTATCGCATCCAGAACTCTTTCAGCAATGAAGAAAGATGTAACCCAGCACATGTATGGAGGAGATATTACTCGAAAAATGAAGCTACGAGAGAAGCAGAAAAAGGGAAAGAAGAAGATGAAAGAGGGAGGTACGGTGAATATTCCGCATGATGTTTTTTTGAAGATGATGAAGAGTGGGGATAATTAGAAATTTATAAATTCTTTAGGGAAAATTCATATCCGATGTGTATTATTTTGCTCGATGCAAAATTTTTTTAAGTCACTGTACAGGTACCTATCATCAAGGTTGGGATTTGTTTCCGACGTAAGCAAAGATATCGCCCAAATATTTTTCGCTGTGTTTGTAGTCGAATCATTCGTCCGTGATCGCATCAGTTGGAATTTGATATTTTTTGGGTTATTATTATCCTCGATATGGTGGATTGTGGGAATTATCAGCTTTAGAATTAATCAGTAAAATTATGAACATAGCTTATATTGTTGGATATATTATGGCCGGTATAGTATTAACTTTGGTGCTTTTGACCAAAAGATATGAAAGGGAAGAAGAAAAGAAAAAGCACCACAAGTAGATTGCAAAAATTCCCTAAAACTTGTATATTGAAACCCCATAAACACGGGCCCTTAGCTTAGTTGGTAGAGCGCCTCATTTGCACTGAGGAGGTCAGCGGTTCGAATCCGCTAGGGTCCACTACTATTGACAGATAGCATTTATATGTGCTATTATAAAAACTAGAAAGGAGGTGAAAAATGAACATCACCAAGCAAGGTTAGGCATCACGCCTACTAAAAGGGTAATTGCTCCTCCCACATCAGTGGCAAGGGCAGAACAAGAACCTCTCCTCCTTGGAGTCCAGGGTCCGCATCAACAGTGGTGCGGGCCTTTTTTTATATCTTCAAAATTTCCTTTAAATACTTCAACTCACCAACAATACGGTTCACAAAAACCACAGCGAAGTCCACCACCGTTTAGTACCAATAACTTTTTACCGGAATATTTTTTAGTAAATAAAAACACTAGCAGGTCTGCTAGTGTTTTTATAAAATATTGCAGTATCTTTTTAAACCTACTTACCCTCGGTCTTTCTTTGAAGTGACACAAAAGCATTTTCTAGTTGTCCTCTCAGTTCAGAAAGAGAAAAATCTCCAGTTCCTGCTATTTGAGTTATCTTATCTAAGGCCGTATAGATTTCATCTTTAACACCTTCAGCTTCCGCACCTTCTGCTGACCTTGTTCTGTTGATCAGATTAATTAATTCTCCTCCAAAAGGACCCTCATGCGCATTCTTTGGTTGTGATTCTGTCATGTGTTTATTTTATTATTTATATAATTTTACTATAACATTTTTCGTTTCGGGGGTAAACACTATTTCAAGTACCACTTCTATTGTCAGTTTTCCCTTTGAATTTTCAAAATTTCAAATAGATATCGTAACTCCATAATCAACCGGTTCACAAATTCCACATTGAAGTCCACTCGAAGTTGACAAGTCTATACTCTGTGATACAATACAAAAGAATTTGAACACCTCGATTGGCTATGTCTTCCAGTTTCTTTTCGGAGATTGAAAGATGTAGCCAATAACATAGCTCCATCGCAACAACAAACCAACAGGGAGAAACTATGTCCAAAATAGCAGTAAGAAAATACACCACAGTCACATTCCTCTTTCAAGGCATTCTTGTGTCTGAGACATCGAGCAAGGAGACGAAGACCACCGACCCGAAAGTGGTCGCAAAGAAAGCTCCGAAGGGAGCATTCTGTTTCTACTTCGAGAACTGGGTCGAGAAGAAAAGTATCGTCGAGGGCGAGAAGTTCGAGAAGACGGAACAGGTCGGCAAAGCGTCGAGCACCTACTACATCGGTGGCAAGGTTTACACCAAAGCTGAAATCAAGGCAAAGTTTGGTAAGAACGACCGATACTCCACGCTCCTCAACAACATCGAGGGTAATGGCTACAAACACGTCATCCAGTGTTCCACGGGTAATTGGCAACCTTTCACGAAAAGTGATGTGCTCGTCAAGGTCTGACGCCACCAACCGACGCTGTATACATAGTGGTATCCTCCACTCGGTATAAGAAACCGTTATCAAGGTTCAATTCCTTGAAACTAGAACGCACGACCTTCGGGTACGGCGTTTTTTTAACCCTGTATTAATCTCCCACCTCATACGGCTTTAACAATGCCAGTATTACTATTTTAATACAATTTTATGATAACAAACGAAGAAATTAAGGCTCAAAAAAGGAAAGTAGAAGAAGACCGTAGACATCTCGAAATCGATGAACACAAACTGAGAGAGGTGGAGAAAAAGCAAGCTGCAGATGAAAGAAAGCAAAAGGAAATGGAATTAGAGGAGGTCAAAAGAAAAGAAAGGGATTTGAATAGATAAAAAGTGATGTTAAGATACTTCCATGAACAATCAATCATCACCAAACAAAATCATTATTAGCATCGCGGTATTAGCAGTGGCCCTTGTAGGAGTATATTTTTCAATGAATAAAGCTCCTAAAATTGCACCTGAAAATATTACTCAGACAGGAACAAGTACTACTTCGACTTCAAGTGTCGGAAAACCAACCATAACAAAACTAGATTTACCATCAGGTCCATTAAATGTTGACCAACAGGGAACTTGGACGGTTTTTGCAAGTAGTACAGATGGAAAGGCTCTAACATACAGTGTTGTGTGGGGAGATGAAGTTGTTACAGATCCAACTGTGGCTGTAAATCCTGTAAAAATTGGTACATCGACTTTTTCGCATTCATATTCTTACCCAGGTGTTTATACACCGACAATCACTATTTACGGAAGTGATGGTCAAAGTGTTTACGCAAGCGTCGGGCAAAGAATTTTAGGAGAAACTAAAAAGGCACCGATTATTTATTCTCTGGCACCAAGTTCTGCCGAGGCAGGAACCCTCGTGACGATAAATGGAGGAGGATTTACCGCACCAAAACCTATTCCAAATGGTCCTGGAAATATGCCTTCAAATGAGGTGTTGCTTGATGGAGTGGGGCTTGCTGGGGTGACCGCTAATGGGGTTAATAATCTATATTTTTTGATTCCAAGTGATGCAAAGGTTGGGAAGCATACTGTACAGGTGAAGAATTCGAATGGGAGTAGTAATGTGGTGAAGGTGGTGGTTAAGTAGGGAAGGATCCCAACGTCTAATTAAGGTCGTTTGTAGAGACAAAGAATTAGTCCAATCCTTTTGTGGCATATTTATTTCATGAAAAGTTCTTATTTTTTTGTTATAATGCATGCAACTTGATTCAACGACTTAAAACAGATATTTTTTTTAGGCGATATGCCGTCTACTTTAGTGGCTCCATGGTGGTGGCTTTTTTGAACTATGCATTTCATCCCGTATTAGGAAGACTTCTTTCACCTGCAGACTTTGGAGATGTTCAAGCCCTTATTTCTCTCATTACTCAATCTTCAATTATCTTCGGTGCTTTTTCTGTTGTTGCTGTAAATATCACAACCAACACAGAAAATCCTCACGAAATAGATGCAATAATTTCAGAATTACAAAAAATTTCTTTTTGGATCATTGGGATTACTTTTGTTTTCCTTTTGCTATCAATTTCAGAATTAAAGTCTTTCTTCAATTTCGGAACAATATATCCATTGGTGGGTCTTGCTATTATTTTACCTATAAGTGCTGTAGCGACCTTTAGGAATGCATACCTACAAGGTAGTGGAAGATTCAAGCATCTCTCACTCTCAGGTGTCGTTTCTTCACTCGGGCGGTTGGTGTTAGCTGTGTCCGGTATTATCCTTGGTATGGGTGTATTCGGGGCGACACTCGGTATTGTACTTGCAAACGTAGCTGTACTCATTTATCTTTTTTATCAAACAAAAGACTCGCTTCATCTAAGTACTAAGACAAATGTCCACACTCTCGAAAAGGGAAGTGTGGTAAAGGAATTGATTTATGGAGTATTAGTATTTTTCGCTACAAGTCTCGTCACTATCTACTACACCTCAGATGTCCTTATAATTAAGCATTATTTTAGTTCGGTAGATGCCGGTCTGTATGGTGGTATATCGGCAATAGCAAAGATTCTCTTCTTTGTTATTGGCCCTAGCTCGGCCGTGTTACTTTCCTCAGTAAAGATTAGGCAATCCTTTGTGGAAAACGCTTTGGCTCTTAAAAAGTCATTAGTAATCTCCTTGGTGGTAGGTGGATTAGGTATATTTATATTTTATCTATTTAGTGATATAACCATAAAGCTGATGATAGGTAGTAAATATGCATCTTTTGCACATTTTCTACCTAAAGCAGGATTGGTGATGTTGCTTACAGCTATTGTAAACATATTCATTTTCTACTTTTTGGCATTGCGCAGGTTCTTTTTAATTGCGGTATCCTTGTTTGGGATGTTTTTTATGGGGTTTATTTTACTCCGAGTCCACACAAGCATTGATTCAATTCTAAACAACTTAATTTTATCTCTTTCAATTATTCTAACCACATTAACCATCACCTATGCAAAAGACTATTTCAATCATAGTACCCGTTCATAATGAAGTAATGAATGTCCCTCTTATAAATGAGGAGCTTTTGCATGTATTTTCTTCTCTACCGTATGATTATGAAATCATTTATGTAAATGATGGTTCTAAAGATGATTCTCAGCAAGTTATAGAGGGTCTTACTAAAACTAACAATAAAATTAAAAGTATTGAATTCTCAAGAAACTTTGGAAAGGAATCTGCTACATCTGCTGGCTTACAATACTCAACCGGAGATGGTGTAATTGTTATTGATGCGGACCTTCAACACCCAACTTCACTTATTACGCAATTTATAGAACGCTGGGAAAATGGTGCTGATGTAGTGATTGGTCTTAGAACAAAGACAAAAGGTGGTTTTGGACTAAAATCTATTTGTTCATTTTTTTACTACAAGCTGATTAATACAATAAGTGAAACACCTATCGTCCCAGGCGCTACTGATTTTCGTCTTATCGATAGAAAGGTTGTAAATGAATTCAATAAATTTACTGAACACGAAAGAATTACAAGGGGTCTTATAGACTGGCTTGGATTTAAGAGAGAGTTTGTGGAATTTGAAGCAAATGAGAGGGCAAATGGAGTCGCATCGTATTCATATTTTAAGCTTATTAAACTTGCGATATCTTCTTCAATATCACACAGTCTTTTTCCACTTAAATTCGCAGGATATCTTGGAATGCTCACTGTTGTTCTTTCTGGGGTTGCAGGGACAGTTGTGTTTATAGAGCGATATGTATATGACGATGTACTTAACTGGGCTGTGTCTGGGACTGCACAGCTTGCCTTAATGATGATTTTCTTTATCGGCATTGTGCTTTCTTGTTTGGGACTTATTGCTCTGTATATTGGAAAGATTAACCATGAAGTGTCGGGAAGGCCTTTGTACGTTGTTAGGAGTGTGGGTAATATAAAGAAGAAATAAAATGACAACACCTAAAGTTTCAGTTTTAATGCCAGCTTATAACGCCGAAAAATATATCGGTGAAGCTATTGAAAGTATTTTAAATCAAACTTTCACGGATTTTGAATTTATTATTATTGACGATTGTTCTACTGATAAGACATGGGAGATTATTCAAGAGTATGCGGAGAAAGATAAAAGAATAGTTGCTGTAAAGAATGAAGAAAATTTGAAAATTTCCCATACCCTTAATAAAGGTTTTGATTTAGCTAAAGGAAAATACATTGCAAGAATGGACGCGGATGATTGGAGTTATCCTGATAGACTTAAAAAACAGTTTGATTTTATGGAGGCTAATCCTGAAATAGGTGTAAGTGGAGGAACGATGGAGGTGTGTGATGAAAAGTTGGTCAGGAATGGATATCGAAGGTACAACCTTACGGATCTAGAGATAAGAAAGAAAATATTCAGGTATAGTCCGTTTTGTCACCCTTTAGTAATGTTTAGAACGGAAGTTATTAAAAACCATGGTTTTAAATATGGACCAGTTTTGGCTATTGCGGAGGATTACGATTTATACTTTAGAATTGGTGTTGTGAGTAAGTTTGGGAATCTTAAAGACGTTCTTATTAAATATAGGGTTGTTGGGACAGGAACATCAATATCAAAAGCAAGAATACAAGAACGTCTAACACTTTATATACGATTGAAAGCGGTCTTTGAGTATGGTTATAAAATGAATTTCAAAGATAAATTGTATCTTTTTGGTCAGTTTCTAAGTATGTTTATTTTGTCCCAAAGGTTTAAAATAACCCTATTTAATTTAATTAGAAACTCGAGATGAAAAAAATTATATTCATTTGCCACAGCGCTTATCGTAAAGGTAATCCATTTGATCCAAATTTTGGAATAACTTTTGGTTTTTTAAATCATTATTTAAAAAAGGATGGATACAGTGCAATAAGACACTCTATAATTAAAGGTGGCGAGTCTAGAATTTACAAAAACGGAGGTGAAGATAGTTATTTTAAAATTCCCTTTTTAGGTAGCCTACCTGATTCTATTAGGTACGTTGGGGAATTAATCAGCACTTTCTTATTTTTATTGTTAAATAAGCCTATTACAGTAATTGCCATAGACCCTCTTTCGTGTTTAGTGCCAAGTTTATTATGGAAAATAGGATATATTAAGAAATGTTTTTTTATAACACCGGATTTTGCTATTCAGCGTTTTAATAATAAAATTTTAAATAAAATTTACTTTGCTATAGATAGATTTTGTACTTTTAATTCGGATAAAAATATCGTTTGTTCCAAGACAGTTATTGAATATAAACAGAAAATATATAATGCTCCAAAAGATCTATTTTTTCATATGCCCAACATCCCAAATCCATGGATTATAGAAAACTTTTTAAATATTCCTAAAATTAAAAATAGAATTATTTATGTAGGGAATATTTCAAATCAAATAAATTTTCTTGAAATTTTCGATGCTTTTGAAAAGGTTAAAGTTAAATTTCCTAACCTTTCTTTGGTTATTGTTGGAGGCGGAAGGATGGAAGAAAAACTTAGGAGAATAGTGGAAGAGAGAGGTTTAAAAGACTTATTTTTTCTTGGGCAATTAAGTTATGAACAAACTCTTCTTGAGATTGCGAAATCTGAAATAGGAATAGCTATTTACAATGGATCTTTCAACTATGATGAATTTAGAGATTCTTGTAAAATAAGAGAATATCAAGCTCTAAACGTCATACCTATTACTACTAAGATTGTAAAAGCTAATGCGGAAGAAATAACAAAATATCAAAGTGGCCTCATTTTAAGAGATGATGATGATTTTAGTGAGATTCTTTCTTTTATTATAGACAAAAAAGGACATACATTTAAAATAAATATGCAGAATAATAACTCTATTTACAATACAAAATACCTAGATTTTTTTAAACTGATAACGAAATAAAATGAAATATTTAAAGACAATTTTATCTCGAATATTAATAATTTTGCCAGATAAATTACTAAATTATTTTGTCTTTACTATGAGGCAATGTTATTTTCCAAATATTAGTAATCCTAAATCATTAAACGAGAAAATACTGCATATAAAACTATATGATAAGAATCCTCTAAGAGCTCTTGTTGCAGATCGTTTAAAAGTTAGAAAATATGTAGTCACCAAATCTAATGATGTTAAATTTCCCAAAATTCTTTGGAAAGGGATTAATTTCTCTAGTGATGATTGGTTTAATCTACCTAATAATTT
>JBAXRA010000021.1:0-10104 GCA_037131455.1 bacterium | reverse complement strand
GAATTCGTCTCCCTCGCCTCACACCAACTCCGCGGCCCCCTCACCGCCATCAAAGGATACGCCTCAATGCTCCTTGATGATGACTTCGGACCAATAGATGGCCAAGTCCGCGACGCAGTCGACAAAATGTACCAATCAACTCAAGACCTCGTTGTTGTAGTTGGAGACTACCTCGATGTGTCCCGAATCGAACAAGGCCGTATGAAATATGACTTCACTGATTTTGACATGAAGGAATTAGTCGCAACTACCATCACCGAATTAAGACCGAACATTGCCCGTGCAAAACTAGAAACAAGCTTCGACTATGATTCTGGCGGTATCTTCATGGTTAACGCTGATCAAGGAAAAATTAGACAAGTTGTCGGCAACCTTCTCGATAACTCGATCAAGTACACACCTAAGGGTAGCATTCATGTGTGGCTTCAGAAAACTCTTGAAAATAAAATACTAATTAGCATTTCTGATACAGGTGTTGGTATTCGTCCTGAAGTTTTACCAGGCCTTTTTGAAAAGTTTACCCGAGCGCCCGACGCTTCAAAAACCAATATCCTTGGAACTGGGCTTGGTCTATACGTTGCTCGTAAAATGGTTGAAGCACATGGAGGTAAAGTTTGGGCCGAATCCCCTGGTCAAGACAAGGGGTCTACTTTCCACATTGAATTGAAATCTCTTTGATAAATCGCCATTTTGTGGCAATATGCAGGGGCAGAAGGCTGCAATACATGGTGACTATAGTTTAGTGGTAAAACTCCGGTTTGTGGAACCGGTATCGAGGGTCCGATTCCCTCTAGTCACCCATTCAAAATTCAGTCCGCGATAGCGGACGTAAAAAAGCATGGGTGACGTAAGCAAGCGCCAAAGCGCTTGCGTGAGGGAATCGGAAACCTTTTGAGCATATTTTCGAGCATTTAATGCGAAGAAAATATCCAAAAGGTGTACTGGTCCTGTAAGGACCGATTCCCTCTAGTCACCCCAACCAATTTTCTAAAAATTTGCTACAATTATCCAATATAGCAAACCATGAATCCCCCCATCATCAACAAAGCAATAAAAACGTTACTAATCTTTGTCTTTCTTTTTAATGTCTCCGCTGGACTATACATGCCCATCATCGCAATCTATATCACTCAGAATATTGTAGGAGCAACTTTGGAAGTAGTGGGTATTTCAATAGCAATCTATTCCGTTACCAAATCTCTGTTCCAGATCCCCATAGCTAAAAAATTGGACTCAATGAAGGGTGAGAGGACTGATTTTTACGTCTTGTTTGCTGGTATATTATTAGCCGTACTATATTGCGTAAGCTTCCTTTTCATCAAAGATACCAGCGATTTATACATACTACAAATACTTACGGGGATTGCTGATGCTTGTATTATGGCAGCTTACTACGCAATCTTTTCTCATCATATCGATAAGGAAAGTCAGGGTTTTGAATGGAGTTTGTTTAGCGTTGGCGGGTTGACCATGTCAGCTGCAATTGGAAGTTTGCTCGGGGGGTACATTGCTTCACATTATGGGTTTTCAACGGTATTTATTCTAGCAGGGTCGTTCAACTTCCTTGCCGCCATTATTCTTCTTGCGCTTTTCCCTTATGTTAAAAATTTCAGGAATACGAAGGATTATAAAAAGTTAAAAATATTATAGTTAAGCTAAAATTTTGGTATCATTTTTTCCTGAATCAACACCACTTCAAGAAAGATATTCACATTCTGACCGTATCTAAGTATACTTAACCCCATGCCCCCGAAAAAAATCATTGCCTTCGACCTAGACGGCACCCTAACCGAAAGCAAACAAGAAATGTCACCCGAAATGGCAGATCTCATCTCTTCCCTTTCCATAAAGACAAAAATTGCAATTGTCTCCGGTGGTGCTTATCATCAATTCAAAAGACAAGTGCTGAAACAAATTCTCGATTCTAAAAATGAAAAAAATCTTTTTAATATAATCCTTCTCCCAACTAGCGGAAGTTGTCGTTACGAATACAATCCAAAAATCGAAGACTGGTATGAAGTTTACACTCACCCATTCGCAAACAACACAAAAAATCGTGTTGTCGCAGAATTAAATAATATTTTAGATCACAAAGCAGATTTTGGAATTCCGATGGAGCATTTTGGAACTTACCTAGAAGACCGAGGAAACCAAGTGACCCTTTCTGCATTAGGCCAAGAAGCGCCGATTGAAAAGAAAAAAATGTGGGATCCGGATACTTCAAAAAGAAAGAAAATTAAAGATGCACTAGAGAAAGCAATTCCTGAAATAGAGGCGAACATTGGAGGTTCTACTTCGGTTGATATTTTACCGAAAGGATTTAATAAGGCAGTCGGTTTGAAAATTCTACTTCAAGACAAAAATCTTTCCATAGATGACATGCTTTTTGTCGGGGATGCTATTTTTGAAGGAGGAAACGATTATTCCCCATTTGAAGCTGGGATAGAATCTAAACCTGTTAAAAATCCCGCTGATACGGCTCTGCTTATAAAGTCATTCCTCTAAAAGATTGCTAAGGAGGTCTATACTGAGTTAAAATAAAAACCTAAACTATGAATGCAATCTACGAAGAAACAAGACCTTGGGGGAACTTTAGACAATTCACTAAAAATGAACCTTCGACAGTTAAAGTAATAAAAATCCTACCAGGACAAAGCCTCAGCCTTCAAACTCATGAAAAACGTTCTGAATTTTGGCAAATTATCGATGGAGACGGTGTTGTTGAAATAGAAGGTGTAAAAACATCGACACAAAAGGGCCAGGAATTTTTTATCAAAACAGGTGAAAAACACAGAGCAACGGCTGGAAAAAACGCACTGGAAATATTGGAGATAGCTTTCGGGGAATTTGATGAATCAGATATTACAAGACTAGAAGACCAGTACGGACGCAATTAATTTTAATACACAAATGTTTCAACTAAATCGAACTGGGGACAAGCCAGTGCTAGCACCAAATCAAAATTTATCTTGGGAAACTGAGGGGGTTTTTAATCCAGGAGTAGTTAAAGAAGGCGATGAAGTAATCATGTTGTATCGTGCCGTTGGTGAACGAGATTCATACATCTCGCACATTGGGCTTGCAAAAAGCAAAGACGGTATAAATTTTGAAAGAGTTGGTAGTCAGCCTGTATTTGGTCCTTCGCAATCATTTGATAAGTGGGCAACGGAGGATCCACGTATTACAAAGATCGACGATGCTTTTTATGTAACTTATGTTGCAGTGCCTGACAGAATTATGGATCATGGAAAAAGTATTGAAAGAGAGCTCCCTCTCGAGACAAATACTGCACTTTTAAAAACAAAGGATTTTATAAATTATGAGAACTTAGGAATTATCTCACCGGCCGGATCTGACAATAAAGACATTGTACTTTTCCCAAAAAAAATTCCATTTATAGATAAAGACGGAAATTCTATTTTACGATATGCCATGTTGCATCGTCCAAATCATTGGTCAAGAGAATGGCTCAATGGTCCATTTGCACCCAAGGAGCAAATCGAGATCCCTTTCCCTATCGAAAAAATGCCACAAAAACCAAGTATGTGGATTTCTTGGTCTGATGATTTAATTCACTGGACGGACCACAAGCTTTTTATGCAACCCTCTCATATTCATGACGCAAAAAATGGCCCGGGCGTTCCACCAATTGAAACCACTGACGGTTGGTTGGTAATTTATCACCATGTACGCGAAGACCCTGTTACCAAGCATTTTACATACACCGCGCGGGCAATGCTTTTTGATTTGAAAGATCCTACAGTTTGTCTAGGTAAATTGCCGTATGACATGCTCTCGCCTGAAAAGCCTTTTGAGACTGAGAACGGTTCAACTATTATTTTTCCAACGGGAGGTTATGTGGATAATAATACTTTATATGTGTACTATGGGTGTTCTGATAAGTATGTCGGACTTGCTTCGGGCTCTCTAAATGAACTTTTGGAAGAGTTCAAAAGAGAAGGTCCCCCATTCCGAATCGCAGAACCTATTTATGACAAAATCAGTTAAGAAAACCGAACCAGCATGGATTGTCTTTATGACAACTTACCCTCCCCGAGAGTGCGGTATCGCAACATTCACATCTGACCTTATAGATAACTTTGACAAAATATTCTCTCCACAAGTAGAAACTCGTGTGATCGCAATGGAGACTGAAAAGACAACAGGTCTTCCTGTAGATGAAAACAAGGTCATATTTAGAATATCTGAAGACAAGGCAGAGGATTACACTCAAGCAGCAAAATATTTAAATGAATTAGAGCAAGTCAAAATTGTTTCAATTCAGCATGAATTTGGGCTTTTTGGAAAGAATGATGGCGAAAATATTCTAGTCTTCCTAGATGCGATAAAAAAACCAGTCACTGTCACCTTCCACACAGTTTTACCTAAGCCCTCTGAATCTATTCTGAATATGGTGAAAAAAATTGCAGGCCGTGCGGAATGTTTAATTGTCATGACTCAAAGCTCTCGAACACTTTTAGAAAACACGTACTTTGTATCTTCAGAAAAAATTAAAATAATTCCCCATGGAATTCATGCTCTAGACTACACAAAAAGTGATCTAGCCAAAAATGAATTAGCAAAGCTAGGATTGGCTTTGGAAAAGGATATTAAAAATAAAAAGATTATTTCGACTTTTGGACTTTTAAATAGAGGAAAAGGTATAGAATTTGCCATTGAGGCACTTCCTGCAATCATTAAGGAATTTCCAGAGACTCGATATCTTGTCATTGGAGCAACTCATCCTGTTGTCTTGCGCCGCGAAGGGCCAGTTTATATAAATGAATTACGGGCAAAGGCCGAAAGCCTTGGAGTTCTCGATCATGTTTTATTTTACAACTCGTATTTTAAGACCGAAGACTTATTAAAATTTATACAAGCAACTGATGTTTATTTAGCCTTGTCTCAAAACCCAGACCAAGCAGTTTCTGGGACCTTAACATATGCAATGGGAGCAGGAAAACCAGTAATCTCTACCCCATTTATGCAGGCCAAGGAGGTTGTCACAAGCGAGGTTGGACACTTGGTTCAATTTAATGACAGCACCTCGATCGCACATGCGGTTTTAAACTTATTTAATGACCAAGCACAACTTGAAAGTAAAAGCCGGGCGGCATATTTCAGAACAAGAGGTATGGTTTGGTCCAACATTGCGATTTTGTATATGCATGAATTCGTGGCCCTTTCGGCGGAGCTTTGTCAAAAAGAAAAAACTTTACCTAAAATAAATCTTTCCCATTTTAAAAGAATGACTGACGATTTTGGAAAGTTTCAATTTGCCATTCTGACAGACCCTAATCCACTTTCTGGTTACACATTGGATGATAATGCACGAGCATTAATTGCAATGGCGTGGAAAATAAATGATCAAGATCCTGATTACAAGGACTTGGCGGAAGTATATTTGTCTTTTCTTGAAAGGGCTTCCCTATCTAATGGCGGATTTATAAATTATTACAATGTTGATCGACAAGAAAACAACTTAAGAAATTCCGTTGAAAATTTGGAGGATTCCGGCGCACGTGCACTTTGGGCAATTGCAGAGCTTTATAAAAGCAATGCCTCCGAAGCAATGCGCCTTCGAGCAAAAAATTTATTTAATCACCAATTAGATAATCACAAACATATCGCTTCTCCTCGTGCAGCTGCTTTTTTTATTAAAGCTTTCTCTACATGGCTATCCGTTGGAGAGACAGATGCTTACCGCTCAACTGAATTGGTAGCACATATAACTTTCTATGCTGACTTTTTAATGTCTATTTTAAAAGATAACGAAACATCTGATTGGGTTTGGTTTGAGGATTCTATGACTTATTCAAATGCTGTTTTGCCAGAAGCACTTTTTCTAGCTCATCAATACACAAAGTATGAACACTACCTTGTTGCGGCAAAGAAAACTTTGGAATTTCTATTAAATAATTCGCTAAAGGATTCAAGAGATGGAATTATGTGTATGCCGATCGGACAAGCAAAATGGTTCAAACGCGGTGGGGTCAAAGAACTATTTGACCAACAGCCAGAGGAGGTTTCGAGTCTAGTATTAGCACTTCATGTTGCTTTTAATATTACAAAAGAAGAAAAATATTCATCTACTATGTATTCTGTTTTTTCATGGTTTTTAGGGAATAATATTTTAAACCAAGTGATTTATTCACATTCTTCTGGTGGCTGTTACGATGGATTAGGTGATCAATATATTAATTTGAATCAAGGGGCAGAATCGACGGTTTCTTATCTTTTGGCGAGGTTGATTTTGGAGAGGTAAGGAATTGCCGAATTGAGCGGCTAATACTATACTGGAACGCAATTATGCCACCTCGATCTAAAGCCCCTAGCATTTTCAGCATACTTAAGCCTTACCAGACCATGATTATATGGTTGATTATTTTGGCCGTGCTTGCAAACGGATTAACCTTGTTTCTTCCAAAATTAATTTCAATTGTCATTGATTCATATATCAAAGAGATACTTAATCTAAACACACTAATAATTGAATTCGGGTCTATCACTTTGGGAATTTTGCTTTTTACCTACTTACAAAGTATTTTACAGACATACGCATCAGAAAAAGTGGGAAGAGACATTAGATCACAACTTGTAAGTAAAATTTCACGTCAAAGTTATAAATTCATTGAAGATAAAAACCCTGCGAAATTACTAACAAACATTACGTCTGATATTGATTCAATTAAAATGTTCGTGGCACAAGCGATTGTGTCCATGGTGTCTTCAGCCGTTATCATCATTGGTGCCGTAATCATACTTCTCACTATCGATTGGCGTTTGGCCCTTTCTGTAATCACAATAATTCCTGTTATTGGAATTACTTTCTTTGTCATTTTACGCATGGTTCGCAAACTATTTATTCAAAGTCGTGAAGTTGTGGATTGGTTAAACAAAGTCATTAGTGAAAGCATCATTGGGGCAGCACTAATTCGAGTTTTGCACTCTGAAAACCTGGAAGAAAATAAATTCACAGTTGCCAATGCAAAAGCCCGTGACACAGGAATTTCCATCCTAAAATTATTTTCATTTATGATTCCAATCATTACTTTCGTATCAAGCATCGGAAGTTTAATTGTGGTTTCATTGGGAGGATACTATGTAATTAACGGATCAATGTCTCTCGGATCATTTGCAGCGTTTGCAAACTACATAACTATTCTAATCTTCCCAATTCTCGTTATTGGATTCATTAGCAACATCATTGCTCAAGCCAGTGCTTCATATGGACGTATATATGAAGTACTCCAATCCCCTGACGAAAAGGACTCTGGAACTATCGAAGCCTCACTAACTGGAAAAATTGAAATTAAAAACGTAACACTTTTGTATGGAGAAAAACCAGCGTTGAAAGATGTTTCAATCGCGATTCTGCCTGGAACTAAAACTGCAATTATTGGCCCTACTGCTGCTGGAAAAACTCAGCTATTAAATGTAGTAGCAGGATTAACTTCTCCTCAATCTGGTTCGGTAGAATACGATGAACATAAGATTTCTGAATACGATCATGCCTCATTTTACCCACAAATTGGTTTGGTTTTTCAGGACAGCGTTTTGTTTAATACAACGCTCCGTGAAAACATTGCATTCAGCACAACAGTGACAAATGAATCACTTGAGAAAGCTATCGAAACTGCTGAGCTTTCTGATTTTATAAATACATTACCCAAGGGGTTAGATTCCGTTGTTTCAGAACGTGGGACTTCCCTCTCTGGTGGTCAAAAACAACGCTTAATGTTGGCTCGCGCACTGGCACTTAATCCAAAGATTTTGTTCCTAGATGATTTTACTGCCCGGGTAGACACCCACACTGAAAAGAAAATTTTAGCTAACGTTGAGAAAAATTATCCAGGATTAACATTAGTTTCGATTACTCAAAAAATTGCTCCGATTGAAAACTATGATCGAATCATCCTTATTATGGAGGGAGAAGTTCTGGCACAAGGCACACATACAGAGCTTATGAATACTTCACCAGAATATGTCCAAATTTATGAATCACAAAAATCAACAGAAAATTATGAACTACGAACTTAATTCAGAGGAAAATAAGAAAAAGATTTCTGCATGGCAAGCCATTCGCGGTTTGTGGCCTTTACTTTCAGGTGAAAGCAGTATTTTGATCTACGCTGGTATCGCGACTATTTTTAATTCCCTGATAAACCTCGCAGCACCTCTCATCATTGCACATGTAGTCGACACATATATTGTCACTAAACAATTTGGTGGAGTGGTGACTTTTTCATTAATTCTTTTAGGTCTATATATTTTTGGACTATTTACAAGTTACGCACAAACAAGACTCATGGGGGGAACTGGCCAACGAGTACTTTTCAATTTGCGTACAAAAATATTTAGCAAACTTCAAGAACTCCCTACTGCTTTTTTCAATGCAAACAAGGCTGGAGATTTAATTTCTAGAATTAATAATGATACGGACAAGTTAAACCAATTTTTCTCACAAACTCTCGTTAGATTTGTTGGAAGTATCGTCATTATGATTGGAGCAGGAATCTTCTTACTAGTGATTAATTTAAAGCTTGGTACGGCCGCCCTTCTACCTGCCCTATCCCTCCTGGTATTTACTAGGGTTTTATCTCCATGGGTAAAAAGAACAAACGCTGTGTCACTCACTTCAACGGGAGGATTATCAGCAGAAATATCGGAAAGTTTAAACAATTTTAAAGTAGTCGTTGCCTTCAATCGTCGAGATTTTTTCCGAAAACGTTTTGAAGTTGCAAACGACGACAACTATAAATCTGCGGTTAAAGCTGGTATTGCAAACAACGTTTTCACACCAATATTTGATTTTGCATCAAATGTGGCGCAACTTATTGTACTGGCTTATGGAGTGTACCTAGTTACAACTGGGAGCTTCACATTAGGGCTTTTAATTGGATTTTTGGCTTATGTGTCTAACTTTTACAATCCCCTTCGACAACTTGCAAACCTCTGGTCAAACTTCCAAGTGGCCCTTGCTGGATGGGACAGAATTTCCGCGATATTGAATATGGAAAATGGTATGCAGGTTTTACCAAAAAATAATGAGACCGGAGAAGGAATTCTTGAATTTAAAAATGTTTCGTTCAGCTATTCAGAAAGTAAAAAGGTTTTGAATAATTTAAATTTTAAATTAGAGAAAGGAAAAACTTACGCGCTAGTTGGACCTACTGGTGGAGGAAAAACTACAACTGCGTCACTTATGGCGAGACTTTATGACCCAACTGAAGGTGCAATTTATTTAGATGGTCAGGATATAAGAACTTTTACTGCATCTGAGAGAACTCAAAAAATTGGATTTATTTTACAAGAACCAATTCTCTTTTCTGGAACAGTGAAGGAAAATATTCTTTACGGAAATGAAAAGTATAAGAATTTTAGTAATGAAGATTTTGAAAAAGTATTAAAGACTGCAGGACTTGATGGATTATTAGTTCGATTTGATGGAGGTCTTTCAGCGAAAGTTGCGATGTCTGATGCCCTTTCCCTAGGACAGAAGCAATTAATAGCATTTATGCGAGCAGTGTTACGGGAGCCGGAGTTACTTATTCTTGATGAAGCGACTGCGAATATTGATACGGTGACGGAACAGTTGTTGGAAGAGATTTTGAAAAAGTTACCGAAGGAAACTACAAGAGTGATTATTGCCCATCGATTGAATACGATTGAGAATGCGGATGAGATTTTCTTTGTGAATGGGGGTGGGATTACGCTTGCGGGTTCGATGGAGCATGCGGTGGAGATGTTGTTGCATGGGAAGAGGGAGAGTTAGGAGAACTATTGACATAGTGATATTATAATTGTAATATTCAATTAGCTCTTTAAACCTCTGGCGGTTTTCCATATCATTGACACCACCCCTCCCCCATGTTACAATCTCTCTGTTAACTTATCTTAAAGGTTTTTCTTTTCAGGACTCACCTCCTCAAACTATCTAGCTCACATATACAGAGCTTATCTAAAACTCGCAAGATCCACCGGTCACCAATTATTTTAAAGACTGGAAGTTTACGATAAAGCATGTATCCAAAATCAAACAGCGCTGGTCCTCGGACTGGCAGTCATTCGCCTAAGCGAAGTTATTCATCATCAAAACCCCGC
>JBAXRA010000020.1:0-10134 GCA_037131455.1 bacterium | reverse complement strand
GGATTGGTTTAGTGGTAGAATGACTGCCTTCCAAGCAGTAGACAAGGGTTCGATTCCCTTATCCTGCACCACGTAAAAAAAGGGCCCGCGACATTCGTCGCGGGCCCTGAAACTCACCTCAAAAGAACTTCAAAAGGACCGAATGTAAAATGTTTTTCAACACTACTTTCGAAAACCTTCATGGCCATAGTCCACTTATCCATTTCATTTTCTCCAACTTCAACCTCAATAGCGAAATGATAAACGCCATTTCCCGCATGGACCGAATGAATCTGAATCATGTTCAAACCTTCCGTCTTGAACGGAATGAGTGAATCAACCAGAGACCCTGGTTTGTGAAGCACTTTATAAACAATCAGTGCACGATTTTTCTTTCCAGTTGCAACTTTGTGATCCTTCGGTGCAATCAAAAAGAAGGTGGTGATTGCCTCCTTATCTTCGAACGCTTCATCCAGGATTTTCAAACCATATTTCTCCGCCGCAGAACGAGGACCAAGTGCTGCATGTGTGGCATACTCCGCATTCTGCGCCACTAAACGCGCCGCTTCACCATTTGATGGTGCACTTGCCGTAGGCCACTTAATCCTGGCCCTGCAAGCACCTAGTGACTTTGGGTGTGCAACAATCCCACACACCTCTGCCCCCTCTCTCGCCATAAGACAAAAGTGAAGTTTCATCTGTACCGCACCGACGATGTGAAACGTGCACTCATCGTACTGTAACGTCTCTATGAATGCCTCCACAGGCTCTGCCACCCTGCCTTCCGCAAGTGTTTCCATGGCAATTGCTCCGTAATCTCCATGTTTCGCAATCAATCGCAAAACTTCTCCGTTGTTTTTTGCTTCAACGTAGTTTTCATTTGTAACGGCCGGTGCGCCGTAGATTCCCGCCAATGCGTTGTATGCATCATGCGAGAAGGTTGCCCCGATGGGGCCGAGGAATGTGATTTTGTGGTTGTTCATGTGGTTGGTTGTTGTTGTGTGATACATCAAATCAAAAAAACCGCCGGTCCGGAGAGGATTAGCGGTTCTTTTATCTAGATTTTACAATGCTAATTCACTCTTCGGTTTACCGATTGATTCCAGAAGCTAAAGAATGTGTTAGTAAGTTGTATCACGGGATTAAGGGTAACTTAATTTTATAGTTTGTGCAAATATATGAATTTTTCTTCAGGATTTCTTTATCTAGATTTAATCTGCGCTTGTTTTAATGGCAGAGTTACTTTACAAAGTAACTAACCAAAGTATATACTATGGTTAATGAAAACCGTGATAAGTCTAAAAATCGATAAAGAACTTAAAAACCAAGCCTCAAAACTCGCAGAAGAGATGGGTTTTAACCTGTCATCAATTATTGCTGCTACACTTCGAAGTTTTGTGGTAAACAGGGAAATTAATATTTCCCTTAAACATCGAATGACTCCGTATTTAGAGGGGATTATTCGAAAAGTGAGACAAGAAGGGCCTAATGAGGGATCTCCGACATTTGATAATGCAGAAGATGCAATAAGCTGGCTTAATAAGAAAATAGGTAAGAAAAAATCTTAATTCCACAACAGTACGAGATATGAAAGTAAAATTCAGCAAAGAATTTATTAAGTTGTACGAAAAAATTCCCAACGAAATTCAAGAAAAGTTTGAGGAGCGATTGAAAATATTTCGTGAAGATATAAATAGTCCGTATTTAAAAGTCCACAAACTTCATGGAGAATGGGATGGGTATCACAGCTTTAATGTAACCTCTGATTATAGGGTTATATTTGAATATTTAGATAAAGAGCATATACGATTGTCTGTCATAGGCACACATTCTCAACTGTATGAATAAAACAAAACACCCTATCATCACGATAGGGTGTTTTGTTAAGTGGGTTTAAATAACCAAAAGATTATTTAACTGCGTCTTTAAACGCCTTTGCTGCGCGGAACTTTGGAACTCGCATAGCTGGAACCTTAACTGCTTCTCCAGTTCTAGGGTTTCTCGCTGTTCGAGCTGCTCTCTGCTTAGCAGAGAAAATACCAAGACCAGCAATAGAGACTTCATCTCCTTTCTTAACTGACTTGATGATAGCATCGATAACAGAATCAACTACTTGTTCAGCCTGAACTTTTGTTGAATTCAAGATACCGTGTACTACATCTGCAAGACCTGCTTTGTTCATGATTTTTTTAAATTTCTTTTTGATTAATTTCGACCACCTAGCGTAATTCCATTATATATCAAGGGTTTTTGAATGCAAACCATGCAGATTTGGAAAAATATGGTGTAGTTTTGGCTATCTTGCTACCTCGATTGCTCGTGTTTCTCTGATTACAGTGACCTTTATTTCTCCAGGGTAGCGAAGTTCAGATTCAATTTTAAGAGCTATATCTCTGGCCATGTTTCGTGCCTCTACATCTCCAATATCGGCTGGATTGATAAAAACCCTTATTTCTCGGCCTGCTTGGAGAGCATAGGCCTTTTCTACCCCTGTAAATGATGTGGCGATTTGCTCTAGTTCAGCTAGGCGTTTTGTGTAGCTTTCGATGTTATCCTTTCTAGCCCCTGGGCGGCCTCCTGAAATGGCATCCGCTGTTTGAACAATTCGCGATTCCACTGTGTCATAAGGGTATTCTTCGTGATGAGCACGCATAGCACGGATAATGTCATCGTGAACATCGAATTTTTTTAATAGCTTGATTCCAATTTCAACGTGAGTTCCAGCCACTTCATGATCTAATGCCTTTCCAATATCATGGAGAAGCGCAGCAGTCTTTGCGACACGAACGTTTACACCGATCTCTTCTGCAATAATCCCTGCAATATGTGAGCATTCGATTGAATGTTGTAAAACATTATGTCCGTAGCTAGTTCTAAAGTGCAGGCGACCAAGAATAGCTACTAGGCGCGGATCCAAATTCAAAATTCCACATTCGTATGTCGCTTCTTCTCCTTTTTCTTTTACAATTTTGCCGATTTCTTTTCTTGCATTCTCAACTTCTTTTTCAATTCGAGCAGGTTGAATGCGACCGTCCTTGATTAGGGCATCAAGCGCAATTTTTGCAATAGCACGACGCACAGGATCGAACGATGAAAGGGTAATAGTATTTGGTGTGTCATCGATAATCACTTCAACTCCAGTTGCTTTTTCAAAAGTTTTAATATTTCTGCCTTCTTTGCCGATTATCTTTCCCTTTGTTTCTTCTGAATCAATGTGAACTGATGAAGTAAAGAAATCTGATGATACAGATGTTGCGAGGCGCTGAATAGAGATCGCTAAAATTTCTTGTGAAGCTCTTTTTACCGTATCTTCACCCGCAATTTCTAATTTTCGAAGGCGAGAATTAATCGCTTCCTCCTCCTCCTCTTCTATCTTTTTGAAAAGTTCAAACTGTGCTTCTTTTTTATCTAATTTTGCAATGCGCTTTAGCTCTTTCTCTGCCTTCTCTAAGGCTTTTTCTGTTTCCTCTTTATTTTCCTCAATTTCCAATTTAGCCTTATTTACATCGTCTATTTGCTTGTCGGTCTCTGTTTGTCGGGTGTCTAGGAACTCTTCCTTTTTAACCAGGCGTTCTTCTGTTTTTTTAATATTTTCTTCTCGTTCTTTTACTTCTTCGCGGGCATTTTTTAAAGTGTCTGCTGCTTGTTCCTCAGCTTTAAGTACAGCATGATTTGCTTCTTCCTTTGCGCTTACCATCATTTTTCTAATATCAATTTCAAGCGATCCTTTTTTTCCAAGAGCAATTAGAATTCGGATAATGTATCCAAGTGAAAAACCTAACCCTCCTGCGAGAGTTGCTACAAGGAGTGCTAGTTTTAGACTTATCATTTGTTTTTTGGTTTAGTTAAGAGAGAACCTTGTCTATGATTCCGTATTTCTTAGATTCTTCTGCGGTCATCCAGAAATTTCGGTCCATATCCTTGGCAATTTTATCAATAGGTTGTCCTGTGTTTTTTGCCATCATTTTGTTTAAGCGTTCTCGCATCAAGATAATATTTTTTGCAGTAATTTCAATGTCTGATGCCTGACCCTCGATTCCACCAAGTGGTTGGTGAATCATTACTTCTGAATTTGGTAGAGAGAAGCGTTTACCCTTAGTTCCTGCTGAAAGAATATGAGCACCCATTGATGCTGCCATACCCACGCAAATTGTTGAAACATCATTTTTGATATGATTCATGGTATCGATAATCGCTAATCCATCTGTCACGCTACCTCCTGGAGAATTTATATAAAGTTCTATAGTTTTTTTAGGATTTTCTGATTGCAAAAATAGCATTTGTGCAATGACGATACTTGCGACGTTGCTATCAATTGGTCCTCCTAAGAAAATAATGTTTTCACGTAAAAGTCGTGAATAAATGTCGTAAGCCCGTTCCCCAAACTGTGATTTTTCTATTACTGTTGGTATAAGCATTGTTTTTGTGTTATTTTTAACCAGTATAACACCCCTTTCAAATTTTTTATAAAATACATATGAGACAACATAGATTTTTCATCGGTCAAGATTTAAGTCCAATTTTAAAGGCTAGTCCAGCGGTTTTTGACTTTGATCCTGTGGTTGGAGAGGGTGATGCGATTATTAATCATCAAAAGGAGGTTATAAGGCAATGGAAGAAGGTTTTTAGGTATGAAGCGGGGGCGGAGGTGGTTTTGTTTGACGGAAAGATAGAGGTAGAGGCGAAAATAGTGGAACTTTCTAAAAAAGATGAAAAAGCGAAGTTGGTTTTAGGTGAGGTGAAGTCGCCCATTGTCAAAAAGTTGTCAAAAGTATACTTGGCACTATCGATTTTGAAAGGTGAACATACTGATATGGTGGTTGAGAAGGCGACAGAGTTGGGGGTTTCAGGAATAGTGTTAGTTTTGACTGATCGAGTGGTTAAGAAAGGTGTGAATTTGGAAAGATTACAGAAAATTGCGATTGAAGCGTCAGAGCAATGTGGAAGGATTGATGTACCGGAGATAAAAACTGAAGAAAGTTTGGAATCACTAATAGATTCAAGTGAATATGACAAAAAAGTGGTAATGGACATGGGAGGGGAGAAGTTGCAGAATGTTTCTGGGGAGAAAATTTTATTATTTATTGGTCCAGAGGGAGGTTGGTCGGATGATGAGAGAAATATGTTTAAGAATAAGGGTGTAACAGTTGCTAGTATTGGAGAAAATGTTCTCCGAGCGGAGACGGCGGCGATTGTGGGGGTTGCTTCATTTATTATAAAATAAGGTATAATTCAATTATGTTTGAAAAATATCTAGAAGAAATAGGACTTTCGGATAAAGAGGCTAAAGTTTATGTAGCGTTATTACAAGTCGATCATGATTCAGTTCTTGATCTTTCAAAGAGAACAAGTATTAATAGAACTACAATTTATCCAGTAATTGAATCACTGGCAAAGAAAGGTTTGGTAAGTGAAATTCAAATTGATAAGAAGATTCATCTGAAAGCGGAACCTCCAGAACGGCTTGAAACATACGTAGAAAGGAGAAAGTTGAATTTTGAGGAGCAATCGAAAAGGTTGAAAGATGTTATTCCACAATTGAAAAGTATTCAGAGAGAAAGCGGAGAGAGGCCGGTGGTGAAGTATTTTGAGGGGAAAGAAGGGGTAATGAGTTCACTCGAAGAATCTCTTTCTTACTATAAAAATGAAGGAGGTGTAAATTATTTAATCTACCCAAGAGATTTGGTAGAAGAGATTTTTAAAAATGAAAGACCAAAGTTTGTTGATGCTATCGTGAAAAAAAAGATAACTATTAAAGCTTTGTATACAAGAAAAGGTGGCGATTTGCCGGATGTTTTTAATTCGAAGAGAATAAGAATTGATGGTGAAAGATATCCTATTTTGTGTGATATTGGAATATATAATGAAAATGTGAGGATAAGTACACTAGGAACACAAATCTCAGCTATACTTATTAAAAGTAAAGATTTAGCGATCACCCTCAGAAGTTTGATTGATTTAGTTTTTGATCTACAAAATAAAAAATAGCCTGACGGACTCGGAACGGTAAAGTTCTTTGTCCGTCAGGCTATGAAATGGCGAGTATTCACGGAGTCAGCCGAGCTTTCGCTGGATTGTCTCGATGGTAATCGACATGATGCTAGATCACCCGAGGGAGATTAGCTCACTTCTAGTGGAGAGTAATAGAACTTTTACGGATCATTCATGTTTAACTTATGGATTTCTCTAAAAGATATCCAGGCTTGTGGGGATCGAACCCAGTAGCCCGAGCATTCTTTAAGGGTCTTCCATAGTACCTCCTTGGTCAAGGTTCCCTTCAGTCGCCTGTTTTTACACAGGTATAACAACTGAAGTTCTACAGAAGAGCTTACCATAGGACATTTTATTTGTCAAATCGATATAACAAAACACTTCATAAATAAGTAAAGTTTTTTATAAAAAAGTCTATACTAATTTACATATATAAATCTACAATAACCCTAAAAATAAGGCTATAATCTTACTTTAATAAACAAAGTGTCAGAAAGACTTGACAAATAATTAAATTCGGCTATAATATACCCATAAGTTCAAGTTAAGAGCTTATAACAGTTCTTTACATAGCTCTCCTTGCACCGTACCCAATCCCCAGGGACATATATAAACCACGCTATTTAAAATGTGGCCCCCGCTGGGTGTTGGATATGGTGCAGGGAGTTTCGCGACCCCTACCCCGTTGCAGGCCCTAACACGTTCTAGAAATCCTCTGCAAAATTAGAGGACGGAACAAAAAACACTTAAGGATTAAGTGTACATGAATTAATGCTAATCAATAGCATTAATTCATGTTGTGTTTATGAAGCCCAGGGTTCAGTAAGACTGAATCTGCGTTGGTGTGTGTACACCAGTTTAAATCTTTCTCAAAACAAAAAGATTGGGTTTGGATAGTTATTGCATTGTCCAAATCAGTTTCCTTAATGCCTTTAAGTTGGCACCCCAGTCTCACGAATCAAGCAGTTGATTTGTGAAATTGAGGCGGGAAACATCGCGAACGATTTCAATCGGCGGATCACTGCCATCACAAGTGCGATCCTGTCCCGACAGTACTCGGGTTTACCTTGAAAGGAGGTGAAAGTTATGGCAGAGCTACCAGCGGGAGAAATCCCGCAAAACCCGGCTTTTAAGAAATCAAAGAAGAACGAAGGTAAAAAGTTCAAAGAACCGATTACCTGGACTTCTGAGGATCTTAAAAAGATCGGGAAAAAATTCAAGATACGCAGCACCGTGACGGTTGCGTAGGAAACTTGAATCAACTGCCTCCACGAGGCAGCGGCAAACAATTCGTGGGAGTGGCGAGCACTAATCGCTGATGGATAGCATGTTCTATCCATCATCTGTCTCGGAATGCATATTCCGACTGATGAGTCCAAAAGGACGAAACAGAAGAACTTTTAAAGAAAAGGTTTCCATCATGCGACTTGTTTATATTTTAAATGTAAATAAATCGCATGATGGAAGCCCACACCACCATCGTTGCAGCCGAGGAACTCCTTGAGGCAGTCGCGGCCGGGTATGTCAGCAATGACCATCCGGACGTGGCGGAAGCCAAAAGGGTCCTTGGTGTCCGTGCGAACGCCATCCTGGCCAAAAGCCGCTGGAATGACGCAGCTCACCACTGCGTCGCCGGTAGCTATGGTTCAGGCAAGCGCCGCTAGGGCAGCAACGCATCTCAGTACGGTAACACAACAGTTGAGATGTAAAAAAATCAGGAAACGATGCCCGTTCAGTTTCCTCATGCAGGTTCTAATCCTGCCGGGAGTCGCACGATCCGTGATTCGTGCTTTCCATTAAGTCAGTGAAATTCATTGGCTTATAGAAATGATCTTTAAATAAAATTTTAGTGTCCTGTCTAATGAGGGTCTCGAGTTTCTCGAGACCCTCCAAGGCAGGACACTCGTATAGTGCTTGGCCGCGTGGAATTACCGTGTTGAGGGATTCCCTTCGGTCGCTCCGAAGAACTCATGCAAGCTGTTGTGCATAAGCACGAGAAACAGCGTAGTGAGAGTTGCTGAAAGTCAGCCGGAAGCCTAACGGTTATCTGGTAGCTCCTGAAAGACGGAGATATAGCAAGCAAGACCTTTGGCAGGGTCTTACTATACGGTGAAATGGAGACCCACAGAAGAATCTCCCCGACCACAAAGTGACTGTTTTATTGGAGACGCCATCCAGATAGAACATGACTTTGTCGGTCGGACCAATTTTATTACTCATATGGAAATCAAAATCCACACTGAGAGGTTCTGGCGATGTCACGACTTAGCGACCACAGTCCCGTGTAGGGTTGTGTCGCTCATAGTAGGTGCGCGTCGATTGTTTTTCAAGCATGAAATTGTTGTAGATAAGCGGGGTACACATTATGGACACACTCAAGAGACATTGGTCTTGTTGAGTAATCCAAATGTGTACAAGCGCCTTCGAAAGCAGTTTGTGCGAAGAGAAACCTTTGACGATGAAGTCGTCAAGGCTCTGGAAGCTTCTATAACCAAATCCCTACTTCGCGGTGGAAGAGGGAGTAGGTGGGTAGAAGTCAAAAGAGGTCGATGTTCTCGTCTGGAGTACTAAAGTTTTTCTAGCTCTTTTCTTCACGAAAAAGAGTCGCACGGCCGAAGACAATATCAACCCCTTCAGGCTAAGGACGGATTACACGCTAATCCGTCATCTGTCTCTCGATGTGTATCGAGACTGATGAGCTCAAAAGAGCGAAACAGAAAAGATCTTTAAATAAAGTTTGTGTTCATGCAAGTTGTCATCAATTTTTGTTGGCAAATTACATGAACACAAACATGCACAATAACTACGCTCGTCTCTCGAGCAAGCTCGCGACTTTCATCGCCGTCCTCACCTCCTTCTTTTTCGTTGCCTGCAGCGAGAAGCCGGCGAAAGTCGTGAAGGAGATCAGTAAGGGCTTCTACTATATGAGCCCACCCGACTTCTACGTCATCAAGAACATCCGCAAGGATGGGACGGTGGACGTGGGCTACGAGTGGGAGCGCTTGGGCGGGGATGAGCTTGTCGGATATCCAGGCATCAAGCTCAAGCTGGAGGGTCCAGCGATGGTTGGCAACCGTTTCCGCTACCGCACTTACTTCAAAGAGGTCTACTACGAGAGTGGAGAAGTAAGGAATGTGATCGAGAAGATCACGGTGGAGAGCGACAAAAAGAAGATCTACGAGGCAGAAATGCTTCAGTCTTCCAAGGTTGGAGAAAACCAACCTGGCACCCAATAAAAAATCCGGAGGTTCGATCCCTTCAGTGGAGTGGCAGTCGTCACTTCAAATCACTCGCCAGTCGGTGAGTGAAAAGGGAAGGTCACTCGATCTCCCTGAATGTAATGTAACTTTCAGAAATGAAAACGGTTCCAAGTCCGTGTAAATACAGAGGAGGTTCTTTTCAAAAAGTACATATTAGGTCCCACAAAACCTTTTAAAGATGTGGCAGTTTGGGTTAGGGGCTATTCGACCCGAAACCATTTCTGTGAAAAAAATGGGATGGAAGGAACTAACATAATGAAACATGTTGTCCTGACCATTGCCGTAGCAATCGCAATCGCTGCTGCATTCATCTTTGGTGTTCAGTTCGGCCGCAAGGTTGAGCATGAAGCCACAGTGAGTGCTGACGCAAGAGCGCAAGCCACGGGTAATTACTACTATGGGAGCTACGAAGTTCCTGCGGAAGGCTACAACCTTCCCACCGATAAAGAATCGGCTGGTAGTCATTACTACACACCTGCTGAAAAGTAAGGGTGTACTGACAGGGAGGAAAGACTCCTTGAAGGATGATGCCACCTTTAATCCAGAAGCATCAATTGTTGTCACCTTTCTAAAAGCGTGAGCCTAGCATGCAGTGCTGACGATTAGATGTTCTATTCGTCTTCTGTCTACGAATGTAATTCGTACTGATGAGTCCAAAAGGACGAAACAGAAGAACTTTAAAATAAGATACCTACACCGAAGTGAAATTAATTTTCTTGATTCCACTTCGGTGTAGGTACTCTCACAGACCACTTCACCCCTTGATGTTCCAGCTTCGGCTGACCAAACATCAAGTATCTAGGAAACGGGATCCCAGCTCTGTTCTCTTGAGGAGAAAGAGCGGTGGACAGTTTGCACTAGAGACAAGCGGAAAAAACGCTTGTAAGTTCCGATATGTCATAAC
>JBAXRA010000019.1:0-10380 GCA_037131455.1 bacterium | reverse complement strand
GATCTACAATAAAACCAAAAGATTCAACCTTCTGCTCTTCATTTACCGTTACCGCGCCCTCTTTCACCAGTCTTTTAAATTCTCCAATCGAATCAATAATATTTGCTTCTAACAAAACTTCTGACAACAACTTTCCTTTCACAACCTTCACCGTCTGAATATTTTCAGGCAATTGATGCTTCTGAAAAGTCTGCGTAAAATTTTTCTCTGCCTTTACAGAATCTTCTTCACTATAATAAATTTTCACCATCTCTCTCGCTAACTTCATTTTAAAATCTCTAGGATTTGTTTGTGGCCAAGATAATTCTGATGATATTTTTTCTAATTCAATATTTGAAAGTCGTGTACACAATTCAAATCCAGAATTAATCATTCCATCTGTCCAACTCATAACCTTCCCATACATATCCTCTGGAGAATCCTTGAACATCACCATATTCCCTTCACTCTTTCCCATTTTTTTACCCGTAGAATCTGTTAGTAATTTCATAGTGATCACGAATTTCTCTTTATTCTTGAGCTTCTTTAGGAGGTCTCGTCCCATCAACATATTAAAAAGCTGGTCGTTTCCTCCAACCT
Organism: bacterium; assembly: GCA_037131455.1. Classification (GTDB taxonomy): domain Bacteria; phylum Patescibacteriota; class Minisyncoccia; order Phycocordibacterales; family CAIZLB01; genus JBAXAB01. Next base: position 9,801 of record JBAXRA010000019.1, on the reverse strand, counting down.
CAACATCTACATTCATGGCCACACTGTCGTATCCTTGCATGAGTGGATACATAAATTCATGAATACCGATTGGTTTGTTTTCAGCGATTCTTTTTTCAAACATATCGCGCTTTAACATTTGATCAACTGTGACAAGCGCCTCTAATTTCAAAATATCTGCAAAGTTCATTTTCTTTAACCAATCAGAATTGTTTACAATTTTTGCGGCATTTTTTCCTTTAAAATTTAAAATCTTTGAGGCTTGTTTAACATATTCTTTTGCGTTATTTAAAACCTCCTTTTCAGTCAAAACTTTTCTTGTTGTATCTTTTCCGGTTGGATCCCCAATCGTTGCAGTGAACCCACCGATCAAAAACACAACTTCGTGGCCTAATTCTTGGAACTGTCTTAGCTTTTCAAGCCATGTGTAATGTCCCAAGTGTAAAAACGGCCCAGTCGGATCGATTCCTGTATAAATTTTTAGTCTTTTTCCAGATTTTAATTGCGAACGTAAAAAATCTGCAGAGGGCAAAACCTGCTCGACCCCCCTATTTAGTAAGTAATCAATCTTTTGATCGTCTCCACTTGTAATGTGGTTTTTCTTTCCAAAAATCATATAGATGAGTTTAACATAACTAAAAACATTGACCACATACACACATTGTGTAACATTCAATGCAAATGGATAAAATAATCAGTATAATAGTAAGGACAGCGGACTTTCTAATAGACAAAATAAGCCAAGGTCTTAAGGAGGTCGTTTTATTCATTAAACAAACCTTCAACTTGTCTAAGTACACCAAAGTAAAGAATCATTATAAAACAAGCAAGAAACGTCTTTTTGTGGACATTCTCCTTGTCGGTATGACCCTAGCCTTCCTAGGGCTTGCCTTTATCCTCGTTTGGGCGGTTTCCTTAAAAACCCCAAGCCCGGATTCATTTGATGATCGTTTATTAGGACAGTCTGCAAAGATCTACGACAGGACGGGTAAAATACTCTTATACGACCTAAGTCAGAAGGTTCGAAGGACTGTTGTGCCTTTCGACAAAATCTCTCCTTTCATAAAGAAGGCTACTATTGCAATCGAGGACGAAACCTTCTATGAACACGGTGGAATTCAAGCAAAGTCAATCATCCGTGCCATTTTGGCGAACATTATGACTTTACGTTTCAGCCAAGGTGGCTCAACAATCACACAACAGGTTGTTAAAAACTCTCTACTTTCAAACGACAAGTCCATTTCGAGAAAAATCAAAGAGTGGGTTTTGTCTATTAAACTTGAACAAGTGACTGATAAGGACACCATCTTGAACATGTATTTGAACAGTTCCCCCTACGGTGGAAACATTTATGGTGTTGGCGAGGCCACTCAGAACTTCTTTGGAAAAAAACCAGACGAGGTCACTTTGGCAGAATCTGCATATATCGCGGCCCTTCCTCAGTCTCCAACCTCCCTTTCTCCTTATGGAAAAAACACTACACGACTTGAGGATAGAAAAAATAACGTGTTAAAGAAAATGTTAGAGCTTAAATTAATCAATCAAGAGGAATTCGATGCAGCAATGAAAGAAAAAGTGGTTTTTCAACCAAAAAGCTTGGCTGGTATCAAAGCTGCACATTTCGTAATGTACATAAAGGACTACCTAGAAAACAAATACGGCGATGACATGTTACAAAACGGTGGTTTAAAAATTATTACAACTCTAGATTACGACTTACAACAAAAAGCTGAGGAGATTATCAAGAAATATGTTATTGATAACGAGAAAAAGTTTAAAGCCTCAAATGGAGGAATCGTCGCTGTCGACCCTAAAACAGGACAAATACTTACAATGGTTGGTTCCCGAGATTATTTCGATAAAGATATACAAGGAAATTTCAACATTGCTACGGCCCATCGCCAACCAGGATCTGCTTTTAAGCCATTCGTATACGCAACAGCCTTCAACCAAGGCTACCTTCCTGAAACTCCAGTTTTCGATGTTAGTACTGAATTTAACTCTGGTTGTACAGAAGATGGTGTTCCAATTTCAGGTACCACAGCCAAGTGCTACCACCCACAAAACTATAGCCTTAATTACAAAGGACTTATGAGCTTTAGGCAGGCATTAGGAGCCTCTCAAAACATTCCTGCTGTTAAGGTTTTGTACTTGGTAGGAGTAGACACAGCTATAAAAACCGCTCGAGACATGGGAATTGAGGGGCTTTCAGATGCAAACCAGTACGGTCTATCTCTTGCCCTTGGAGGAGCCGAGGTGTCATTGTTGGATATAACTTCTGCATATGGTGTTTTTGGAAACAACGGAGCGAAAAATCATCAAACAGGAATCCTAAGCGTCACAACAGCCGACGGACAAGCGCTAGAATCTTTTGATTCTCAAGCAAAACTTGCCCAACAAGTAATTCCTGAACAAACGGCTTTTGCTATAAATGATGTTTTGTCAGATAAATACGCCAGAAACTCTATTTTTACACTGTCATACACAGGAGACAGAGAAGTTGCCATTAAAACCGGAACAACGAACAACTCGCGTGACGCTTGGACAATTGGATACACCCCTAGCATTTCTATTGGTGCTTGGATGGGAAATAATGACAACACCCCAATGGCCCAAATTGCCTCAGCTTTGATTGTTTCACCTATGTGGAAGCAATTCTTAGACTATGCGCTGACAAAAGTTCCGGTTGAGCAGTTTGAAAAGCCAACTTATGATACAGCTGACAAAAAACCATTCATTACAGGAACTTGGCACACTGATTCTGGCGAAGTTCACTCTGAATTATATTGGATTAACCGTGCTGATCCTATGGGCCCTCCCCCTTCAAACCCTAACGCAGACCCAGGATTTAGACTATGGGAGGGTGCTGTAGTAAAGTGGGCAGGAACAACCGGAAAGTCCCTTATTCCAGTCCCTGTGGGAACACCAACAACAAGCAACGCCTTTAGCGTGTCAGTTGGTTCTTCTATGTTTGTTCCAAAGAACTTACAAACAACCGCCAGCGTCTACAACTACCCTGCTAGCACAGTTAAGGTTGATTACTTTATAAATGGAGAAAATATTGGATCTTCCAATCAGCCTCCATTCTCAATCTTCTTTACTCCGTCAACTATAAAATCTGTACAGGATGAAAACGAACTAAAGGCCACAGCTTTTGACGCTTTAGGAGGCCACATTGAAGCTAGCGGATTCTTCTCTACTAATTAATTCTGGTTATTTTACGGTCAGTTATTCTCTCTTGTAACAGGGTAAGGATTTTTTGCTGTGATATAAAAATAGCATTCTTTTCTGGGCCTGAAATATTTAGTTTTAGAGAATCGTTAGAAAAATCAATATTTTTTGCAATTATATCTATACCACAAACGTCCTTTAATATTTTAATGACAATATCCTTGTTCTCTTTTGGGTCTCTTATTCCTGTTAGTTTCGAAATTAGTTCCTTAATATCCTTCATATTAGCGGTTCATTGGCATTACTACGTAAGAGAATGAGCTGTCGTTCAAGCTTTTTATAAGTAGTGGGGTGCTTGCTCCGCTGAACATAAAAACTAAACTGTCAGTTTTTAGAGAATTTAAAGCGTCACTAATATATCTGAAGTTAAAATTCAGACTGAGATCTTCTCCTTTTACAGTTGCTGGTATTAATGAAGAGTTTTCACCAACTTCATTATTCTTAGAGATAATTTCCATCTTTTTTTCCTTAGAGTGGATGGTTAATTTCACATGATTAAAGGTATCTGTAAAGATAGTACTGATTTTCAAGCTGTTTATAAGATCCTGCTTCAAAATAGTAACTTCGGACACAATTTCCTTAGGAAAAATTGCCTTATAGTTAGGGAAATTGCCCTCTGTAGTCCGAGAAACTAGGTACAAACCATCATCTACCACAATAGCCATTTGATTCTTGTCTATAAGAACAGAAATTTCTGTATTAATACCCTCTATAATCCTAATTATTTCGGCAACGTTCTTAATTGGGAGTAAAATGGCTGGAAAATCTAACTTTGTTTTAGTTTTTATCTTCTTTTCGGCCAAGCGGAAACCGTCGGTAGCAACAAAAATAATAAAATCGTCTTCTGTGTAGATTTTTACGCTGGATAGTTCTGGTTTGATAGTTGAGGTGGCAGAACTGTATGAAACACTGCGTAAACCCTCTATAAAGTCTTCTGAGGCTATATTAAAACCTGACGGAGACTCGATTCTTGGAATGCTTGGAAACTCGTCTGAAGAGAGGCTTTTAATTATTGTACTGTTTTTTGAAGTAGATACATGGAGGTTGTTCTCTATAGTCTCGAGGGTTATAGATTTTTCATTACCAACATTGGATAAGAATCCATTTAGGATGTTCCCGGGTATAGAAACCTTACCCTTCTCTGTCACTTTTACAGGAATTTGAATTTCTATCCCAAGGTCGAGGTTCGTAGCCTTTACAGTTATATTATTATCCCCTGTTTCGATCATTACACATTTTAAAATTGGTAAAGAAGAATTTCTTCCTGTGACTTTTTCTGCTTTTGAAATTGCGCTTGCCAATTTTTCTTTTACTGATTCAATTTTCATTTTCTTGGTGTGTATTAGTTTTTTTATTTTTATCTTTTTCAAAACCGATAAGCCTTACTAGTCCTGTTGATATGTGGATAAAGTAAAAATAAGTTGTATTTACTGGATTAAATATTTTTTAAGTATCCCCCGATCTCTGTATAACTTGTTAACGAAATAAAATAAGTTTTAGAAAAAAATATTTTATGTGGACAACTCATTTATTATACACAAACTAACCTTAAATTATTATGAGTTTTTAGGGTGTTTTCCACCTACTTTTCCACCCGTAATACACAGTCTTTTGAACAGCCTAAATCATAGCCTTAATCTGGTTCAACTCTCCAGCAAGCTCGTTGTTGTTTTTAAGCTCATTTCGTATTTTTTCACACGAGTGAATGATGGTTGTGTGGTCTCTTCCCCCCATTTTTTGCCCTATAGATGGGAACGAGTGGTTGAATTCTTCTCTTAGAAGGTACATTGCCACCTGGCGAGGCTTAACAACCTCTTGTCGCCTTGTTTTACTGTAGATGATCTCCTCCTCTATGTTGTAGAAAGCAGATACTGCCTTTATAACATCCTTTGCAGACACCGTTTTTTGAGGCTTTGAAGTGTTTTTTGTAAGGTTTTTAATCTCTAGTAAAGTCAGATCTCTGTTTTTAAGCTGAGCTTGGCACATAATTGTGTTCAAGATACCTTCAAGTTCACGAATACTGCCGTGTACGTTGTTGGCTAGGAAGTCAGCAATCTCTGATGTGAGACTGAAGCTGTTTTGAAGGGCTTTTGATTGAAGGATGGCAATACGAGATTCCTGGTCTACAGGGGAAATATCAATGATCATTCCCTGTAAAAACCTTGATTTTAAGCGGTCGTCTAGGTTTTGGAGGTAATTTGGGTGAACGTCAGATGAAAAGATGATTTGTTTGTTATTGTCGTATAGATAGTTAAAAAGGTGAAACAGTTCTTCCTGAGTCTTCTCCTTTTGAGACATAAATTGGATATCATCCATGATTAAGACGTCGTATTTTCTATACTTTTCCTTAAAATTGTTAACTTTGTTTGCTTGGACAGAGTTTACATAGTCGATTGTGAACTTTTCAGATGTTACATAGTGAATTCTCTTTTCCTTGCTGTGTGCTTTAAAGTAGTTCCCAACAGCCTGCATTAGGTGGGTCTTCCCTAACCCAGTGTTACCATGAAAAAACAGCGGATTATAAGCCACAGGCTTCTTTATGATGGCCTGAGAGGCAGCGTGGGCCAGTTCGTTGAACGGTCCAACCACAAACGTCTCAAATGTATATCTAGGGTTTAGGTTGTCCTCAGGGTTTATTACATTTCCATCAAGAGGCAACTCTTTTGTGGGGCCTGGTGTAGGTGCTTTTTCTGTTTTTTTCTTTTCAATTTGGCCTATAGAGTAGTCTAAAGAGCGAATATTCTCCTCGATGTTTCTTAATGATTCCAAAATAACCTTATGGTACTTGGTTTGTAGCCAATCCTTAACAAAAGTGTTTGGTACTCCTAGAAAAACCATCCCATCTTCAATTTTAGAAATAAAAGTGTCTTTGAACCACGTTGTAAAGTTTGGGCGAGAAACTTCAAGTTCTATTTGAACCAAAGCTGTATCCCAAATTTTCTGTGTGTTCATGGTGAAGACATTATAACTGGTCGCCAACTCTTGTGAACTTGTGGAAAGTTTATAAACATGTTGATAAGGTGTGGAAAGGGTGGATAACTCAAAAAGCAAAAAAATTGTGGTTTAGTTTTGCCAAATTCTTAAAATAGTATATACTCTCTCCACATGTCACAAACATACAATCCATCAAAAAGAAAACGAGCAACAACTCACGGTTTCCTTGTGCGATCTAAAACTCACGGAGGCAAGAGGGTTCTTTTGGCTAGACGCCGAAAAGGTCGAAAAAAGCTTTCAGTATAAGGGTTTTTCACCAATCTAATTAATGTTACCAAAATCACAAAGATTGAATTCTAGTGAGGTTGAGACGGTTATGTCTCAAGGACGGGCCCTTTTTGGCGATCTGTTTTTGGTTAAGTTTATCAAAAACGAGACTGGTGGATTAAAAATATCTGCGATTGCCCCTAAAAAAACCTTTAAAACAGCAGTTGAGCGAAATAAGGTTAAAAGAAGGATTAACTCTGCCCTATCCCCTATTTTTAATAAAAACTTCATAAAAAATTCATTTTTAGTAGCTATTGTGGCTAATAAAAAATCACTAAGTGTAAAAATTCCAGAGCTTTCTTCTTCCTTAGAGCAGATTTTTGTAAAAGGAGGTATACTGTAGCCCATGTCATACATATACAATACGTTTCTTTATCACCCAATGTACAATGCGATGGTTTATCTTATTGGAGTCCTTCCAGGCCACGATGTTGGTCTTGCGGTAATCATCCTTACTCTCGTGGTAAAAGTGGTCCTGTTCCCTCTTTCTAAAAAAAGCGTGGTTACACAGATAAAAATGAAGCAGTTAGACCCAGAATTAAAGGCATTGCAGGAAAAATATAAGGATAACAAGCAAGAAATGTCACAGCACCTCCTTACTTTCTATAAGAAAAATAATCTGAACCCTTTTTCAGGGCTCTTTTTGCTACTTTTACAGCTCCCTATTATCATCGCACTGTATCGTGTTTTCTACTCAGGAGACATCCATGTTATTAATGCCTCTATATTGTATGCAGGTGTCGCTGTTCCAGCGGTTATTAACACAATCTTTTTAGGCTTAATTGATCTTGCTATAAAACACTCGTTGTTTTTGGCAATATTAGTGGGTGTTTCTCAATTTATTCAGACAAGGTTGGTACTTCCTCCACATGACAAAACAAAAGAGGTGAACCCAAAGGATTTTGGTCAAAATATGGCTCGCAGTATGAATACCCAGATGAAATATGTACTACCTGTGTTCGTGGCCTTTATTGCGTATTCCCTACCTAGCTTGGTTTCTATTTACTGGATTACTAGTAACCTTTTTGCAATTGGGCAAGAGTTGTATTTTAGAAAGACTATCAAAAGACCAACACAAGTGTTTATCTCTTAATCTTTATTGGAGCAGTTGTTGTTGCTACAACTGGAGTTTTTAACTTAATTCCCCACAGAGAGTATGTATTTTTGTCTACAAAGGTTAAGTAGTCGTCGTTCTTGCTTAGCTTCATGTTTGTAATATCCAAAGGGAAAGATGTTTGTTTTTCAGGGTCTACTATTACTGTGTTTCTTGCTGTTGTCAGATCCATTTTCCAAATAACATCACTAAAATGTACAAGTCCTAAGTACCAATCGTCTGGGTAAGCGTGATTATTAGAAACCACTTTTGGAATTGCGCAATATACAATTGATTTGTATTTATTACCCCATACACACTTTTCAGGTAGTGTTTCGGCTGGCAAAACCCAACTAAAGCTTTCCTTTACGTCATAAATATTCATCTTTAACCTATTATCCTCGGTTGTTGTATAAAGTATCTTTTGTCCATCAGTTGACCCTAAAGATGTGAGACCTAATCCCCCACCAATAACCTTTTTTACCGTCCCTGTTTTAGTGTCGATGTTATACAAATAACCAGCTGTCAAACCAGAGGGTTTTGTATTTAATAACAAATTGCCTGCATTCATCCATTGTGGAAGCCATTCTCTAAAAGGCGAATTAAATAAAGTTGTCTTTCCTCCCCCGTCCCAATTGCTCACCGTTCCGCGGTCTCCTGTGTTTCTAGTGTAAAAAAGCTTTGTTTTATCAGGAGATGGTGCCATTTGTGTAATGTTTAAAGCTAAATCAGTTGTAGAAACATTTTGTATTGTTGAGGTCCCTTGGATTTGATCTGGTTTTAAAGACAAATACCTCGTCTGAATACCGTCGTTTCCAAGCACATTTCTAATAATCACCCCGTCACCTTTACTGTTAAAAAAGGCTTCTTGTAATTTAGGTATGGTTTTGTTTGTTAGCCGATCGTTTGTTGAAGTTGAACTTGTTCCAGTTTCAAAAACATTTCCAGTAGCCTTCAATATAAAACGAATAAATTCCATAGGTACCAATTTTTTATTTTTCTGTGCAAGTTTTATAGCCGCAGACGAAGTTCCGATTGGGGTGCTTGATGTTGAAATGTCCACCTCTCGAATTATAAAATCATGACCTGCAACTGGTTGCGCAGAGATAAGTCTCAGAAGTTCCTCTTCTGCAGGTTTTGCGACCACAACGGTTGATGTTGCTACAGTTGATGTGGGGGTGGTGTATGAGCCAAGGTCTACCCCGTTCTTGTTGTTTTGTGGGTTGTCCAAAGTTACCTGATCGAAACCTGTAAAAGTTGGCTTGGTCCCTGCTACAGGTGCTTGGTCTAAAGTGCTTGTTCTGTTTAGGTAAAAATAGAAACCGAGAAGGCCACCAAGAGAGAGGATTATTATGAGAAATATTGTAAAGACAAGTTTTGATCCTGACATTGGATGTATTATAGCATTAAACTATTTTTAAATGGAGAAGTACTTCACTTACTATAAAACTATTTTTGTGGGTAATAGCTATATATAAAAGCGTTGGAAAGTTTAGTTAGAGCTGTGTCGCCCATTGAATTTGGAACAGCAATACAACCTAAACTTCTTCCGCATTGTTGACCATTATTTTGCACATAGTCTGAGGTGTGAATTGCTTTTCCATTGCTAGTGTTGCCGGCGTTTTTGTTTGAATCCTCTAAACCATCTAAAGATAAGGCGTTCTTGCCCATTGAGCCACTATAGTAAGGTGTAGCCACGAATGCTCCCAGTTCTGATGTGTTTTGGCCCTTTACATCAGAAAAATTAGTCGCATATCCTGTGTTATTAGGGTCAGAGCCCTTCCCATGAGCCGCTTGTGTGTAAGTTATCTTTCCTGTTTCTCGGTCAATAATCATAAATCTTGGTTCGCTTGAGGACTTTGAATAATCCATAACCCCCATGTATCTTTGGTTTGAAGCTGCTGAACCATATTTTGCAAAAGCTTCGTTTGCAGCTGTTATAGCATCAGAGCTTGCACTTCCAGCCATACCACTTGCTGATACTTTGTTAGAATTAGCAAATGAATTGTTCAGTGCATCAAGTTGTGTTTGAATGTCCTCCCATTTTGCCTTGGCTTCTGCTTTGCCATCCGCAAGATCCTGGTAGTCTTGTTCTGTAAACTGACTGTATACTTGGTCATATTCGTAGTCAATCTGACTTTGAGTTTTTCCCCCACCGGTTCCCCCTCCTGCTGCCTGAAGTGCCATATCTGCCATTGTCATTCCTACACCAATTGCTCCTCCCCCTAACGCTCCAC
>JBAXRA010000018.1:0-11586 GCA_037131455.1 bacterium | reverse complement strand
GGACTTCCCAAGAAAATCGATGAATACGTACCTGTGATAATTCCGATGATCATGACTAGTGCAAAGTTATGCGTTGCTTCCGGACCAAATACAAACAGTGCAATAAGTGAAAGTACCACAACAAGAGACGTGTTAATCGAACGTGCGAATGTCTGACTGATACTTTCCCCTACAATTTCAAAGAAAGGTTTTTTAGCTGGTGCATGCTTCAAGTTTTCTCGAGTTCGGTCGAACACTACGATTGTATCGTGTACAGAGAAACCAAGGATCACGAGGATCGCGGTTACAAAGAGCGCGTCTACCTCGAACCCTCCATTTCGTCCTAGAAATGCATAGATACCAGTTGGAACGATAACATCGTGAATCAATGCAACAACAGCGATTAGACCGTATTTGAAAGATGATACTGGTTCAGATACTCTGCGGAATGCAAAAGTGATGAAAAGCACAATAGCGATAATCACAAAAATGATTGCTGATGCTGATTTTTGAGCAAGCTCCTGCCCCAACACTGGACCAACTGAGTCGAATTGCTTCAAAGTAGCACCGGTGGTTGTTCCTACTACTGCTCCGATGACATTCTGTCTTTCAACATTCGAAAGCTCTCTAGTTTTAATAATAAATGCATTATCGCCTGAAGGTCGAACAGAAAATTCACCTAAATTTAATGCCTTGATAGAATTTTCTACGCTTTCCTTTGAAGGACGATTTTGATATTCAACTTCTGCGATTGCTCCTCCTTTAAAATCAATACCAAAATTAAGCCCCCAATAGCTGACAGCGAAAATTGAAAAAGCTGTAATAAGTGCAGTGATTGAATAGAATATTTTTCTGTATTTTACGACAAACATGTTGGTTGAATTATTTTTTAAAGCCGTTACCAAAAAGGAATTTAGCAATACCCTTGTATGACTTTACTCCAATCGCTAATAATAATGTTCTTGAAACCGTGATAGCTGTGAACATTGAGACCAGTACACCGATAAGGAAAACCAGCGCGAACCCCTTCACAAGTGCAGATGTCGCAAGTGTGTAAAGAATTACCGCAGTTATGATACTTGATAAGTTACTGTCTCGAATTGACGCCCAGGCTCGGGCAAAGCCTTCGCGAATTCCTTCATTTAATGACACGCCCTTAGCTAGCTCTTCACGCATTCGTTCGAAAATAAGGATATTTCCGTCAACGGCCATACCTATAGACAGGATGAGACCTGCAAGACCCGCTGATGTAAGGACTACTGGTAGAAGTTTGAATATTGCCAACATAATAACTGTGTAAATTGCCAATGATACAACCGCAACCACACCTGGAAGTCTGTACCAAAGGATAAGGAAGAGAGCCACGATAATGAACCCCCAAATACCGGCAAGTACCGCCGCATTAAGTGCATTTGTACCAAGAGAAGCTCCGATAGACTGTGTTCCGACAAGATCAACTTTGACTGGAAGGGCACCGTAATTTAAGTTTCGAGCAAGACTGCGAGCTTCTTCTATGCCGAATGTTCCTGTGATAACCGCCTTTCCGTCCTTAATAGCATCGTTAACCACTGGAAGTGAAATCGGTGTTCCATCTAGGAAAATACCAATGACTTTTCCAACATTTTCACCAGTAAGCTTTGCGAAGATTTCCCCACCTTCCTTGTTAAATTCTAGGCCAATTTGAGGCTTTCCTGTCTTCTGGTCAAACTGAATTGTTGCTTTTGAAAGGTAACGTCCAGTCAACTCTGCCTTTTCGTATCTAGCGTCGATCATACCTGCTAAAGTAGAAGTCGAAAGTGTAGTGCTAGACAAAAGCTTTTCATCAATTTTTTCAGGAACTTTCTTTTCAATTCTAAATTCTAGTGTAGGAGTCTGGCCAATGAGAGCAATCGCCTCTTTTGGATCCGTCACACCTGGAATTTCAACGATCAATTTATGAATAGATTCGCCTCCTGCAATTTTTGCCGTTTCAGTCTGAACAATAGGCTCTGAAACACCAAAAGCGTTAATTCGTCTTTCGATAACATCTCTTAGAGACTGCATCGCTCCGTCTACATCTGTTGTGGTAGAGGAAATCTCTGCCTGATATACAAGGTGTGATCCACCGTTAAGATCAAGCCCCAGTTTGAATGGGTAACTAGCTAGCCAGCTTTTGTTTTGTTTAACTTTAACAGTTGAAGTTGCAGTTGAAGTAATATCTGAAACAACCGTTTTGCTTGAAATTTCCGATGAATAAATAAACCAACCAATAAGTGTTCCGAGGACAAGCAGCATGACTGCGAAAAAGCGTATTTTTGACATATTATTTGATTTAACGATTATACCGATTTTAAGAGAAGTGGCAACCTGCCCTATCCTCCAAGGTATTCATTATGAATTGACTCTTTATGAGCAGCCCTACTGTACTTTCGCATACCCATCAAGACACCTAGGGCCAACATCTCTGTAACAAGGTGCGATCCACCGTAACTCATAAGTGGCACTGGAATTCCTGTCACCGGAACAATACCGATATTCATACCAAGATTAATGATAAGGTGGGTCATAAGGAAAATTGCCAACCCTGATGCATACAAAATTTCAAAATTGGTCTCTCCACGAATCGCATAGTGTAAAATCCTCCAGAAAATAACTCCAAACAATATAAAGAGCAGTACCACCCCAACAAACCCCCACTCTTCGGCAAAAGCCGCAAATATAAAGTCTGTTTGATACTCGGGCAAGAAGTTCAATCTAGACTGCGTACCATAGCCGACACCCTTACCTAGAATTTGCCCCGACCCTACCGTAATCATGGCCTGATTGGCGTTATATCCAGATCCACGCACGTCTGCCAATGGATGAAGGAAGGTTTTAATGCGATCCTTTTGATATTGAGCAAAACCAAAATTCCACAATAGGAAAACTGAAACGGCGGCGACTCCAAAGACCAGCGCGAGGTGCTTTTTCGAGATACCAGAGACCAAAACCATCCCTAGCCAAATTGCAAAAATAGTTACCGCAGATCCAAAGTCAGGCTGAAGGGCCACCAATATAAAAATAATAAAAGCATAGAAGCCGGAAACTAGAATATGCCTAATATGAGCAATCTCGACATGACGTCGCGAAAAGTACTTGGCCAAAAGAATAATCAAAGCAACCTTAGCCGGATCCGTCGGTTGAATCGAAAAAAGGCCTGCGTTGAGCCAGCTTTTGGCACCCTTGGCAACATGTCCTAGTCCAAATGTTAGAAGTAATCCAAAAACTACTATCAAAAAAAGTGTAGTCACTACAGACGTTCTTCGTAAAAACCTAAAATCAATAAAAGCTGCACCGATCATAACCAAAAAAGCGATACTTCCCCAAATAATTTGTCGGTCAAAATATCCCGCCTCAGCAGTAAACGAATTCATAGTTACCAAACCAAAAGTAAAGACGATTAAAACAGATACAATCAAATACCAATCAAATTTCTGTAAAACCTTCAGCATGAATTATTTATTATCAAACGGCACCTTAGGAATGATTTCAACTGTAGTAACTTCACGAGCGAGGCTTGTTGGCCACGTAAATGTTACGTTTTTTCCGTTATTATCAGCCAAAATTGGTATGTAAGTCCTCGAAACCTGCACTGCATTCCCAGTATTATCATAAAGAATAGCAACAGTTTCAATGTTCTTGAAAACATTAGTAGTCTTGTTTGTAATAAGGGCATCGAGTCTTGGACTAGAAGTTGCGTTAACTAGGACCTCTCCCGAAACTGCGAACTCGGTATGTTCTCCCTTATAGCTGAACCAGACTACTGGCTCTGTAAATTCAAAAGTAACATGATTAGGAATACGTTTTCCCGCATCAAATCCTTGTTCAAAAATAGGAAAAGTATGTGTCGGCGGAACAGCTACGGTATTTTCAACTACATCAATTAATACGTTATCTTTGTCGAAAACTTTAAAGAGATACCTCGTCGGATTACCAACGTATGTAACATTAGGATTTTGAACATAAGCAACAAGATTATAAACCGAACCTGATACTGGAAAAATTCTAGCCCATTCTACCAACGGCTGTGCCACAACTTGATCAACACAAGCCCGCGGGCAAATCCCTCCACAGTCAATTGCCCTTTCATCCTGATTCTGAATTCCATCATTACAAGTCGGCGTGTGTTTTATAAAAATAGCATAAATCGGGTACGCAGAAACTGCTCCTAAAAATAAGAGTACGATGCAAATATAGAGGATTTGACGTCTAGCGGCCCATGACATGGAGACATTCTAACATAGTTTTTAAATTCTTTGTTCTGGCGACGAGCTACTTTCCCTGGAAATCCAAGTATCATCGCCTCTGGAGAGCTTAACTTCTGAGTTCGGAATGAGATCAGGTGTGACCTCTCTGACGAATCACCAGAACAAAAAATTCAAATTTAAATTAAGTGTTGAAAGGATCGGGTAAACATGCAATAAATTTTGCTGTTTCCCATTTGTTGAAAGAACGATTTTGCAAGTTCCGTGAGCGAGTATCCGCCCAGATTTCAGTAGCCCAACCAGTCACCAGACGGGCTCGCTCACGGAATTTTTGCAAAAATGATTTCCTCCCGTAACGCGGGTGGAGCCGCCCTGGCCGATTGACCAGTGTGACTCCACACGCGCTTTGCGGAGGAGGAAGTTGCGTACACGGGACCCGTTTGGGCCCGAATGGCTTGCAGAATGAGTCCTACAAGCAAGGCTGATATCTAGCCTAAAGAACGTCAGGCGATTGGCAGGCCCCGTGCACTTTTTTGATCGAATCATCGATCTTCACAACACTTAATTTTTTTCTCAAGATTCTACTAACATGTAACACACTAATCGATAGAATATTCATAATTAATCGATTGTGGCGTATATATTTCCTAATAGGAATCGACGGATTAGTACACCTCGACTGAACACGTTGCCGTGCTTACATCTAGTGCCTATCAACGTGATAATCTCTCACGGGTCTCAACGATACCTAATCTTGAAGCTGGCTTCGCTCTTAGATGCTTTCAGAGCTTATCCATTCCCGACATAGCTACCCTGCGATGCCATTGACATGACAACAGGTACACCAGAGGTCAGTTCACCCCGGTCCTCTCGTACTAAGGGCAAATCTTCTCAAGTATCAACGCCTGCAGCAGATAGGAGACCAACCTGTCTCACGCATGTCTAGACCCTGGACATTAAATTATATTTAATAGCGCAGGGTTTTTCACACATTACTGTGTGCATTGGACTATAGCTTCATCATTTTACAGATGGTTTACGTTTAGTCTCTACGGGTGTTTTTTAGGTAAGGTGGTGCCTTACTAGAAAACTTCCCTCGGTATCGTCCTCGCCATCACGCGTAGGATTTCACCGATATAAGTAAACTTGATCAACATATATTTCTATATGCGACCGCCGTGATTAATATGGACTTGTATACTCTACAAGTTTGTCATATATGGTTTGTCTAACAGTATTTTTCTATTAAGTATAGAATTATTATTTCCTCTAGGATTCAGACGGTCTAATGCACAAAATAAATTTATGCCTTAAACGGTCTGAACCCAGCTCGCGTGACTTTTTAATTGGCGAACAGCCAAACCCTTGGGACCTTCTCCAGCCCCAGGATAAGTCGAGCCGACATCGAGGTGCCGAACTGTATCGTCGATATGGACTCTTAGATACAACCAGCCTGTTATCCCCAGAGTAGCTTTTGTCAGATTATCTTCCACGGCGTCTAACGCCCATGGTCGGTTCACTATGTTCCGCTTTCGCGTCTGCTCGAGACTGACCTCTTACAGTTAAGCTGGCTTATGCCATTGCACTATCGGCACGGTTTCCATTCGCGCCTAGCCAACCTTAATAAACTCCTCCGTTACTTTTTGGGAGGATAGCGCCCCACTAAAACTGCCCACCAAGTACTGTCTCTGTTCGTTTTTTCCGAACAGGTTAGAGCATACATTTTTACAGAATGGTATTTCACTGACGAGTCCACCCAAACCAAGATCTGGATTTCAACCTCTCCCATCTATTCTACGCAGTAAAAACGTATGATCAATACCAGGATGCAGTGAAGCTTCTGGGGTCTTTTCGTCTAGCTGCAGGTAGGAGGCATCTTCACCTCCATTGCATTTTCACCGGGCGAGTCTTCGAGACAGTTCCCCAGTCATTACACTATTCGTGCGCGTCAGAACTTACCTGACAAGGAATTTCGCTCAACTATTCCTCAACGTTGGACTCTATCTTCATCCGTTCTGGATGTATGGTGTTGGTCTCTTGATAACCATATATGGACTACGTATGCATTCCTGCATAGTAGGTAGCTATTCTATTTGTGTAATTTAAACTGTGCTGTTCAATTGTTTACTTCTATCTTTCAAAAACACTTCTATAATCAGTCCTAGTCCTTCACTACACTTTATAAATAAAATGTAGTGAACCTTAGGACCGTTATAGTTACGGCCGACATTCACCAGGGCTTGCACAGTCCAGCCAACATATTGCTATGCGACCGCCCGTGTTTGACCTTCTGGCATTGGTCAAGTGTCACCCCCTATACATCCTCTTGCGAGTTCGCAGGGAGCTGTGTTTTTGGTAAACAGTTGCCAGGGATACTTTTGTTGCAACCCTCTTTTTAGGGAGGGCAAGCCTTATTCCGAAGTTACGGCTGCTTTTTTGCCGAGTTCCTTGAAGACCTCTCACCCGTTCGTCTTGCTCTACTCGAGCTGATCACCTGTGTCGGTTTTCGGTACGGTTTCTACGCATATAAGTTTAGAGAATTTTCTTGGAAGCGTGCTTTGAAGAATCGACAGTGACCGAAGCCACCGTTTTATCACTTATGTTGGGTCGACATTAAAGTCAGACACGCGGATTTACCTACGCATCAACCTTCATACATGAACGCAAATTCGATAATGCGCTCTCCATACTACACTCCGTCCTCCCATCACTATACGTAAAAGTCACGGAATATTAACCGTGTGTCCATCGGCTGCGGCTCTCGCCATTGCCTTAGGCCCGACTAACCCTAGGATGACAATCATTGCCTAGGAAACCTTGATCTTTCGACGTCAGAGTATTTCACTCTGATTGTGGTTACTTGTGCCAACATTCTTACTTCTTGACGCTCCACCATGGGTCACCCCTTTGGCTTCATTGCGACAAGAACACTCTCCTACCGCTCCATCCTGCCGAAGCAGAATAAAGCCCTCAGTTTCGGTACTATGTTTTAGCCCCGGTTATTTGCGGCGCAAAATCTCTCGATGAGTGAGCTGTTACGCTATCTTTCAAGGATTGCTGCTTCTAAGCAAACCTCCTCATTGTCAAAGAAATCTTACCACCTTAAGTGCACTTAACATAGATTTAGGGACCTTAAATTGAGATCATGGGCTGTTTCCCTTTTGTCTAGTGGAGCTTAGCCCCCACAGACTGACTGCCACGCTATGACCTCTGGTATTCGGAGTTTGATAGGACTCGCGAGATTTCTCCCTGTCGAGTCCTTCCAGTGCTCTACCCCCAGAGGGAACACGTGACGCTAACCCAAAAGCTATTTCGGAGAGAACCAGCTATTACCAAGCTCGATTAGCTTTTCACTTCTTACCACAAGTCATCCGAATGCGTTGAACGACATACCGGTTCGGGCCTCCATAGTTCTTTCGAACTACTTCACCCTGCTCATGGCAAGCTCGCATTGGCTTCGGGTCTGATGTGTACTACGAACGCACTATTAGTACTTGGTTTCCCTGTGGCTCCATCCTCGCGGACTTAGCCGAGCAGTATACATCAACTCGTTGGCTCATTCTTCAATAGGCACGCCGTGACGGATGCATAAATGCACCCGCGCCGACTCCTTGTAGGCATATGGTTTCAGGTCTATTTCACTCCCCTCTCGGGGTTCTTTTCACCTTTCCCTCGCGGTACTTGTTCACTATCGATCACAACATATATTTAGCCTTACCGGTTAGTTCCGGCAGATTCCTCCGAGCCACTCGTGTCTCGAAGTACTCAAGAACAACAATAAGAGACATATCATTTTAAATCACGGGGCTATTACCCTCTTGGACTCTGCTTCCCAGCAGATTAATCTAATAATACGTTTTGTAACTCTCTAGTAATAAATTACTATATTGTTGCCTTACAACCCCGAGCTACCCAATGGAGTACTGCATTGCTGCAGTCATCCATTGGAAAGCTCGGTTTGGGCTCCTCCCTTTTCGCTCGCCGCTACTAAGAGAATATTGCACTTACGTGCTTGTTTTCTTTTCCTCCAGGTACTGAAATGTTTTACTTCCCTGGGTGAGCATCTTGATTAGAATCAAGATTACAAATTAAATTTGTAAGGTTTCCCCATTCGGACATCCTCGGATCAAAGATTGCTTGGCATCTCCCCGAGGCTTTTCGCAGCCTGCAACGTCCTTCATCGCTATGTTGTGTCAAGGCATCCACCATACGCCCTTATATTTCCCATTAGGAAATATATAAACCACAATCGTTTATTACTTTACTCTATCTTTCAATGTGTTACCTGCCTACGGAAAAAGCTTGAGAACTTTTTCCGTAGTTGTTCTAAGTTTCAAACCTCCAAGTCTTGCGACTCTAAGATTCTCTACTTGAACATCTGCCTGGGGATTCGAAAAGACCAAATGATAGATCAAGCAATATTGCTATGTCTTAACCTATCATTCCCCGGCAGTATTTTGTTATTAAAATGCGGTCGTTCTGCGAAGTCTCGAGATTCGATTGGTTTTCTTTTTTACAAAAAAACCGCTCTTTTGAGCGGAATTTCATACTATAGGCCGTTTAAGGCTTTAGTGTGATATTCCGCTTATAAATCTTCTACTCATAATCGTGCTAGCCATTATACACATGGAAAGAGTGGTGTCAAACGGGGGTTTATGGGGAGGATATGGGGATAGGATGGGGATAAAAACACTGGCTATAAATGTCCAAAAAGTTGCACTATAACGTATACAAAGTTGAGATTATCGATTATCATTAAAAATATCTAAAATGACTACAACTTTAAACAATCTAACCCCTGGAGAAATCCTTCTTGAGGAATACATGAAACCTTTAGGACTAACGCAAAATTCTCTTGCGCGGGCCTTAGGAGTACCTCCTAGACGCATAAACGAGATTGTACATGGCGAAAGATCCATAACACTCGATACATCTTTGCGCCTTTCTAGGTATTTCGGACAATCATCTCGTTTTTGGTTAAACATTCAAATAGAATGTGATTTGCGTAATGAAATACAACTAGTAGAGCGTATAGAGCGTGAAGTTCATCCTATGCTTAACATACCTACAACACCTTCAACTTATCAAAAATGACATTATGGGGATAATCAATAACATCTCGGACCAATCTGTCCCCTATACCATGTCTGTACTTGAAATCATCCGTCTCTAGAATAGAATAACGAATTTCTCGGCCAACTTCTGCTTCGATTTGTGACATAACATTTTGAATAGAACCTTCTTTGTATTTATCCCCTACAACCATAATATCTAACCCCCCTTCCCAGTGTTCGGTAAACAAACCTGTTAAAATCACCATTTTTACTTTGCAAACTTTTGAAATCTTTTTAATGATCTCTTGAGGAGTAATCAAGCTAGTTTTAAGAAGTAATCTTTGGAATTCGTTAAGGTATGAGAAGTTTTCATTGAGAATCCAAGTCGAGTTGGCCTTCTTTTTGACCATTTCTACGCTTGCTAGAAAGTTCAACTCGGACCGAGTTTTTGCAGGTGAGATTTTTGCACGAGTAGAAACATCCTTTGTTGAAAGGACTATGCTTGGGTTAAACAAGAACAATCGCATTACCTTTATTCTGCTTGTACCGCCGAAGATTTTTTCTAGAATTGTCATAGGTATGATATTAACACAAAAAGAAAAACCCCACTATTACATGAGGTCTTTCTTTTTTGGATTTGTATTGCTTATTTAAGCTCTACCTTTCCACCAGCAGCTTCTACCAATTTCTTTAGGTTTTCAGCATCTTCTTTCTTCATTCCAGCCTTCAAAACTGAAGGAGCAGCGTCCACAAGGTCCTTTGCTTCCTTAAGACCAAGTGCCAATGCTTCCTTAACAGCCTTAATAACTGCAATCTTGTTACCTCCAGCGTCTGTAAGGTTAACGTCGAATGCTGACTTTTCTTCAGCTGCGGCTACTGCAGGACCTGCTACTGCTACTGCAGCGGCTGATACACCGAATTTAGCCTCTAGGAACTTTACTAATTCGTGAAGCTCGAGCACGCTCATTTTTTCAATTGATTCAACAACTGTTTTGAACTGTGCAGGAGTTTCGATAACTTTGTTTTCTTCTGACATATGTTTGTTTTATAAATTTAATAATTATGCTTTTGTTACTTTTGCTTTTCAGCGATACCATTCAACGCGATAACAAGACCCTGAATTGGAGAATTGATAAGGTTGACGAACTGAGCGTAAAGAGTGTGTCGTGAGGGAATGTTTGCGATAGAAAGCATTGAAGCCTGATCTTTGTAACCTTCTTCGAAGATTCCACCGATGATTGAGATTCTCTTATCAAATTTCTTTTGGAAATTAAAGATTTCTCGAGCTCCGGCAATTTGATCTTCAGAATATACAAGAGCCACTTCTCCATCAAGTGCGGGTAATTCTCCAGTGTATTTTTTCTCGTCTAGAGCGCGCTTGATTAAAGTTTTCTTTGCAACGTAATATCCAACCTGACTTTCTCTTAAAGCTTTTCGAATTTGAGTAGTCTCAAGTACAGTCAATTTGTGGAAATTCACAAAAACTACTGTTTTTGCATTATCCAAAATCTTCTTTACTGAAGCTACTACTTCTGTCTTTTTTGCTTTTGTAAGTGCCATTTTTTGTTTTTTTGTTTGATTTTCGACCTAGGCGAAGAAATAGGGGGTGGAAACAACAATGAAGATTCACTGATTTCCGACCTCTGCATAGGGCTTATATTGCCTATGGTCTTCGAAGCCTATGGGTACATATTACGGAAAAATCCCCTGCTGTCAATTAGAATTTAATTCATTCATATTTTTAATTACTTCCAGCGTATCTTTAACAATTTTTGGATGAAGCGATTTTTTATTATGATTAGGAATTACAATTCTTAGACCTTTTCCATTACCAAAAATCATATGCGAACCTGTCTGCCTTTTCATAAAAAAAACCATTCTGTTCGACAATCTTAACTAATTCTTTTGAAGAATAAGCTGGCTGTTTTGGCATAAACTAGGCAGATACAGGAACAGTAGTAAGAGAAATTTGATTTAAAAAAGAATGTTTAATCAATTCATTATCAGCCTTCAAGTCCTGTAAATATAGGGAAATGGCATCTGTAATATTAGCAAAAACTTCTTCATACGTTTCACCTTCCGAATGGCACCCTTCTAAATCAAGACATTTAGCAAAATAACCATTTTCATCTTTTTCAATAAGCACTCTAAGTTGATAGTTCTTCATATTAAGCAAATCATACCAAATTTTCAAAAAAAGCGAAAGGCACCCATTTAGGATGCCTTTCAGGTCTGTTGTGTATAGTATAGCAGATTGCTTTTCTACGGCAAATTTAGCATCACCCCGCAAGAGCACTTAAGGCAAGGCCAATAAAGCCTAGGATGAGGAG
>JBAXRA010000017.1:0-12962 GCA_037131455.1 bacterium | reverse complement strand
TCAATGGACCAATCAAAGTCTAGACGAAGTCAAAAAAGATAAAGAAAAAGTAGCCCAAATTAAAAAAGAACTTGCAGATATACTTATCTACTGTTTTGATGTAAGTGTTCTTATGGGTTTTGATACAGGTAAAATAATCCTAGAAAAGTTGGAACTTATTAAAAAGAAATACCCAGCGCATTTATTTAAAAACAGAGATAAAAAAGTTGATGCAGGTTCTGAAGGTGTATACTGGAAAATAAAGAATGAACATAGAAAGAAAGGAAAATAAATCCATGATAAAGAAATTTGCTTTTGATAGAACTAAATTAGAATCAATTAAAAAATACGAGTACGGTTTAAACTGGCCAGTTGTTTACATCATTGAAAATGGAAAGGATGCGTACATAGGAGAATCAACAGGTGTATCAAGTCGTACTCGACAGCATTTCGATAACGCAGAAAGAGCAAATTTAAAGAATATACATATTATTACAGACGAAGAATACAATGTGTCAGCCACTTTAGATATAGAATCACAGTTAATCCAACACATGGCCGCTGAAGGATCCTTTTTGCTACAAAATGGTAATGAAGGGCTTAAAAATCATAACTACTATGAGAAAGAAAAATACAGAGCAAAATTTGAAGTAATCTGGCAGGAGTTGAAGGATTTGTCTTTGGTTAAGAAAGATCTTGTTCAAATTAGAAATACAGACTTATTTAAATACTCCCCATATAAAGCTCTCACAGAAGATCAATTGATTGTGGCCGAAAGTATATTTGAAGAAGTAAAATCAGGATTACCAAAGACTTTTCTTATCAATGGTAAACCAGGAACAGGGAAGACTATTCTTGCAGTATATCTCGTAAAGTTTCTAAAGAGTAAAGAAGAAACTAAAGATCTAAAGGTTGGATTGGTAGTACCTATGACCTCACTCAGATCAACTATAAGAAAAGTTTTTTCAAAGATTAAAGGTTTGAAATCAACAGTAGTAATTGGCCCAAATGATGTGACAAAGGAAAAGTATGACTTATTAATAGTGGATGAGGCACATAGGTTAAAACAGAGAAAGAATATAACTGGTTATGGTTCTTTTGATATTACTAACAAAATGTTGGGATATGGTAACGAAGGAACTGAGCTTGACTGGATTCTAAAATCATCAAAGCAACAAATATTCTTTTATGATGAAAACCAAAGTATTAGACCTTCAGACGTAAGACCGAGTAGATTCAAGGAACTTAATCCTATTAAATATGACCTAGTAAGTCAGCAAAGAATAAATGCTGGTGAAGAATATATTAATTTCATTGATGATTTGTTTGATTTAAAAAAGTTAGATAAGTACGAATTCTCAAACTATGACTTAAAAATTTACGATGATATTCACAGAATGGTTAAGGATATTAAAACTAAAAATGAAAGACATGGCCTTTGTCGCATGGTTGCTGGATATGCTTGGGAATGGGTTTCAAGAGGTAACCCTAATAAGCATGATATTGAAATAGACGGACTAAAGTTAACTTGGAACACTGTTCCGCACGACTGGGTAAACTCAAAAAACGCAATTAACGAAGTTGGTTGTATCCATACAATTCAAGGATATGATCTAAACTATATAGGAGTGATTATTGGTCCAGAACTTTCGTATGATGATAAAAATCACAAACTGATTGTTAAAAAGGAAAATTATAGGGATGCAAATGGATGGAGGGGAATAGAAGACCCAGAAGAATTGTATCGATATATAATCAATATTTACAAGACTTTATTAACTCGAGGCATAAAAGGAACTTATATTTATATTGTGGATGAAAGACTTCGTAAGTACTTTAAGGAAAATATTAAGGTAAATGAATATGACTTTATTTAGTTTTAAATTAAATGAATAATTTACTATACCTCCTCATCCTCCTCTTCGGCACCGCATCCTACTTTGTCGGAACCAAGGAAATGCTTCAAGGTAAGTATTCACCTAGCTTATTCAGCCGAATCATTTGGCTACTTTTATCCATAAATGCCTTTGCCGGAGTTATTCTAACTGGAACCAGTTCTTCAATGATACTCGCTCTTATATTTCTACTAGGAAACTTATCAATTTGCTTAGTCAGTTTTTGGAAAGGAACAAGGGATTTTGGTTTAACCGAAATTATTTGCACAGTTCTTCTCGTCGTAAGTATATTAATCTGGGTATTCTTCCAAGCACCTCTAATTAATCTACTAATCAGTCTCGTAGCTCACTTTATTGGTGGAATTCCTACCTATAAAAAAGTTTGGCTTAATCCAAAGAGCGAGAGTGTTGGTTTTTGGTCACTTTTCTTTATCGCTAGTTTCCTAAGTTTATTTACCACAGAAACTTTTGATATTTATAAGGCTATTTTCCCTCTATACTTTACAATTTTTGATGGAAGTATGTTTTTATTGGCGATGAGAAAAATCAAAGGTGTTAAAATATAAATATGCATAAAAACCCCTCACCATCTGTAAAGCACCCTAACATAAATGTCGTATTTACCCACACCAAAATGTTTGATTTTTATACTTACATGCGGTAAGATAGGCACATGACTAACCAATACATCAAATCTTTGCGTATTAAACGTGGTTTTTCTCAGCTAGAAATAGCCGAGAAGGTTGGCATTTCTCGTTCCTCATATATTGCTTTTGAACAAGGTAAGAGAGAATTAACCTTAGCTGAAGCAAGTGAGCTAAGCAAGATATTTGAAATATCACTTGAAGATATTCAAATTGGAAAAAGTAATACCCCTGAAGTCATTCTGGGAAAGAGTACAAAACTCTCAAAAAGTAAAATAAGTGATGAGGTAAAAGAACGTATCTCAGTACCACAGGAAAAAGTAAAGAAGTTTAAGCAGGTGCTTTTATACGTATTGTCTAAGGTTGGTGGAAAGCCAAATATCGGTCAAACCGTTCTCTATAAGCTTTTATATTTTATGGATTTTGATTATTATGAAAAATTTGAAGAGCAACTTATAGGAGCACGATATATGAAGAATACTCATGGGCCTACACCGATCGCTTTTGCAAAAATTGTAGATGAGCTTGAGCAAGAAGGTAAGCTAGAGTCAATAAAAAGTAAGTTTTATAAATACGATCAAACAAAATACCTTGTTAATCCAAAGGAAACTATCAACCTGTCTGAATTGTCAGGCACAGAGGTCGCACATATTGACTGGGAATTAGAGCGCCTGTCTGATATGACAGCTAAACAAATTTCAGCACTATCACATGAAGATACACCATGGCTTGTTGCTAAGGATAAAGAGCAACTTGATTATGAATATGTATTTTACCGTCCAGAAAGAACATCTGTAAGAGAATATGAACCACTTTAATAAATTACCAGAATTTGAAAAGGAGTTTAAAAAGCTTTCACAAAAATATTCAAGTTTAACGGAGGACTTGAAGAAGTTGGAAAAACTCGTAGCAATTAATCCACTAGGAATGGGTACAAATTTCGTGGTAATACATCATTCAGATACGGTTAAAATAGTGAAAACACGCCTTGCTTGCAAAAGTTTGAGAGATAGATCAATTAGGATTATTTATGCATATCATCACGATAAGCTAACTTTCATGTATATAGAAATGTATTTCAAAGGGGATAAGGAAAATGAAGATCGTGAGAGAATTAAACAGTACTTAAAATCCGTGTAGCATTTAATAGCAAGGAGAGGTGGTCATTCCTTCATCTTTTCTTTATATAAATTTAATGTGACTAATTTAGTATGTCTTTATTAATTGACAAAGTATATACAAAATATATACTTTTAACATGACAACAAAAGTGCATAAAATTGGAAACAGCCTAGGAATTCACATCCCAAAACACATTGCTGAAAAAGCGGGGCTTCACAAGGGCGATCCTGTGTCTGTTGAATACAGTGCAGGTAATATTCTCGTTGTGCCAAGTAAAAAGGAAACTCTGGAGGACTTATTAAAAGGAATCACACCTGAAAATAGTCACCCGTTGTACGATTGGGGAGATGATATTGGAATGGAAATAATCGAAACATAATGAAAAGAGGTCAAATAATTTTATTGAATTTCAGTCCCGCATCTGGTCACGAACAAAAGGGCTACCGTCCAGCCGTGGTGCTTTCTCATACTTTACATAATGAAAAAACAGGACTAATTGTTATTTGTCCTATTACCTCCAAGATTAAAGGCTATAATTTTGAAGTAGAGATTAACACAAAGAAGGTCAAGGGTGTTGCGATTGCAAATCAAGTTAGAACTATGGATATTTCAGCTCGTAAATATAAGGTAGTAGATTCTATCCCTGAAGATGTCTTGTCTAAAATCATTCAAAGACTGAAGTTGGTAATAGAATAGGTTGTGGATGTTGCCAGAGTGATGGTAGATGATATTTTGGATAAGTTTTAAATAAGTTAAAAACACTCGAACATTTTGCGACATTGAGTTATAATGAGTCGCACTAAGATGCCAAAAAACTCCTACTCCACCGTTTCCCTCATTCTGAATTTATTTTCATTCGTCAGGCCTTACAAGGGTCGTTTTATTTTTACTTCGATTCTTCGAATTTTCGGTGAAGTTATCTGGCTCTATCCAGCATATGCGTTGGCTTCCATCACTACTTTTTTTGCATCTTATAATCCAGGTGAACCACTCGGCCCTTTTTGGAACATAATGATAACTTTTACTGTTGTCTGCTTGGCCTATTTCGTAGCCGTCTACTTTGCTAATTATTGGGGACTTCCTTTGGCAGAAAAATCGGGTATTGGAGCTGAAATGAAAACATTAAAGCATATGTTCTCGCTCGACATTGAATGGCATGAAAAAGAAAATAGCGGAAATAAGATAAAGAGAATAAGTAGAGGTGCCGATGGGGTCAATCAACTTGTACGTATGTGGTTTGGATCTTTCATAGAAATTGTTGTGGGTATCTTTGGGGTTCTATTTATCATTTCACGCTTTGACATAGCTATTGCTCTTACAACCATAGCCTTTCTGGTGGTTTATTTTGTAATTTCAGTTTTTTATACACGAAACGCTATGGCCGCTAAAAAGACAGAGAATATTAAGGATGAAGAATACTCAGGGCTTATTTATGAATCGATAAATAATATTAGAAGCGTCAAAGTCATGTCCATGGTTAAGCCGCTTTCGGACAAGGTAGTAAATCTCGGGAATGAACTTTATAAATTAATAGAGAAACGCATTTTCTGGTTTCAATCGGGGGGCGCTGTAAAGAATATAGTTGTGCAGATATCCCGTATTATCATTATGTGTTATATCGGGATTGGAATTATGAATGGTAAATACGAGCTGGGATTTATGGTGCTTTTCTGGGGATATTTTTCCCATATACAAAGATCTGTTACAAAGCTTGCAGACACCTCTCAGGATTTTGCCATCAGAAAACAGGACGTTGGCAGAATGATAGATATTCTTGATGTTAAGCCTGTCACTGACGTAGAAAAAGGCAAGGTTCTTATGCCTAAAAATTGGAAGGAGATAGTTATCAAGGATCTTTCGTTTTCATATGGCGATAAAAAAATATTGGACAATGTAAATTTTACAATCTCGCGTGGAGAAAAAATTGGAGTCATGGGTTTATCTGGTGCGGGAAAATCCACCCTTTTCAAATTACTTCTTAAGGAACGAGAAAATTATGAAGGTGAAATCTTAATTGATGGTGTACCACTTAAATCTATCAGTAAGCGTGATTACTTTAACCACACTGCTGTGGTGCTTCAAGATACAGAAGTATTTAATTTTCCTTTACGCAGTAATGTGACAATGTCTAACTTTGACCGAAGCGATGATGAGAAACTTCTTGATAAAGCATTGGACGTGGCGCACGTATTAGAGTTTGCAAAGGCATTACCACTTGGCATAGATACTTTAATTGGGGAAAAGGGAGTGAAATTGTCAGGTGGAGAGAAACAACGGGTGGGTGTAGCGAGAGCGATATTTAAAGATCCAGAGTTATTACTTCTTGATGAAGCTACATCGCACCTTGATGTTGAATCAGAGGAAAAAATTCAAGATTCTCTTCACAAGTTTTTCAAATCAGTGACCGCAATCGTTATTGCGCACAGACTTACTACAATTAAAGAGATGGATAAAATCTTAGTGATAGAGAATGGAAAAATAGTTGAACAGGGAAGTTTCACAAAACTGCATAGGGCTAGAGGACGATTTCATGAATTGTGGGAGAAGCAGAGGCTTTAGACAAAACCTGCTATACTTTGAATATGAAAAAAATCACCACTGTAGTCCTATTACTTATTATTGCTTCGGTAATCACATACTTTATATATAAAAATAATTCCTCAAAAGATCTAGTAATTCAAAAAACAGTAGTTAGTTTTAAAAACGCTACCTACAAAATTAATGGCTTAAATGTTACTTTAAATGATGGTAAATCTGAACTGCCAATAGCAAACTCCTCTTCAAAAATCATAACCCAGTATTTTGGCAACGAAGTGGTCCATGATTTAAACAACGACGGCCGAGACGATATTGCCTTTATAATGACTCAAAACACAGGTGGAAGTGGCACTTTCTTTTATGTGGTAGCCGCATTGAATACGCCGGATGGTTATGTTGGAACAGAAGGAGTTCTTATTGGTGATCGAATTTCTCCACAATCTACAAATATGGGTAAGGGAAATATCATTGTTGTAAATTACGCTGACAGAAAATCTGGTGAAAGTTTTGCGATAGCACCATCTGTGGGAAAAAGTATCTGGCTACTTCTTGATCCTAAAACGTTACAATTTGGAGAAGTTGCTCAAAATTTTGAAGGAGAAGCAGCGCCTGAAAAGATGACACTTGATATGAAGAAGTGGAATTGGATTAATACTACATACAGTGATGGAAAAATAATTACTCCAAAAGTTCAAAACAGATTTACTCTGACTTTCAAATCTCCAAATCAATTTTCAGCAACGACTGATTGTAACGGTGTGGGTGGCGAATACACTATAAGCGGAAATAAAATTACTTTCGATAAGATGATGTCGACTTTGATGTTTTGTGAAGGCTCGCAGGAAAGTGATTTTTCTAGTTCATTATCTCAAGTTTCGAGTTACCATTTTACTTCTAAAGGAGAACTTGCCTTTGACTTGAAGATGGATAGTGGGGTGATGGTGTTCAAATAGGGCTTCTTACAAAAACCAATGCACTACACCTACATCCTCCGCTGCAAAGACGACACACTGTACGTAGGCTCAACTAATGATTTAGAAAAGCGACTTCATCAGCACAATAATTCCAAATCCGGTGCACATTACACAAAAATTAGAAGACCAGTTACATTGGTTTGGCATTCGCGACACAAAACACTTGCTACCTCTCGAGCAAAAGAAGCCGCTTTAAAAAGATTAACTAGATTGGAAAAACTCGCACTTATAAATAAATGATTTCCTACACCCTCAAGCTTAATAAAAGGTCTAGACATTTGCGACTAGCAGTAGGTGTTGATTGTAATGTAACAGTAACTGCACCTCATTATGCAAGTAAAAAAATAATTGAAAATTTTGTTCTTGATAAGTCATCCTGGATTCAAGGGAGAATTGACCATTATAAAACTTTCAAGCCTCTAATAAAGGACAGTAGAGCAAGCTATTTGGAACAAAAAGAAATCGCGCGTTTACTTGCTCACAAGAAAGTTATTCAATTTAATAAATTCTATAATTTTAAGTACAACAAAATCAGTATTAAAAATCAAAAAACTTGTTGGGGAAGTTGTTCAAAAAGGGGAAATCTAAACTTTAATTACAAAATTGCACTTTTGCCAGAAGAGTTGGCAGATTACATTGTGGCACATGAAATCTGTCACTTGGGGGAATTTAATCATTCGAAAAAATTCTGGAGTTTGGTTGAGAAAACTATTCCTGATTACGAGGTGAGAATAAAAGCATTAAAAAAAGTTGGGGTAATACTTCAATAAGATGAACGGCTTTATGTATACAATGCGCTTAAGTAGATTTTATTTTATATAATTGTGTAGTAAAATAGAACTCTTAAAAACTCATTTAAAATCATGACAGAAGACAATCAAAAGCACGAACAAATTCACGTCCCAGAGCCAGTGACAGAGCAATTGGAACATCCTTCAGATTCAGATCAGTCCTTGTTTATGGGACTCCTTTGTTACTTAAATATACTAGTCATCATTCCTCTTCTTACTTCTAAAAAAAATCCTTTTGTTAAGTTCCATATCAAGCAAGGCCTTGTGCTTGTGATTTGTGAAGCAGTACTGTGGGTTGCTATGAAAATGTTTTGGCCACTTATGCCAATAATCGGACTTTTACAATTAGTCATATTTGTCTTGGCCGTGATTGGAATCGTAAATGTAGTTCAAAAGAAGCAAAAGGAATTACCTATAGTTGGTAAGTTTGCAAGAACTATAAAAATTTAAAATGAAACTTCGCACACTAGATTTAGAGCTTATACATTTCTTCAGAAAAATTTCAGAACCATCAGCACGATTTGGATTATTCGTAGTATTTTTCTGGTTTGGAATTATGAAGGTGATTGGTATGAGCCCTGCAAGTCCCTTGGTTCAATCTTTATTTGAAAGCACAATGCCGATTATGCCGTTCTCAGTCTTTATTGTTCTCTTTGGTTTATTTGAAATGTTAATCGGTTTGATGTTTTTATTTAAGGGGTTTGAAAGAGTAGTGATTCCGCTATTATTATTCCACATGGTCACAACGGTTATGCCACTGTTTCTGGTTACAAGTGCAACTTGGTCAGGAATGATGGTTCCAACTCTAGAGGGTCAATACATTATTAAAAACCTTCTTATTATCGCTGCGGCTGTGGGTATTGCTGCGCACTTGCACCCGTTGCCAAGGCGAAAGTAATACATGTAATGGTGCTGTATACTATAATGAACTAAATGTCCGCACATCCTCGCCACATCCTCATTATAGGCTTATGTTTTCTAGCTTTTTTGTCTGTAGCCATGATGTTTGGTATGGTGAACTTAGACGCGGAGGATGTCTCAGAAGTTACTAGTACTTCAGTCACGGTGCTTCCAATTGTGGCACCCTTACCACCAGTTCATCCCAAAATTCATGTGATGTTTGTGGGTGATATGATGTTTGACCGTGCCGTCAGAAAAACAATTAACAGTAAGGGGTATGAATTTGTATTTGGCGATTCTAAAAAACTTTTCGATAAAACACAGGTAGAAGGACCAGATCTCGTTGTCGGAAATTTGGAAGGATCTATTACAACATTTGCATCGAAAACCTTGCAAAAAAATGGTAGTACAGGAAATGCTCCACTTGATTTTACATTTGCGACTGCGACTGCCGCTGCTTTAAAATCAGCAGGTGTTGATGTTGTCAGTCTTGCCAACAACCATTCGGCCAACAGGGGTGAAGTAGGGCTTACACTGACTAGACATTATTTGACGGATGCGGGAGTCGACTTTTTTGGTGATCCAGGGAATCTCGCCGGACACAGTATTGTGAAATGTATTGATGTGGGAAAGAACAAAGTGACAGCATCATCGTCCAAGAATTTTTGTATAGGCTTAATTGGGTATCATGAATTTGCATACAAGAATGCCGACAATATAATTTCAGATATACAGGAATTAAAGAAAACTGCCAGTATCGTTATTGTGATGCCACATTGGGGAATTGAATATCAAAAAACGCCTACAAAACTTCAGAGGGATTTGGCCCACACATGGATTGATGCTGGCGCAGACATTATTATTGGTGCCCACCCGCACATCGTAGAATCAATCGAAGAGTATAACGGACATAAAATATTTTATTCTTTGGGAAATTTTATTTTTGATCAATATTTTTCATTCGATACCACCCACGGCTTGGCTGTAGATATTTCAATTCCAGTTGATTACACCGCGTCATCAACATTGGCTTTTAGCCTCATTCCTATTGAAAATAAGCATACCGTTATGTCACTTCCAGATGCGACAACAACAAATAGGATCTTGCAAGATCTTGCTCATTCTTCGAAAAAGTATGTGGGTACGTCGACCTTACAAAATATTCTAGGTGGTAAAATATAGTTATGAAAGTCTCTATTGTTATTCCTGCCTATGACGAAGAAGATTACATTGAGAAAACCCTCAATGCTGTTTTTAAGCAGACAGATCACACTTTTGAAGTGATTGTGGTCGATAATGCGAGCACTGATGCAACAAGGGAAGTTCTACATAGATACAAAGAAAAATATCACGGTCTAAAATTAAAAATTTTATCGAAGAATCGAAAAGGAACCCAGTGGGCACGTGAATGAGGGCGACTTGAGGCCGAGGGAGACATTATTGCAAACATAGATGCAGATTGCATACCGCATTCTAATTGGGTAGAAAAAGGGATGCATTCATTTTTAGCTAAAGACGTGGTGGCTGTGAGCGGGCCATATGACTATTATGATGCTCCGAAGATGACGAGATGGTTTTCACTTTATTTTCAAAAAGCTTTTTATTTTATGATTAATATATTGCTACGAAAATTACATAAATGAGGGGGGTATTAATAGGGGGAAATGTCTTATTACGAGCTGATGCATTGGAGAAAGCAGGTGGCTACAATACTGACCTTGTTTTTTTATGGGAACGACACTGATACCGCCAAAAGAATGTCACGACAAGGGAGGGTGATCTTCAATCGAAATCTAGCTATGCCTACCTCAGCCCGAAGGCTAAAATCCCAAGGAGTGGTTCGAACCTTGTTTATTTATTTCTATCACTTTTTTAAAATCATTTTTATGAAAAGTAATTAAAGGGCTTCAAAAAAAGTATCTAGTTCTTGTCCTTCAATTTTTCGAAACGCATTTGTCTGTAAATTTCCCAATCGAATATTCATAATTCGAACTCGTTCCAAATGTTTAACATCGTTGTGCATTGCTTCACACATTCTTCGAATTTGGTGGTGTTTTCCTTCGGTAATTGTAATATTAAAAGTTCTATCTCCTGTGACTTTGATTCGACAAGGTTTTGTCATGGCGTCACCAATGTCTATTCCTTTTTCCATGTGTTCCTTAAAACTTGGACGAAGTGAATTTACAACCATGACAGAATATTCTTTTTCGTGAGATCCATCGGGATTTAGTAATTTGTCAGTAATTCTTCCATCATTTGTCAGAATCATAAGTCCGTGTGAATCCTTATCAAGTCTTCCAACCGGGAATACTCCTTTAAGTCCTGAAGATTCAACGACATCTTTTTCTCCCTTTTGAGGAGAGTGTGTGACTACTCCGACTGGTTTATTGTATGCATAATATACGTAACTTTTTTGTGGGCCACGTTGCTCAACTTCGACTTTGTCGTCTTTGTTTATTTTTGTCCCTAAGACGGCTTTTTCACCGTTGATGAATACTAGGCCTTTGTCTACAAGGATGTCTGCGTCTCGGCGGGTGGCGTACCCGGCTTTGGCTAGGTATTTGTTAATTCGCATAGGGAATTCGGGCTTTTCAGCGACTTCGGGTTTTATGAAAGGTGTTTTACTTCGGGTAGCAAAATGCATGTCGCGTTTTGGGCGAGTGGCACGACTTCCGGAGTTTTTGCGAGTGGGTTTTTTCATGTGAGGGGAGTATAGCAAAAATATTGACTTAATGCTAATTTGTGTTTTTATTTATTTTCCCCTGCATCCATTCCCGCCACAAACCCTGTCGTCCAGCATAATTGGAGGCTGTATCCACCTGATGGTCGATCGATGTTTAACACATCTCCAATCAAGTATAAATTGGGCACAATTTTTGACCTCATCGTTTTAAAATCTACTTCATCAAGGGCAACTCCACCAGATGAAACTATTGCTTTGTCGTTACCTAAAAGTTTATCAACCTGAAAGCTTAAATTTTTAATAGTTTCAATTAACTTCATTCGCATATCTTTTGAAACTTTATTATTTTGCGTATCAGGATCAATTTTTGAAAGTTCAATGACTGGTTCAACTAGTGATGATGGAATTAAAGCGCTTAAACTATTTTTAATTTTCTTATTCGATTCAGTCGTAAAAAGTTTTTGTAATTCTGTGTTCAACATGCCGTGATCAAATGCTGGTAGTAAATCTATTTTAATCTCTACTTCTCCATATTTTAAAAGTTCTCCAATATCCTTACTCATGTTCAAAATTGTTGGACCAGTTATACCGAAATGTGTGAATAAAACTTTTCCCTTATTTGAATCTTGTTTAGTGTTGTTTTGATAGGTGGTAATTTTTACATTAGTCAGAGTCACTCCTTGAAGTTTCTTAACCCAAGTGTCTTTTATTGCTATTGGTACCAATGAGGAACTTGAATCTATCACCGTGTGTCCCAAGGTCTTTAACCATGGAAATCCATCCCCAGTTGAACCAGTTTCAGGACGGGAAGTTCCTCCTGTGGCTAAAATGAACTTCTTGGCAAAAATATCCTTGCCGTTTTTTAGCTTTACAGAGTCCTTTGTTATAGATGATACAACAGCATTGGTTTCAATATGTACTTTCTGTTCTTTTATAAAATCTATCAGAACATTCCATATTGATTCAGCTTTGTCGCTTTCTGGAAAAACTCTACCCTCCGCTTCAACTTTTGTTGGAACTCCTCTTTTATTAAAAAATTCTAAAGTATCCTTCGCGCTAAATTGTGAAAATGCCGAGAACAGATACTTATCATTATCCTTGTATTTTTTTAAAAAAGTTCTGACGTCCAATTCATAATTCGTAACATTACATCTTCCGCCTCCTGTAATTAAAAGTTTTTCCCCAGGTCTTGAATTTTTCTCAAGTAAAATAACCGATGCTCCTTGCATCGCAGCGTGTCCGGCAGCCATCATTCCTGCAGGGCCGGCACCAATGACACAGACATCCCAAGTGGTAGATTTCATGGGTTGAATATAGCAGGATTTGTGTGTTTGGGGTAGGTATTGAATTGGACGATACCATCTAATAATATATAATCGGTTCATGAAAGAAAAAGCCCTCAAATACATCCAAGACAAAACTGCCAACACCAGCCC